>PWGH01000120.1 GCA_003555285.1 Thioalkalivibrio sp.
CCCCCGGGGCGAAGGGATATTGCGGTGAAGGCTGTTGGATTTCCTATCCTTCGCCGTGGTTGGACGCTCGGCCGATACTCACACCCTGCCGGATCAGACAGTCGTCGCCCATGACCACTTGCGGGTGAAGCACGATTGCGCTTTGGTGAGCGATGCGCAGCCTTCTGCCGATCTTGGCTGTCGCGTAAAGCTCGATCCCGTAAAAATTGCGCACATAAATGTGCATAAATCGATACAGGCGGTAGGCGATGGCGCTCGCCACCCCGCGCTTGAGGCTCGTCTGCCAGACGCCAAACCGGTACATCATCATGGCCTGCATGCCGGGTCGCAGGAAACTTCGATCGTTCACCCGCTTGTCTTCCCTCATCAAAGACAGCATTTCCCTGAACGACTGGATTCGTGCGTCTTCTCGATAGCGGAACATTGCAATGGGCTCTGATGAAGTGACTTGAGAGAGGTAATCAATGAGGGCGGAAGTTGTCCTGACAACGAATTATGGCGCGCCTGGAGGGGTTTTTCCTCAACCTGGATCACACTGCACGCTGCACTGCGAGCCTGCGATCCAGCGGCGCCAGCCAGGCGCGGAGTGCGGACAGGCGTCTGAGGGTGGGCTCGTCGACTGCCACCGTAAACAGGTGCGAAATCAAGAGCACGCTGCTCATGAAGCCCAGGAACAGCCAGCCAAGACCGACATCCAGACGCACCCACGCTGCCGCCGCCACAGTGTACAGCAACGGTGCATGTACCAAGTACAGGGCAAAGGATATGCGGCCCAGCCATTGCCAAGGTGCCCACCCGAACAGGCGCCGGAGCGCAGGCAGGGACATCACCGCACTGATCAGTGCCGCGGCCGCGAAAACGGGGACGAGCCCCTCGGCATTACCGAGCGTAAGGCGGCCGGGGAGGCCGGCGAGCCCCACCCGTTCGGCGAAACCGGCGCCCGGTGCTCCCAGCGCAATGCCTACGAACATCAGGCACCAGGCAAGTACCGGGCGCAAGGTGGCGAAGCTGTTGCGACTATGAAACTCAAAAATGATCGCCCCAAGGACGAATGCCAGGTAGGCCGGACGGAAGAAGACGAAAATCGCGAGCCCGGCGGCCACCAGTACAATCAGGCGAGCTTTGCCCGAGGTCGCCCAGTACAGAAGGTATAAGGCCACCGAGCCAATGAGCTCGATCTGCATGGTCCACAGGACGTTGTTGAACATGGACCCGCCGCGAAGAAAATTCACGACAAGCCCGTCGAGCAGCGCCCGGCCGAAGCCCGGAATGTCCCCCTGATAGGTGTAGTCGGCCCACACGGTCGGTTCGACCTGTTGTGCGACGAAAGCGCTCGTTGCCGTCGGAAACACCATCAGGAGAATCCACGCGAAGATGACGCTCGCGGTGACAGGCACTGCCAGGCGCACGTAGCGTGTCAGCGTATTCGCCAGGAGTGCGCCATGCCGTCTTTCGGCGGCGCCAGCCATGACGAAGCCGGACAACACGAAGAACACGGAGACGGCGAAGGGGCCGTTCCAGAAGATCGCCAGCGGCGTGTGGGACAGCGCGTGAGTCGTCGAGGCCATGCGCCATGTCAACTCGGGGATGAACAGGCACGAGAAGTGGTAGAAAACCACGATCAGCGCTGCAATACCCCTGAGGCCGTCGAGCGCAACCACCCGGCCGGGCAGTCCTGCTGGGGTCTGGTCGGTCGACGAAGGGAGGTGGGTGTCTGGAGTGGTCGTCATGCCCTGAGGTTGGTGGCCAGGCGCAGTGCCAGCTCGACGATCGTCAGCGTGGGATTCGCATAGCCGCCAGTAGGGAACACACTGCTGCCGGCCACATACAGGTTCTGCAGGCCATGCACTCTGCAGTTGGCGTCGACGACGCCATCTGTGGGTGAGTTGGACATGCGAGTGGTCCCCATGTGGTGATGTCCGCCGAAGATCATGGTCTCCTCAGGGAAAAGCGCAGGCGCATCCTCCTGCAACCAGTCGGGAATGTACACGCGGCCAAGCCCGAGGCGCCCTGCCTCCATTGCGAATGTGAGCACCGCGTGACGTATGGTGGTTTTGTCGATCTCGGACAGCTGCCAGTGCAGAGAAGCCTGGTAGAGTCCGAGCTCATCGAGGGTCGAACTGAGTTGGACTCGACTCGATGGGTTAGGCGCCTGCTCAGAGATGACCCGCAATGAGAACGCGGGTATCTCATCCCCGGTCATGCGCGATCTCACGGCCCTCGCCGCCCCCCCGGGATTGAGCACGATGCCCGTAAGCTCTTCCGCAACTTCGCGCGCCGCGCCCGACTTCAACGCGTCCCACATGGCGTGCAGATGCCGCGCACCATCAAGAAACCGTGTGCCGGACGTGGGCATCGGCAGTACTGAGGCGTTCAGAATCTTCGCATCCGCCTGTTCGGCGGCCGACACCGCGGCCGCGGAGAGCAGTTCGGGCACCTGGAAACTCTGCTCGAACCCCGAGGCGTTGTTGATGGCTTCGTCATTACGGCCAATGACCAGACCGGCGCCGTCCGTGTGCGGGTGCTCCATGAAATATCGGCCCACGAGATCATGGTCATTGCCAAAGCCGCCACCCGCGCGTGCATGCCAGTTCAGAAGGAGACGCGCGTTCTCGATGCCGCCAGTGGCAAGCACGAAGGTTAGGGCTCGGTACTCACGCTGAATTTTGCCAGCAAGATCGGTCACGGTGAGCGCCTCGACTCGATCTTCCGCTCCATTGAGCGCGGCGTGTGTGACGTTCGCGTGAAGGTAGACCTGGACGTTCTCGGCGCGGTCGAGCTCATCGAAGAATGTTGATCCGAAACGCACTGGCGTGCTCACCCGCCAGCCCACCGTTTCGAATCGGGCGGGGTCCCAGGCCGGAAAATCAAAAGCACCCTCACGCCAGCGCTGCGGGTCATACTCAACCGCGCCAAGCGCCAGGATATCGTGCGCCTGGGCGCGGTGCCGGCTCAGGTCTGCAGCTGCAATCGGCCAACCGGAGTCGGGAACCCAGTCACGGCTTTCAAAATCCATCGCATCCAGGGGCCGGCAAAAGCCGTTCCAGTGATTGGTCGTGCCGCCAAAATAACGCAGTCGACAGCTATCCAGCGGGTAGTAGTCGCGCCCCGAGACCGGGCCGCTGTAGAGTGCCTGCCCGTCCGGATCGAACTCGCGTCCGCCGGCTTCGAGCAGGACGACCCGCAGTCCGCTGGAAATCAGCGATCGGGCGATGGTAATCCCAGCCGCGCCTGCGCCGACTATGCAGATATCTGTCTCGATACGCTCCGGAAGGCTGGCGTCACGGAAATCCAGAATCATTCGGCACACCGACGCAAGTGCAGCATGTATCGGCACTCCGTGCGGGAGAGGATCCAGCCCTCGATATCGACGACCGAGCGAAGCTCGAAGTCTCTGGAAATCGCGTCGGCCAGGGCGGCCGGCGTGTCAGGCAGCACGCCGGTCAGGAATTGGAGGTCGTCTTCTTCCGGGAACCTGGTTGCGTAGGTGTCTGCTATGCGCGAGTCCCTGCTGCCTGCGCCGGCGAGGTTACTGGCCCATGGCGACCAGTCGGGCCACGAATACAGGGCGGCAAATGCCGGGATTACCGAGAGCACCTTGGAGATCTGCCGTCTTCTGGTATCCATGCAGATACCTTACCAGCCCGAATCGCCAACCCCTAATCAAGGGGAAGAGCGCGCTCCGGTCAGCAGTTCTTTCTGCACGGCCTTGAGCAGGTTTTTCGGGGTGCCGATGTCGATGTAGTGTCCGCCCTCGAAAACTTCTGCTTCGACGCTCAGGCCCGACTCTACGGCCGCGTGAATGACGTCGCCGATGGGGTATTGGGTTCTACCCCGTCTCCACGGACAGTTTGGAAACGGCTTCAATCTTGAGGTCTTGAGTAGCGAGTCTTCGCCTCATCCGAGGATTATGGAATCGCTCGATATAGTCAAAGATCTGAACTTTCCCTTTTTGGCTACGCGACGAGGTCCATGAGCGTTGCGATCAGGGGATTTCGTTTGGGTTTGTCGTGATCCGGGCATTCGATACCAAAACCCCGTCCCGCGAGGTCGCGGGC
>PWGH01000038.1 GCA_003555285.1 Thioalkalivibrio sp.
CTCCGGCGCATCGATGGTGCCGTCCGTGATCTTCTCGCACACGTTCCGGACCTCGGCGCGCACGCGCTGGGGCAGGAAGGTCTCGAACCAGTTTCGTCCGAGAATCTCCTCTCGTGCCTGGCCCAGGATCTCCGCACCCGTCTGGTTGATGTGCAGTACCCGACCATCGGGTGCGAGGGCGAGCAACATCACTCCAGCCAATTCAAAGAATTCCGACGACCAATCGACCGCTTGCGCACGTTTCTCGGGCATGACCCCTGTGCTCCCAGCCTGGTTGAACCACCCTACCCAGCCACTACCGGCGTGGCGCCATCCTTGAGGCGCGGCGTCCCTGCGCTTTGGTCAACACCCCCTGCAGTGATCGGCGCCTACCCGATCCCGCCGAGGCCGCAACGGGGCGCGACCGGCGATTCCCTCAATCATAGTTAACGGGGAGACGTACGTGTGTTATTCCAGTGGCAGGGGCAAGGCAATGGCGGTCGACGGGATCGAAGGTCCTTGGGCGATCAGAAGATCAGGATCTGATAGCCCTCGGCCGCCAGGGCGCGCAGGCTGGGCAGGCCCGCCGTTCCGGGCGCGTCATTGTCCTTCAACATCGAGAAGCCGGCCTGCTGCGCATCGCTGGCGGCCCCGAAGAAGTCCGAACAGGTTGCTGAGACGCCGACCACCGTATCCTGCACCGACGCGTAGAGCTGATGGAGCGGATGGTCTGTCTGGGTGATCCTGGCGGCCCAGCGCGTTCCCGTGCCCAGGAACACCAGCTTGACCTCGTCACCGTGCTGCTTGTAGTCATAGGCGACCCCGAGCGCATTGAACACGCGCCCGAGGGCCTCGTCGCTGTTGGTTTCGGGGTCCGACATCACCACGATCGCTGCCTTCATGTTCGGTTCTCCGGTAAGGGTTGATGATCAAAATATGGACCACGCCATATGGACCGCGCCGGGGTTGCGCCGTTCGGACGAGTCCGCGCCACCCCTTCAGCATAAATAAAATGAATAGCTCTTTATAGACAAAGTCTTCGAAAAAAGCGTTGCTACCGCGCCCAAGCGAATCATAATTTACTGATATGTTGGTTTTTAGCACGCTTTTTGTGATGTACATCGCATTTTTCATCGGCTTTATTCGGAGAAGGCGGCTTCCTTGACATAGATCAAAATTATCAAGCGCTCCCAGGAGCGCAATGGCGGGCACCGTCGACGCAGAAGCGAGGAATACGCGCATGCCACCGTTCTTGGACCACAAAGTCAGCCGCAGGGCCTTCCTGGCCGGCACCGGCACATTGGGCGTGCTGACCGCCTTTCAGCTCAACCCGATCACCCAGGGCCTGGTGCGGGCCGGACTCGCGCATGCCGCGGACCCGATCCCGAGTCCAGGTTCGGGCAAGTGGGTCCCGACGGTCTGCCAGGGCTGCACCACCTGGTGCATGAAGGAGGCCTACGTACAGAACGGCCGCGTCTTCCACGTGCGCGGCAACCAGCACTCCAAGATCACCGGCAAGTCCGGCTGCGTGCGCCAGAGCATGGCGCTGACCGAACTGTATGACCCGGACCGGGTGCGTTATCCGATGAAGCGCACCAATCCGAAGAAGGGCCGCGGCGAGGATCCGGGCTTCGTGCGCATCAGCTGGGAAGAGGCGATGGACACCTTCGCCGAAAAGCTCCTGGAATTGCGCAGCAAGGGCGAACCCCACAAGTACATGACCACCCGTGGCCGCTATGGCGCACTCAGCGGCGTAATGCTGGCCAATATTACCCGTATCATCGGCTCACCGAATGCTATCACCCACTCGGCCATCTGTGCCGAGGCCGACAAGTTCGGTCCCTACTTCATGGAAGGCAACTTCGGTTACCGCCAGTACGACATCAAGAACAGCCGTTATCAGCTCTGCTTTGGCACCGACCCGATCGCCGCCAACCGCCAGGTCTCCTTCGCGACGCGGGAGTGGGGCAACATGCTCGATCACGCCAAGGTGGCGATCGTTGACCCGCGCTTTTCCTCCAGCGCGCAGAAGGCCGACGAGTGGCTGCCGATTCGCCCGGGCACGGACTCCGCGCTGGCCCTGGCGCTGGCCCATGTGATCCTGACCGAGGGTCTGTGGCACAAGCCCTTCGTGGGCGACTTCTTCGATGGTGAAAACCGCTTCGTCTCGGGCCAGATGGTGGACCTGGAGACCATGGCCGAACCCGAGGCAGCCACCGCCAATGACGCCGGAGCGACCCCGGCCCTGGAGGGCGAATCGACGCAAGCCGCGACGGCCCAGGCCGCACCGCGAGGGGCCACCGCGGTGGCCACCTTCGACGAGCGCTACACCCATGGTCTGGTGCAATGGTGGAACCAGGAACTGAAGGACCGGACCCCGGCCTGGGCCGCCGAGATCACCGACCTGCCGGTCGAGCAGATCATCCGCGTCGCTCGGGATCTGGGCGACGCCGCTCCGAAGGTCGGGGTCTGGATGTCCCGCTGCATGCACATGAATACCCGCGGCGCCTACAGCTCGATGTGCGGGCACGCTCTGGCCGGCCTGCTCGGTGCGGCCGAAAGCGAGGGCGGCAGCATGCGTTTCAGCTCGCGCCCGGTGGCATCGCTGCCGGACGGTGCCGCGTATCGCGACGACCTCGCCAAGGCCGGCATCGCGATGGAGATGATCGATCGGCGCGGGCGCCTGGAGTTTCCGGCCCTGGCGCGTGGGGTTTCGGGTGCGGGGGTAATCAGCTCGCAGCCGGCGAATTCCATTCTGGAAGAGGATCCCTACGGCATCGATGTCATGTACGCGAGCTGGAACAACTTCGTCTACGCCCAGCCGAATCCGCAGGAATGGGAAGAGGCGATGAAGAAGGTGCCCTTCCAGGTCCACTCCACCCTCAACCTGGCCGAGCAGTCGATGTTCGCCGACATCGTCCTGCCCGCCTCGCACAGCATGTTCGAGCGCTGGAACGTGGTCGCGAACTCCGGCAACGGCTACGGCGTGGTCGGGATTCAGCAGCCCATGGTGAAGGTCGGTGATGTCCGTCAGGACGAGTCCGAGATTCCCTGGCTGCTCGCCGAGGCGCTCGATCGCCAGGGCTTCAGCGCGCCGCTGGAGTACCTGAAGAACGAGTTCGCCGATCCCGAAACCGGCGCACGGCCGACCAACGGCGACGAACTGGGCCTGATCATGGTCAAGATGATGACCAAGCCGTTCTGGGATCCCGAATCCACCGTCGGTGGCACCAAGTTCAACAGCTGGGCCGAGTTCCTCGAGGCCGGCATGTGGACCAGCGACCATTATTCGTTCGAGTCGCGCTGGGGCAACATGGGCACCAAGACCGGCAACTTCGAGTTCTATTCCGAAACCTTGAAGGACGCGCTGCAATCGCATGCCGACCGCCACAACACCGACATCGACAACGTATTGGCCACCTGCAACTACGAGGCCCGCGGGGAACTGGCCTTCATGCCCCACTACGAAACCCCGGTCCGGCACGGCAGTGAGCGCGAATTCCCGATGATGTTCATCGATCACAAGCACAAGCTTAATCGGGAGGGTCGCGGCTGCAACCACTACTGGTACACCGGCGAGCGCGATGTCGAACCGGGTGATTTGAAGTTCGGCGATGCCGCCAAGATCAACCCGGTCGACGCCGAGCGCCTGGGCATTCAGACCGGCGACACCGTTCGCCTGACCTCGATCTCCGGCAGCATCACCTGCACGGCAAGTGTCTGGGAAGGCGTGCGGCCCGGCTGCGTGATCAAGGCCTTCGGCATGGGCCACTGGGCCTACGGCCGGAATGTTTCCAAGGACTTTGGGCGCACGGCCATCGGCGGTAACAACAACGAGCTGATCCCGCGCGATTACGACCGCCTGTCCGGATCCTCGGTATTTTCCGGACAGATCGGCGTTCGCATCGAGAAGGCTTAACGCCGACAACGGCTAGGAGATTGGAATCATGGGATATGGAATGGTGATTGACCAGCAGCTGTGTGTCGGCTGCGCCGCTTGCACCATCGCGTGCAAGATCGAAAACAACACGCCGGTCGGCTTCAACTGGTGCGACAAGATCACCCGCACCAGCGGGA
>PWGH01000252.1 GCA_003555285.1 Thioalkalivibrio sp.
TCTTGATCTGGTCCTCGGGACCGACCCGGTAGAGGCCGCCGCCGGTGCCGGACTCCACGGCCAGCGACAGCAGTTCTTCGTTGAGGTCGGCCACGCGGGCCTCGCTGTCGACCTGCTCCTGGAACGCCTCCGCGGAGACCGCCTGCGTCGGTGCGGGCGGCGCGGAGGCGCAGCCGGCGAGCAGGAGTGCGGGCGCGAGCAGTGCGGCCAGGGCGAGGCGCCAGCGGCCCGCGCGGCGGGGGGATGCGGCCCCAGGGCGCGCACCCACCTGTCCGGTGCCGGTTCGTGCCCGTGCGCGGGGCGCGCCGGCCGGGTTCAACGCGCAACGGAACACCTCGCGCGTGCGCAGCTCCTGTAACGGTGCTGCGGTGCCCGCACGTGCGGGTCCGCCGGCGAATCTTCGAAATCCATCACGAATGGTCGTGGCCGTGGTCTGGCAACGGGCGGTCAACAAGGTACTCCGAAGCGATGCTGCATCAGTGGGGTCGATGCCGGTTCTTCAGGGACTGGCCGGGCTCGAACTGCCACCGCCGCCCGCGGCAGCCGCCACGCCCGCGCCAGCCAGCGCCAGGCCACCGATCACCAGCGGATTGGTGCCCGCGGGCGTGGGCTCCGGCGGCGCCGGCTCCGGCTCGGGTTCGGCCACGACCTCCGGGTCGGGCTCGGGCGGCGGCGTGATCGCTTCGATCTGCGCGATCGCCATGCCCGGGCCCTCGCCGGTGAAGTTGACCCGCTGGTTGGCCTCGACCCGATAGTAGACATTGCCTTCGCGGTCGCCGACGCGCATGGTGCCGTCGCGCACGGTCACGCCCAGTTGCCCGTCATCCAGGCGCTGCACGATGCCGAAGGCACCGGGACCGGCTGCGCCGACCCGGAGGTACTCGCCGTCGGGCCGGGTGGAGAGCACCGCGTCGCGCGTGGCGACCACGAGTTCCTTGCGCGCGCCGGGGATCGCATAGAGCAGTGCGCCGCTCTCGAGGTCCACGCGGATCACGTCGCCCTCGAGCTGCAGCGAGGCGCGCGTCTCGCGCGGAAAGCCGATGCTGACACCGTGATCCAGATCGAGGATGGCGGTCCCGCCGCGGGTATCGATGCGGTCGCCGGAGAACCAGACGTAGCGGCTGCTCGACAGCCGCATGTAGGTATCCGAGTCCGCCTGCGCGACGCGGACCTGGCCCTGGATCTCGAGGCTGCCCGCGGGTCCGGCGGCAGCGGCGCCGGCCACGGTCAGGCCCAGCGCGATCAGCGAACCGGCGAACAGACCGGACAGAACTTTCGTTGCGGACATGCGTTTCCCCTGCGTGTTTTCGGGACGGCCGATGGCGGAATGGGCCCGTCGGGCCAGTGGGTTAGCCACGGGCAGCGAACACCGCGTCGACCCGTGCGCCCTCACTGTATCGGCACCGACGGCGACACTCAACCGCTTTCGGCGACGGCACCCCGCATCATGCGCGCAGGCGCCGCAGCCAATCCACCAAGCCGCGCCGCGGGGCCGGCAGCGTCTCGTGCAGACGGCCGACATCCACCGGCCGTCCCTCGGCCAGGGCGCGCGGGAAATCCTCGGTGAGCAGGGTGGCCGTCTCCGGCGAGGTCCAGTCTGCGACCGCCTCGCGCCCCGGCGTCAGCTGCGGGATACGCCGGCTATCGCGATGGGCGTCCGAGGCCAGCACGTGGATCAGGCCGTTGCGCACCATGCGCCGCGCCGCTTGTTGGGTCTTCGGGCCGAAACGCCCGATGCAGGACTGGGCGGTCACCTGGGCGAGGCAGCCCATCTCGACCCATTCGGAAAGCGGGTCGCTGTCGCGAACGAGGGCGCTGTTGCGCTCGGGGTGCGCGATGATCGGCTGCAAGCCCATGGCGAGAATGTCTTCGAGAATACTCGCCGCCCCCATTGGCACGTGGTGCACGGGCAGTTCGACGAGGACCGCGCGTTTGCGGTCGCCGACGGTGAGCGCGGTGCCCGCGGCCAGGGCGGCCGGCAGCTCGGGAACGAGGTGGCACTCCGCACCGGGAAGGACCTCGAGCGGAATGTCGTGCGCGCGCAGCTCCCGGCGGAAGACAGCACAGTGCTCGCGCACCTGGCGCGCCGGGTTCTCGTATACCCCGTTCAAGTGGTGCGGCGTGAGCACCGACAGCGCGATCCCGTCGGCCACCGCCTGCCGCGCCATGTTCAGCGCCTGCTCGAGCCGCTTGGCGCCGTCATCGATGCCCGGCAACAAATGCCCGTGCAGGTCCACCATCCCCCCACGACGCCCGCTCGCACCCGGCGCTCCGTTGATCATCCGCATCGACTCCAACCCCCCGTCACCCCGACATCATACCCTTGTCTATACATCCAAAGACACCCCGCACCCGAACAACCCCAACCCCTGGGGTCGGACCAACCCAACGCGCTGATATTATGGAATAAGTGGTCCACAAAAGGCCCAAGTGCACCCATGGTGCGCGAAAAGCCCCGGCTTTGGCCGTGGGGCGGATCTCAACAGCACAGCCAAGCGGTTCCGCATTAACGTCCATTGCGCCATTCCCGACGCGCTTGATCAAGCACCGCTCACGGACGATGGAGCGCAGGCCCGCCCGCGCGCAACAGCCACTCCCATTGCACCGTCCCCTTTACCAGAAGCACGATCGTCGTCTGCACTCGGTTTCTGCCTCCGCATCAACCGGTGCTGGCGTCAGCTGCCGGCCCTTATGGAAAGCTTTTCCATAAGGGTCGGCGTGAGACACCCGATGACCGATGGTGGCGGTAGCCGGCCCTGAGCGGGCATTCAGCGGCGGAGGATGAGAGACTAGAGTCGGACGCGAAGCTGACAGTGGTAGCGGGCCTTCGGCATTCATACCGTGCCGGGTCAGATCCGGCGGGATTGCTCAACCTATGTCGACCGGCCGCGCTTATGCCAATGTGAACCTGTGCGAGGGGCGATTCTCGCCTACCGTCCCCGCTTGTGGCACGCTAGGTTCGAGCTATTGGACACGGGAAAGGTGATCGCCATGTCGCTACCGATCGAAGCCCTCGAAGCTGAAGTTCTTCGTCTGCCGACGGTTGAGCGCGCACGTCTACTGGACCGGATCGTCGCGAGCCTCGGTGCAGACAAGGCTCGCGACGAGGCTTGGGATCAACTCGCTGCAAGCCGCGACGCAGAGATCGAAAGTGGCGCCGTAGCAACCGTCTCAGGACCCGAGGTCATCGCGAAGCTGCGGGCCGAGCTGTTGTGAGCTTTACCCTGCACCCAGACGCCGAGCGCGACCTGGGTGAGGCGGCCCGCTTTTACAGGAAAGAAGCCGGGCGTGGCGTTGCCGAGCGGTTTCTGGACGAGTTCGAACGCGTCGCAGCGCTCCTTGTCGCGAATCCCGGCCTCGGAATCCCTACCGGGGGTAACCGTCGTTGGTTTCCGCTGCACGGCTTCCCCTATTCGATCATCTATCGTCCTGCAGATACGGATATCCGGATCCTGGTCGTTCGGCATCAACACCGCGACCCAGAGTACGGGGCCAACCGCCGGTGAAACTCCTTTTGGAAGAGTGCCGGGCTATGCAAACCTGCTGGCTCAGGCTGAAACTCGATTCTTCCATTTGACGCTCGCGTGCGATGCGTCACCGACGCCCCCCTCCAACCGGTTCCAGTGTCCAGTTCCCGCGCCATCACGGCCGCAGGCACCCGCGTCCTGACTGCCCGCTCTGGGTCGAGTAGAGACGGCCAACGGCCCTGAGGAGCAGCCCCTTCCGGATGAGTGAGGGACTCCGACTGAGCGCGTACGAGACGCCTAAAGTGATCTGGCGGGTATGCGACGGGCCAACGACGGTGCAGATCGAGAGTCTCACCCGCAGCATGACCCATGATTTGCGCCATGCGTGCACTGTGCGTAAAGTGTGCACGAGGTGTAGATCGTGTAAGGAGCAACGCTATGACCGCCATCTTTGCAGACGTGCTTGAATCGACGCGGGAACCTGGTACGTCACGGTTCTCCGCATCGAACGTCGCCACTCTCCTTGGCCTACAGCAGCAGGATCTGGCCGAGCTGGCAGGGGTTCATCGCAACACGCTGCGCA
>PWGH01000256.1 GCA_003555285.1 Thioalkalivibrio sp.
AGCGAAACCGAGATGAGTCGCATCCTGCCCCTGGCGCGGGATCACAGTGTGCCGGTGACCTTTCGCGCCGCCGGCACCAGCCTGTCCGGCCAGGCCATCACCGATTCGGTACTGCTGCTGGTCGGTGACGAATGGCGGCGCTGGCGGATCGCTCCCGACGCCTCGCGGATCAGCCTGCAGCCGGGGATCATCGGCGCCCACGCCAACCGGTTGCTCGCGCCCCGGGGTCGCAAGATCGGGCCGGATCCCGCCTCGCTGAACGTGTGCCACATCGGCGGCATCGCGGCCAACAACGCCAGCGGGATGTGCTGCGGTACGGCGCAGAACAGCTACCAGACCCTGGACAGCATGCGGGTGATTCTGGCCGACGGGACCCTGCTCGACACCGGGGACGCGGACAGCCGTGCGGCCTTTGCCGCCAGCCACGGCGCTTTGCTCTTGGCACTGGCGCAAATGGGCCAACGGACCCGCGACGACGCGACCCTGGCCGCTCGGATCCGCGAGAAGTTCCGGATCAAGAACACCTGCGGCTACAGCTTGAACGCCTTGATCGATTACGAGGACCCGATCGACATCCTGCAGCACCTGATGATCGGTTCCGAGGGCACGCTGGGTTTCATCGCCGAGATCACCTACCGCACCGTGGTCGACCCCAAGCACCGGGCAACCGCATTGATCCTGTTCCCGGACATGCGCAGCGCCTGCCGGGCGATCGAGATTCTGAAGCCCCTGCCGGTCGCCGCCGCCGAGTTGATGGACCGGTCCTCGTTGCGTTCGGTCGAGGACAAGCCCGGAGTGCCGGCCAGCCTGAAGACCCTCGGCCCCGAGGCCGCCGCACTGTTGATCGAGACGCGGGCCGAGGATCCGGCCGCCCTCGCCGAGCAGGTGGGTACGATCGGCACCGCGCTGGCCGCGGTCGAGACCCTGGGCGTGGCCACCTTCACCAGCGACCGGGCGGCAGGCGACCGGCTCTGGGCGATCCGCTCGGGCCTGTTCCCCTCGGTGGGCTCGATGCGCGAAAGCGGGACCACGGTGATCATCGAGGACATCGCGGTCGCGATTCCCCGACTCGCCGCGCTGACGCTCGATCTGCAGGAGCTGTTCGAACGCCACGGCTATGCCGGCTCGATCATCTTCGGACATGCACTCGAGGGCAACCTGCATTTCGTCATCACCCCGGATCTCGGTCAGCCCGAGGCGGTCGAACGCTACCGGGCCTTCATGGACGAACTCAGCCGGATGGTCGTCGAGCGCCACGACGGATCTCTGAAGGCCGAGCATGGGACCGGGCGCAACATGGCCCCCTTCGTCGAGCTGGAATGGGGCGCCCAGGCCTATGATCTGATGCGTGAGCTCAAGGCCCTGTTCGATCCGGGGAATCACCTGAACCCAGGGGTGCTGTTGAACGATGACCCCGACGTGCACACCCGCAACCTGAAGCCGATGCCGGCGGTCCATCCGCTGATCGACAAGTGCATCGAATGCGGTTTCTGCGAGCCGACCTGCCCGTCGCGGGCGGTGACCTTGACGCCGCGCCAGCGTATTGTCGCGTTGCGTGAGCTGCAATGTCTGGATGCGACCGGGGAAGACCCGGCGCGGGCCCGGGCGATCCGCAAGCAGTACCGCTATTCCGGCCTCGACACCTGCGCGGTGGACGGTCTTTGTGCGCTCGCCTGCCCGGTAGGGATCAACACCGGATCGATGGTGAAGGAACTGCGCGGCGCGGGTTGGGGTTCGTTCGCGCACCGGGTTTCCGGCTGGGTGGCCGGGCATTTCGGACCGATCACCGTCGCCACGCGCGCCTCGCTCGGCTCCGCCCATCTGATACACCGGATCCTCGGCACCCGCGTGATGGGCGCGCTGACCGGCGGCAGCCGGCGCCTGAGCGGGAACCGCATCCCGCTGTGGAATCCCTACATGCCGCGCGCCGCCGGGCGGGCCCCTGCCGCGCGGGCGGCCAGCCCGTGGGCGCCGCGCGTGGTGTATTTTCCCAGTTGCGCCAGTCGCACGATGGGGCCGGCGCGCGGCGATCCGGAAACCGATTCGCTGAGCGTGAAGACCGAGGCCCTGTTGCGCAAGGCCGGCTTCGAGGTGGTCTATCCGGAAGCCGATGCGGCCTTGTGCTGCGGCCAGCCCTTCGAGAGCAAGGGCTTTGTCGCGGATGCCGACGCCAAGCTGCGCGAACTCGAGGCCGCGCTGCGCCGTGCCAGCCGCGACGGCCAGGATCCCATCGTCTTCGATACCAGCCCTTGCGCCTTCCGCGCCCGCCTGGGCGTCGAGGCCGGGCTGAAGATCCAGGATATCGCCGAATTCCTGCACGACGTGGTGCTGGACCGACTGGTGATCTCGAAGCTGCCGGAGACGGTCGCGCTGCATCCGACCTGCAGCACCACCAAGATGGGCCTGCAGCCGAAGCTGCTGGCCATTGCCGAGGCCTGCGCCGAAGCGGTGATCGTGCCGGCCCAGGTGCATTGTTGCGGCTGGTCGGGCGATCGGGGCTTCACCTATCCGGAGTTGAATGCCAGCGCGCTGAAGGACCTGCGGGCCGCTCTGCCCGAGGCCTGCACCGAGGGGTATTCCTCCAGCCGCACCTGCGAGATCGGCCTGTCCCTGCACAGCGGCCGCCATTACCGCTCCATCGTGTACCTGCTGGACCGATGCTCGCAGCCCCGCGACGACCTGTCGCGACCCGAAGCGCGCGACCGTGCCTAGCCGCTATCGGGCAGCGGGCCACACAGGCCGGTGGCCCGGGAAGGATGGCCCGGTGAGCATGGCCCGGTAGGATCGTGGAGGCGCTGCTCCCCGGCCGCGCCCTATTTCCTGCGCCGCGCTTCCAGCACCCGATCCTTCAGCAGGCGACCCGCCCCGGCCGCCTGGCGAAAGACCCGCTTCCAGTCCCGGGACCCGTGCTGCAACTGCAGCCGCTGGGCCCGCCCCCGTTGTGCCTCCGGATCCAGGGCCTCGAGGCGGGTCAGGATCCGGTCGACATTGTAAACCTGTTCCGGCGGAGCCAGCCGGGCCGGGATCACCTCGTGCGGGGCGACTCCGAGGACCTCGGCGAGCGCGGTCACGGCGGTCCGGACGATCGCGGCCTGGGGACGGCGGGGGTCCTCGAGGCTATACGGCGGCTCCCATTCGGCCTCCGGAAGCAGGCGGTCAATCTGGCTTGCGACCACGACGATCGGGAGCTGTGTGCGCCGGTTGTCGGCGGCAAAGCGATCCCGAACCGCCTGCAGTGCGGCGCGGTCGAGGGTGCGATCGCTGGCCGGGGCGGCCACCACCCAGATCAGCAAATCGCTGTTCCAGGCGCGCTCGGCCAGCCGTTCGAGGTCGGCCTTTGCAGCGACCCCCGGGGTGTCCAGCAACAGACCCTCGGACAGCCCCTCGCGCTGCAATGGGTAGCTACTGACCCGTGTGGTCAGGCGGGAGGGTGCGACACCGGCGGCGAATTGGTCGAGCAGGGCGTTGGCCAGGCTGGATTTGCCGGCATTGACCTGCCCGGCGATCAGCAGGCGCAACGGGCCGGGGAGGGTAGAGGCGGCTACGTCGGACCCTGCGCCCTCGCGTGCCGCATGGTCACGCAGCCGCTCGGTATCCACCCGCAATCGGCCCGAGTACAGTTCGATCGCCGCCCGTCCCACCTCCTCGACCCAGATTCGCGCACCTTGCGTGCGCAGATAGGCCCCGGCCTCGTTGAGCGTGACGCCGACGATATGCTGGCGCGCCTCCGCCAGCAGGGCCGCCATCGGGTTGGTCAGCCGCGTGACCCGCCATGCGGTGTGCAGGTGCCGAAACACCCGCAGCCCGGTGTTGGCCATGGGTTTGTATTCCCAGATCCGCAGCAGATGCCCGGCCTCGATCAAGTGCACGCCCGGCACGTGATCGAGCAGCACCAGACGCAGCCGGGTGCTGACGCGCTCGGTCAACAGCAGCAATTCCGGGACCGTGAAGCTCCAGACCGGGTCGCGGTCCTCCGGATGGTAGTGCTGGGCCACCCGTTCGATGGTCTGGCGTGCGGCTGCTAGCAGCCGATCC
>PWGH01000195.1 GCA_003555285.1 Thioalkalivibrio sp.
CACGGATGGTCGTACAGCGCCGCGCCCTCGCCGATCTGGGCCGCGACTTGCCGGTGCATGTCGCCGAGGGTGCGCACGAGGTCGAGGCTCTTGCGCTGGATCTCGCCGGTGAACATGTCACCATCGAAGCCCTCGGGATGCACGGTGACCGGGTTGAGCCCCAGCTCCTCGCGGTAGCGCGTGGCGCCCATCAGGAGCTGATGAATGGACAGGCCGGTGCTGCGCCACTCGCTGTTGATCTGCTCCGCGTACGCCTTGAGTTCCTCCTTCAACTCCTCGTAGCGCCGGATGTCCGCGTCGATCTGCGGGGGTGTCCGGTACGACCGCTGGTTGCCCAGGCGGGCGTCGATGTCGTCGAGCACCTTGCGCTTCTGCGTCTTGTGACTGTGCAGCTCCAGGCAGAAGTCGCCCAGCCCCGCGTGGTCGAGCCGACGCTTCACCACCTCGAGGGCGGCCAGCTTCTCCGCCACGAACAGCACTTTCTTTCCCTGGGCGAGCGCCGCCGCGATCAGGTTGGTTATGGTCTGCGACTTGCCGGTACCCGGAGGGCCTTCGATCACGAGGTTCTTTCCCTCGATCACGTCCACCAGCGCGCTATGCTGGGAGCTATCGGCATCATCGATGATGGGGTAACTGAGATGGACGTCCGGAAGTTCGTCGATCGCATACTCGTCGCCAAACCCGGTGCCGAGGCCTTCGTCGGTACGCGTCGCGAAAAAGCGGCTGACGATCGGGTGCGACGTGATTGGCCGCTCTCCCGGCCATAGCTGAGGATCGAGATCCAGATACATCAGCAACTTGCTGAAATTGAATAGCGATACCGTCGCATACCGGCGCACCTTCCAGCGCGGTTGCGGGGTTCGGATGAGCTTCGCGACCGCCTCGAAGTAGTTCTCCGGCAGGGTGTCCTCGTCGAGCTCCGGCAGCGCCAGGCCGAAATCGACGCGCAGCAGTTCGCGCAGCGAGAGGTTGGGAAGAATCTCTTCGCCGGTGTAGGAGATCGCGTAGTTGTAGGTCCCGCTCTCGGCGTTCAGCCGACCCCGGTCGATGCGCACCGGAACCAGCAGGAGGGGCGCCAACCGGGCCTTGTCGCTGCCTGCGTTCTCGAACCATTCGAGAAAACCGAATGCGACGTAGCAGATGTTGGCGCCGGTTTCCTCGATCGCGGTTTCCGCGCTGTTCCGCAACTTGCGCAGGCGCGCTTCCATCTCGGCGGGAAACATCAGGGTCTGCACGGCCCGGTCCCGGTGCTTCGGCGCGGGCTGGCCCTCCTCCGGCGGCTTCGGCAGTTCGTAGTCGGTCGCCAGCCCGAGCGTGCGGGCCCACTCCGCGGCCGTAGGGTCCTTGCGCAACCGCTCGTCGAGACCCGTGTCGGGGTCGTTGCGCAGGTATCCGAACTCGATCAACTGCTCACGCGTGGGGTCGGGTACCGCGGAGAAGCGCAGCTCCGTCTCCGAGAGCAGCAGGCGGTGCAGTTCATCCGGCAGTTCGTCGATGACACGGACGTTCCCCGCGCGGCCATGCGTGAAGTTCAGGAGCCGGTTCCGGGCCGTCAGATCCAACAGGCGGCGGCGCAGACTCTCGAGCGAGTCGGTCGCGAACTGACTTCTGGACGAATCGTTCATCACAGGTCCCTGAATGCCATGGAGTCGTGTGAAGCCTTCGGGCATCCGCGGCATTGAACCCTGATCCGCGGGCCGGAGCAAACCGCACGCGGGATGAATGACGGCGGTGCGTGTCGGGCCCCGCGCTGGAAGAACGGACGGTTCCGCTCGCGAGAGCGACGGGTGCCCCCCGCCCCAGCCGCCCGGTGAAGCGTGAGCCTGAGTGCCCGGTGATCCGTGGTGATTTGGGGCTCGGGCCTACTCCCAGTAGGATCCCATCAGGTGCCGGCGCATCCGCGTGTCTGGCAGCCGGCTGGGGAACGTCGATGGTTCGTGTGTTTCTGCTGATCGTGCTGGGCGGCGCCCTGCTGCTCTGGCTGAATCCGCCGGATCCTGAGCGCCTGGAGCGCTGGGGGCTGGATCTGTCGGCGTTCCTGCCGAAGCCCCTCACCCCGGAAGCGGTCGTGCGCTACACCAACGAGTTTCGCAGCGCACATGGCCTCCCGCCATTGACGGTGAACCGGGAGCTGAATGCCGCGGCGCAGGCGCGCGCCGTGGACATGAAGACGCACCGCTACTTCGCGCACCAGAATCCTGAAACCGGCGAGGGGCCCGGCGAGGCGATCGAGGCGGTCGGATATGTGGCCAGGGTGTCAGCCGAGAACATCGCCATGGGAAGCTGGCGGTCGGATCAGGCCCTGGTGCAAGGCTGGATCGACAGCCCCGGCCACCGGGCCAACCTATTGAATCCCGATGTACGCGAGATCGGGGTCGCGCTGATCCGGGACGGTGGGATCACTGCGGGCCGTCCTGTCGCCCGCCTGTATGCGGTGCAACTGTTCGGACGGCCGCTCTCCGACTGCGGCGAACTCCCGAGCGAACGCGACCGGACGGCCATCGAGCAAGTCGACGGGCGGCTGGAACTGCTGAACGAACGCCTTCGTGACCGGCGGCGCGAGCTGGACGTTCTGCAGGGCCGCATCGACCGGGCGGGCAACCCGGCCGAGCGCAACCGGTGGATCCAGGAACGCAACCAGCGCGTGGTGGAATTCAACCAGCTGGTCGCGGAGGCCAAGGGGGTGCAGGACACCCTTTCCGTGATGATCGAGACCTTCAACGCGAAGGTGGCCGACTTCAACGCCTGCGGCGCAGGCACCTGAGCCAAGACGTCAACCTCCGGCCCGGCATCTCGCCATGCACCGGACCCTTTGCAGCCTTTCGGTTAAGGCCCTTCCCCTTCGCCGTTCCGTTCCCTTCCCGCCCTTTTCCCCTTTGCAGACCCTTTGACCCGAGCGCAGGCTGGTGAAAGCCAGTCTCCGAGCGGTCACTCATCTCCCGAGATCGTTGACCAGGCCGAAAGCACGGCCCCAGACCAGGCCGGCGGGACCCCTTCGAGGCCTGGATCGCGCGGCTCCGTGCGTGGGAGAGAGACCACTTGGCTGACCTCTGTGGTTTGATGGTCTAGTCTTCGCGTTGTGGGCGGTGACGGACCCCGTGACGCATTTCGCGCTGTTCACCGCGCGTTCAGTTCACCGATACAGAATGAACGATCGGGTCCCGCAGCGAGCGGGGCATGTAAGTCTGGAGGCAATTGGGATGAGCCTGGTGTTCGGATCTGTGCTGCTGGCGATCGCCGTGTGGGCGACGTTTGCCAGTGTCCGGACCATCCGGCGCATTGGCCTGCGGCGTTTCGGCAAAGCGGTCGGGCGCCTCGGTTGGGATCTGGGCAAGGTGGCCCTGGGCGGGGTGGCCCTCGTGGGTGGCGCGGTGGCGGCATCCGCCGTAAACCGTGCGGATGTCGTTGATTCAGGGCTAGCGGGTCCCGACCTCTTGGACGTCGACGACCTGGATAACTATTACTTGCGACCACAGTCACAGCTTTACATTGGAATCGCCGAGGATCTCGGCAATAAGGAAGACCAGATGTAGCTGCGCGGGCCGTCTACCCCGCCACCTATTTCTTGCCCTTGCCGCCTCCCAGCACCGCACCCCCGGCACGTTGTGCCGTGCTCCCACCGGCTGCACCGGCTTGACTGGTCGTGCTTGACAATTTTCCCGAAACCCCATCGATCCCGTTCATCATCCGATACCCCACCCACCCCATCATGAACGTCCAAAGAATCGGAAGGCCGACATACATGGCCGCGGTGATCATGGTGATCAGGATCTGCTTCATGCCGTGTTCGGCGCCAATGGACTGCAGGAACGAAACGCCGTCGGGATACATGGACTGAAACAGGTTGCTGTCCACCCACAGGGTGATGTGCCACAGCACCGCCCAGAACTTCACGGTGAAGATGCCGATCGCACCGATCAGCAGGATCGAGGGCTGGTACATGCCAAACACCAGGACCAGCGGCAAGAGCGCGTAGATGCCCATCAGCGTCAGCGCCTGGACGAACGGGAGCGCCTGCAGGATCAGCGTGAGC
>PWGH01000276.1 GCA_003555285.1 Thioalkalivibrio sp.
CTGGCCGGCACCTGGGCGCTGCGCCAACCGGTGCCCTTGCGGGCCGGGGCGCAGGCGGCGCAGCTGGACGAATTGTGTCTGGACCGTGGAGCCGCCAGCCTCTGCCTCCAGGGTCAGTGGTCCGAGGCCGCGGGTGCACGGGGTCAGGGAGTCCTGCAAAACCTGGATCTGGCCTGGCTCGAACCGCTGCTGCCCCCCGCAATCGCATTCAACGGGCAACTCGATGCCCGGTTCCAGGCGAGCACGGATGCGGATGGGGACCTGCAGGCAACGCTCGCGGTGGAGCCCACAGACGGGGTGCTCCAGGCGGAACTGGTCGAGGGCGTCGCGCAGGCCGTCCCCTATCGAGACGGACGCCTCACCGCCCGGATCGACCAGCGCGCGATCCGCGCCGAAGTCGGCTTGTCGTTCCTGGAGGCCAGCACCCTGGAGGGGCAGCTGAACCTGGATCCGGAAGACGACAGCTATCGAATGGCCGGCCAGCTGCGGGCCGAGCTGGAGACCCTGGAATGGGCCGGCGCCTTTTCGCCGGACATCCAGAACCTGCGGGGCCGGCTGCAGGCGGCGCTGGATCTCGGCGGCCGGCTCGATGCACCGCAGGTTGAAGGCCGCGTGCAACTGGCGGACGCCGGGGTCAGCATTCCCGAGGCGGGCCTCGATCTCGAGGTACCCCGGTTGGTGGCCGAGGTACTGTCCATCGAGACGATCCGCATCGAGGGCGAAGTGATTTCCGGCGGTGAATCCCTGCGGCTGACCGGTGATGTGGGTTTTCCCGAGATGCGTCCGCAGGGCATGCTACGCATCCAGGGCACGCGGTTTCTGGCGGTGAACCGGCCGGACGCCCAGGCACGGATCACTCCCGACCTGCGCATCGAATTCCGGGACGAAGGCCTCGCCGTACGCGGCGCGGTGCAAGTGCCGACCGCCCTGCTTCAACCCCCCGATCTCCCCCCCGGTGCCATCACGGTCTCGGGGGATGAAGTCGTGGTCGGCGAGGAACCCGATCCGGACCGTGTGCTGCCGATCGACGTCCGGGTACGCGTGGTCCTCGGCGACGACGTCCGCTTCGAGGGCTTCGATGTGGAGGCCCGCTTCGTCGGCGACCTGGATGTGCAGGCGCGGCCACAACAGCCGCTGCAGGTCTTCGGGGAAATCGAGATCCGCGAGGGCACCTTCGATGCCTACGGTCAGGACCTGGAACTGGAGTACGGCCTGGTGCTCTTCCAGGGACCGCCGGACACGCCGCTGCTGGATTTGCGCGCGGTGCGCCGGGTCCCTCGCTATGATGTCGTGGTCGGCGTGGAGATTGGCGGCCTCCCGAACGAATTGAGTTCGACCTTGTTTTCCGAACCCACGATGGAGGACACCGAAATCATGGCCTTCCTGCTCACTGGACGGCCGCTGTCCGGGGCCACCGCGTCCGAGGTCAACATTATCGCCAATGCCGCGGCCACCTGGGGGCTGGAGCAGGCAGGGCTGATCACCGAGCGCGTCGGCAGCGAACTGGGGCTGGACGAATTGACGCTGGACGTCCATCCCGACCTGGATCGCAGCGCGCTGACCATCGGCAAGTTCCTGACCCCGAGCCTGCTGCTGCGCTACAGCGTCGGCCTCTTCGACGATTCCTCCAAGGTGATGTTGCGCTACGAACTTACCCGTTCCCTGAGCCTGGAGACCTCCTCCAGCGCCGAAGAACAGGGCGTGGACCTGATCTGGCGCATCGAACGCTGAGCACCTCCTGCCCGACTCGGACCTTCTCCCGCACCGTCTCGGGTGCGCCCTGCCGGGCGCACCATAAAAAAGGGGTCCCGCGAACGGGACCCCTTTGACGCCGGCCAAAAAGGCACCGGCCGGCGTGACCGAAGTTTCGGTCTTACCGGGTGACGGGCAGGCGCACGTCGGTGGTGACTTCCACGCGGCGGTTCTGCTCGCGACCCTCGCGGGTCTCGTTGGTCGCGGCCGGGCGTTCTTCACCGTGGCCGACCGTACGGATGGACTCGGGACGAATACCCTGCTCCACCAGGTAGTCGGCGGCACTCTGGGCGCGACGCTCGGACAGGCCCTGGTTGTAGGCGGCCGGACCGATGCTGCAGGTATGGCCTTCGATCAGCACCGAGGTGTAGCTGGCGTTGGGCTGGGTCAGCGTCGCGGCCAGATCCCGCAATTCCTGACGGCCTTCGGGCAGCAGTTCATCGCTGTCGAAACCGAACAGGGTGGTGGCGCTCAGCGTGGTGGTGGTGAACTCCGGGGCCGGCGGGGGCGCAGGCGGGGCCGGCGGGGGCGGTGCGGGAGCCACGACCGGATCGATGTAGCCCGCGCATTCGGGGTGAACCACCCGCTCGGGCTGCCACCACGGCGTGCGCACGCACTCGCCGGAGGCATCGAGGACGACCTGCCCGGCCGAATCCGTGACATTGGCAGGCGGCGCGGCGCTCAGGGACGCCATGCCTCCCATGGCCAGGGCTGACGCGGACAGCCCCAGAATGTACTTGATCAGTTTACTTTGCATTTTTTATATCTCCTAGGAGTGAACCGGATAACCCGGAAAAGAATACTGCATTCCTGCCATGAGACGGGACGGAATCCAGCGAGGATGGAATCCGGCGAGGACAATTCATGCAATACCCACCAATACAGGTTCCCCCGTAATTGTCCGATCATTCTGGCATAAGGTTCACAAAGTTGCACGCGTTTGTGCACCTTTTCGTGTTAATAAAGCAACGGTTGTCACATTTCCGAGACACCGCTCTGGAAGTCCATGCCCACGGAGGAGCCGGCGTCGCATCTCCGGTCGAATCCCGCACCTGCGTGCAGGCACCCTGCAGAGGCCACCCCCCAACGAGAAGACCCCGCCGAAGCGGGGCCTTCTTGTCCAACGGGGTCCAAGGGCAGACTTACATCATGCCGCCCATGCCGCCCATTCCACCCATGCCGCCCATGCCACCCATGTCGTCCATGCCGCCGCCGGACTTGTCGTCCTTCTTCGGCATCTCGGCGACCATCGCCTCGGTGGTGATGATCAGGCTGGCCACGGAAGCCGCGTTCTGCAGCGCCGTACGCGTCACCTTGGTCGGGTCCAGGATCCCCATCTCGATCATGTCGCCGAACTCGCCGGTGGTGGCGTTGTAGCCGTAGTTGCCTTCGCCTTCCAGCACCTTATTCAGGATCACGGACTGCTCTTCACCGCAGTTGTACACGATCTGGCGCAGCGGCTCTTCCATCGCACGGCGCGCGATGTTGATGCCTACGGCCTGGTCGTGGTTGTCGCTGGTCAGGTCGGCGATCGCGATGCGGGCCCGCAGCAGCGCCACACCGCCGCCCGGCACCACACCCTCTTCGACCGCGGCACGGGTGGCGTGCAGCGCATCTTCGACGCGGGCCTTCTTTTCCTTCATCTCGACTTCCGTCGCCGCGCCGACCTTGATCACGGCCACACCGCCGGCGAGCTTGGCGACCCGCTCCTGCAGCTTTTCCTTGTCGTAGTCGGAGGTCGCTTCCTCGATCTGGGCACGGACCTGATCGACGCGGGCCTTGATGTCCGCGGCCGCACCGGCGCCGTCGATGATCGTGGTGTTTTCCTTGGTGACCTGGACCTTCTTGGCATGACCCAGGTCCTCGATGGTCGCCTTCTCCAGCGACAGGCCGACCTCTTCGGAGATCACCTGCCCGCCGGTCAGCACCGCGATGTCCTGCAGCATCGCCTTGCGACGATCGCCGAAGCCGGGGGCCTTGACCGCAGCGACCTTGACGATGCCGCGCATGGTGTTCACGACCAGCGTCGCCAGGGCCTCGCCTTCGACGTCCTCGGCGATGATCAGCAGCGGCTTGCCGGCCTTGGCCACGCCTTCGAGTACGGGGAGCAGATCGCGGATGTTCGAGATCTTCTTGTCATAGAGCAGCACGAAGGTGTCTTCGAGTTCGGCGCTCATGCTCTGCTGGTTGTTGATGAAGTAGGGCGACAGGTAGCCGCGGTCGAACTGCATGCCTTCGACGACGTCGGTTTCGGTC
>PWGH01000265.1 GCA_003555285.1 Thioalkalivibrio sp.
CGCCGACACTGTGCATGGCACGCAGAAGCCGGTGGAATGCATGCGCCGGCCGATCCTGAACAACTCAAACCCCGGCCAAGCGGTCTATGAACCCTTCATGGGATCCGGCACCACGCTGATGGCAGCCGAGACCACCGGCCGGGTCTGCTTGGGCGTCGAACTGAACCCTGCATATGTCGATGTCGCCATCGAGCGCTGGCAGTCCTTCACAGGTCAGGAGGCGGTGCTGGCGGAGACCGGCGAGAGTTTCGCCGTCCTGAAGTCCAAGCGGCTGGCTGCATGACGATGCAACTGCGCACAAGCCAGATCGCGTTCTGGCCCCTGGATCGTCTCAAACCCTATGCGCGCAACGCCAAGACGCACGACGCCAGCCAGGTGGCTAAGATTGCGTCCAGCATGGTCGAGTTCGGCTGGACCGTTCCCTGCCTCGTCGCTGCCGACGGCGAGTTGATCGCCGGGCATGTGCGCGTCCTGGCTGCGGCTCAGCTCGGGCTGGCCGAGGCACCGGTCATCGTGCTGGATCATCTAACAGAGGCACAAAGGCGGGCGTACCGGATCGCCGACAACAAATTGGCCGAGATGGGCGGGTGGGACGACGCGCTGCTGCTGGAAGAACTGCGCGGGCTGCTGGCCGAGGATTTCGACCTCGGGCTGATCGGGATCCCCGAAGATGAGCTGGACGCGATGCTGCACGAGGCCGATATCGACCACACGCCCATCGAAGATGACACCGCCGACACCATCCCCGAAGTCCCGGCCGAGCCGATCACCTGCCCCGGCGACATCTGGGCGCTCGGGCATCACCGGCTGATCTGCGGAGATGCCACCGACTCGGCGGTGGTTGCGCGGCTGATGGATGGGGCGCAGGCCTCGCTGATGTTCACCTCTCCGCCCTATGCCCAGCAGCGCGACTATGGCGCGGCGAAGGAGAAGGTGGGCGATTGGGATGCGCTGATGCAGGGCGTTTTCGCTGCGGCACCGGTCACCGGCGATGCGCAGTTGCTGGTCAACCTCGGCCTCGTCCACCGCGATGGCGAATGGATCCCCTATTGGGAGGACTGGGTCGACTGGATGCGCGCGCAGGGCTGGCGACGCTTTGGCTGGTATGTGTGGGACCAGGGGCCCGGCCTGCCCGGCGACTGGAATGGGCGCCTTGCGCCGTCGCACGAGTTCATTTTCCACTTCAACCGCGCGCCCCGCAAACCTCACAAGACGGTCCCGTCCAAGCACGCGGGCGAGACACTCGGCGGCGGCGGGCTGCGTGGGGCCGACGGCACGGTCCATCGCAAGATCGGCTATGGCAATGCGATCCAGAGTCACCGCATCCCGGACAGTGTGTTCCGCATCATCCGCCACAAAGGGGGCTTGGGCGCAGCCGGATCGCACCCGGCTGTATTCCCCGTCGCGCTGGTCGAGGCGGTGCTGGAAGCCTTCACCAATCCGGGCCACCTGGTCTATGAGCCCTTCTGCGGTTCGGGCACCCAGCTGATCGCGGCGGAACGCACGGGGCGGCGCTGCTGCGCGGTGGAGCTGGATCCCGCCTACTGCGACGTCGCCGTGCGGCGGGGGGAGCTGGCGACGGGGCGGACGGCCGTGCACTGCTCATGAGACCACATTATCAGAATATCGCTTTATGCGTCTTTGCAGAAAGTAGCATTTGACAGTCTGAAGATCGGATCGCAAACTTCACTCATGCACAATGAGAATGATGAATTCTGGGCACTCCGCAACACGTTTCTTCCCCCGATCCCCGAAGTTGCGGTCGTGGCTGACTTTCTGGATCAAGCCGCCGATGCTATCTTGGGCGAAGACATTGAGACTGCACGTGCTCTGATCATTTCTTGCGATATGCCCGCTCTCAGTTCTTATCGTTCGGAGATCGTGGAAGGCGAGAAACCTGATATTCACCGGTACCGAATGATACCAGATGCACCGGCGCGCATGCGCACAACAAAGGCGCGAATGCCCGGCAAAAGGCAGGCGCTGGAAATTTTTCGACGCGACGGATGGCATTGCCGTTTCTGCGGCATCCGGATAATCTCGCTGGAAGCGATCAAGTTACTCGATACCATTTTCCCAGATGAAGTACGTTGGCGCGCAAAACCGTATCGAAATCGGAACGCTGCTTTCAATGTCATGGCATCGTCGCTTGATCATATCGTGCCTCATAGCCGAGGCGGAGGCAATGACCCTCAAAATCTGGTTGCGGCCTGCGGCGGTTGTCAGTTCGGAAGGATGCAATACACACTTGAAGAGGTTGGCTTCACAGATCCAAGAACACGGCCGCCCGTCCATGATTCATGGGATGGCCTCGAAAGACTTTTGCGCTCATAGGCCAGAATTCGTCGACCAGAGGCAGATTGATCAACGGCACAACAGAAATTGGCAAAAGTATCAAGGGATGCGGACGCATCATTATTCATATCCCTGACTGTGCCTTGATCAGGCAATCTACGGAACCCAATGCCTGTAACCCAGTCGCGCTGCATGTCGCTGATCGAGGCCATCACCAACGTCGCCGGTTGACGGCGCGTTCGCGGTTCTCTACGTTCCATTCAAACGAAGGCCCCGACAAAGGCCTTGACGGAGCAAAAGCTCCCTCAGGTCCGCAGGATCACCCCTGACGGCGTCGTTGTACGGACTGCGGAACCACGAACAATCGGGTCTCGCGCGAGCATAAGCTTCCCGCCGGGGAGCGCCCGTCTAGGGCGCCGCGCATTCGCTTCTCACGAAGTTGAATGGAGACCCCGTGGATGGGAAAACTGTCGAATATTCGCCGAACCAAGATGCTGGCGCAGGAGGGGCGGTGTTACTACTGCGACCTGCCGATGTGGGATCCGGAACTGGATCATGACGTGCCTGCAATCTGCCGGGCACCAGCCATGCAGAGATACCTCCGCTGCACCGCAGAGCACCTGCACCCTCGCTCCGAGGGCGGTGCTAACGCGCCAAGCAACATTGTCGCCGCATGCTGGTACTGCAACACAAGGCGGCATCACAGGAAGGAACCACCCTCCCCCGACGCGCATCGCGCGCGCGTTCAGGAAAGGATGGCAAAAGGGAAATGGCTGGCCGCGCAATTGAAGCACATCAGCGCATCTGGCAGCTCATGTATGATAGCGCGAGGGGGGAGCGACGTTGCGACCTTGATCAGGGGAGACTGTAAACCGTGCCCCTGCCCTCGACCTTCTCTGCAGTGACAGGCAGGTCCAGCTTCTTCTTGAGCCCTCCCGAGATCAAGCCACGGGCACTGTGGGCCTGCCAGCCAGTTACCTCGACGATCTCGGCGATGGTCGCACCCTCGGGTCGCTGCAGCAGCGCGATAATCTGCGCCTGCTTGGTGCCGGCGCGGATGGCGACGGGCTTCGGCGCCTCGGTCTTTGGTGCGGGTTCCGCTTCCGGCTTCGGCTTCCCCTTGCGCGCGCTGGCAACGGCGCTGGCCGCCATGGGCTCGATCCCTATGGCTTCCAGCCCGGCCTCAGTAGCGATCAGCGTTGTGCCATGACCATCGCCAGTCTCGCGCCAGAGCGGCTCGCCCTTTCGCAGATCGGCATCGACCTCTTCGAGCCAGCCATTGGTGATCATGCGATTGACCGCCATCTTGGCGGCTGCCCCATGCAGCCCCTCGGGCAGCGGCATGGCCAGATTGCCGGGGCGGGTGGCCGCGCGGCTGAGGATGATGGTCTGGGTATCGGTCAGTTTGGGCATTATCGCCTCCTGTCGTGATGGGGTGTTCGGGGTTAGGTCAGTCACTCTCGGCCATGCTTGCTGCGATGGCGAAATGCTGCACCCAGCCAGTCAGATATGGCAGGCCAGCGGGGATGCCCTCGCAGCGCTCAAGCTGGCGCGAGATGCGCCAGTCTTGCCAGCGTCGGATCGCCGATCTGATCGCGGTTTTGCTGTCGATCTTGCAGCCCACCATGTTGCCGACGACATCATCGGCGAAATGGCGGCCCATC
>PWGH01000114.1 GCA_003555285.1 Thioalkalivibrio sp.
GCCGGTATTCCTTCATCGCCTGGTAGCCGTCGTCTCGGAACCGGAAGATTAGCATGAGGAAAAGGCAGCACGCCGCCATATCCCGCTCAGCGAACCCCTGTAGGAGGCGAGCCCCCTCGGCGACCCTTTGAAGCTGGAAAACCCGTCGCCTAAAAAGACTGGACTGCAGGGCGACCGGAGCGAGCAACCCAGCCGGGTAGTCATGCAACCTCATCATCGCGATTAGCGCAGCGACGCGGCGTTCCACGGCGCAAGGAACTTCTGTGGTTTACAGGGATTCCCGTTCAACTCACCAAGAACTTACCACTCCTCCGCTATCGCCACAATAAACCAGAGCACACTTCCAACTATACTTACCGTCCATGGACTTACATGAAAATTCTCCTTGAAAGTTCGCGCCATGAAAACGTGAACGCCAATTAACATCATGGCAATGAATCCCGATATTGGCCAACCACCACTCGATGATACAGCAGTCTGAAACAAGTGCAGAACAATGAAAAATACCTTAAGTACGATTTCTATTGATCGCATGATCTTCTCCATCCTGCGGACACTGCAGCCACAGCTACCGTAGTTGCCATCCCATAGCCTACCATGGCAACGGCACCAAATACGGCCACTGCAAAACCGACTGCGAAAAATCCGGAAAACACAAGGGTTATCGATATAATCGCCCCAATCGCGATGCCGGTCGGGCAACTCTTAACAATATCAAAAATATTTAGACTGTGCGTTAAGACCGTGTTTGTTTTTGACAGAAACTTCCCCATCGGCCCGCCCCGTTCGTTCAATGCGGACCAGAAGAATTCCAACGAATATTTCGGAAGCTCCAGGGAGCCGCCATTGGCGCCGCCGGCTATCTTCCAGGCGCCGGCACCGGTATCCGGGTCGAAGAGGACGTAGCCGGCGCCGCGCCAGCCTGGGACTTCGACCGGATCGGTATGAATAATGACCTCGCGGCCCGCCGCCAGCGCCGAACGCACCTCGTTCATGGTCAATGCATTCTGACGGATATGCAACAAGGCCTCTGCCTGAGTGGCGGGGGTGATGTGGTAGATACGCTGGCCTTGGGCCGCGGCCTTCTGCAAGGCGCGAACCGCCGACACGGCCTCGCCGGGCGCCGCCTCGGTTACGAACATCTGTTCGGGAACCAGATGCTCCAGAGCCGAAGCGATGATACCGACCTGGAAGTTGAACGCCGCGCGACCTTCGTAACCGACAGAATCGGTGCTGGACATCATCGCCACCCGATCCAGGTCCATCACGACGCCGGCTGGGTGCAGATTGCGGGGAATCCCGAACAGGTAGGTGACTCTCGGCACATAACCATAGGTTCCGACCGAGGTCGTGACCTGGAAGTGGCTGTCCTGGCTCAAAGCCACCAACCGGGCCAAGGCGTCGAATTGGGCAAAATAACTCAACAGACCGGCGTGGAAAAGATCGCCAAGCAAGGCCTCGCGGGTCACCTCGGCGAGCGACTCCGGGTCGGCCGCTGCGAGGAGGTCGCGGGTCGTCCGGATGCGGTCGGTGGTTTCCCGCAGGCTATCGATGGCGACACCGCCGCCGATCACCGCCACCGAGAGGTGCGAACCCGCGAGCACCCGATTCGGATAATGCTGAGTGCCATGGATCGGATCGCGGACGCTGTAGGAAAAGGCGAGTTCCTCGCCCAGTCCCAGGGACGCACCGGTCAGAACGGTCTCGCCCTCGATCTTCAGTTGCGGCACCACCCGAATCAGGTAGGCGGGAATGCTGGACGGGAGTTGGCTGACGTCCGTGAGTTCACCCTCGGGCAGCAACGCCAGTAGCGCGGCCTCGTCATCCGGTGTCGCCGGTAGAAAGGACAGGGTGACCTTGCGGTTGTTCAGCTCGGCCCAGGGAAAGTCGATCTGTTCGAGGGGATTTCCAAGCAGATCCGCACCTATACCGAAGCGAATTCGCGGCTGCAGGCTCTGCGGCAGGGCGGCGTACCGCGCGCCTTCCACCACCCGCTCGTAGGGCAAGCCGGAGGGCAGGATCGGCGCCTCGCGCACGATGGTCCTACGCCCGCCGATGATCTCCTCCACTGGGAGGTCCTCAGCTTGGGCGATATGGGCCTCGAGCGCTTCGCGCGCCTGCTCTTGGCCAGCCTCTACGATCGATGCGTCGAGCCCCTGAATCCAGCCTTCGTGGAGATTCTGGCTCCCACTGGCAAGGAAGTCCTGGCCCAGTTGGGTAGTGTCGATACCCGCGATCGTGGCGGCATCCAGACCGGGCACGTACTCGTATTGCTTGAAGCTCGCGTCCAGCGCCAGCCAGGTGTCGGCGGCGTGCAGCACCGCGCCTTGGGACGGGAGGTAGTCGATGGCCGCCTCCACCCACACATGTTCCAGACGCACCTGGGTGATCTGCCCGCCCTCGATCAGTCCGGTCACCGGAATACCGCCGGAGGCCGCATAGTTCATCGCGGATTCGAGGTGCTCGAAGCCGCCGACCCAGTTGCGAAACGCGGCCTGCGGCACGTCGATGGTGCCGTGCACATAGCGCGCCGGGATGCCCGCCGCGCGCAGCAGCGCGGTGAGTAGGCTCGCGATATCCATCGCATTCCCCTGCCGCGCCGAGAGCGTCAGGTCCGCGCTTTGCACCGCGCCCCAGGTGGGCAGCCACTCGACCTGGTGGCGCACCCAGTGATAGATCGCCACCGGATCGTGGCCGAGGGCCTCGGCCTGCGCGTGGATCTCGGGACTCAGAGAAACCTCCACCCCGGGCGCCCGATAGGCCGTATCGAGGGCACCTGGCAACCCGTCGAGGCGATAGGATTCCAGGGCGGCCAGCTGCAGCAACGGCGTATCGAGCAGGCCGGCCTCGATGAATTCCTCCCGGTACAGACGTGGCAGATTCTCGGGCCGCGGTTCCTGTGCGTGGTGCGGGAGCCGTTGCGTCGGATCGAAGGGCCGCTGGGCGCGCTCCAGCGCCCGTTCGGACAGGCGCCGCTCGGCCCGTTCGATCGGCATCGCCAGGTCCATCGGGGCGTCGGTGGCATCGATCAGGTCAAGGTCATCAAGCAGTGCCTGCATCTCGCCCCGGTAGGCCGCGACCGTCTGTTGATGGCGATCGAGGATGCTCTGGGGCACCTGCCGTTCCCGCAGCCAGGACTCCACCACCGCGAACTCCTCGAGTACCTCCTGGTGGAGTGGCTGCATCGCGTGGCGTTGCAGGCCGAGTTCTTGGCGTTGTTCGGCGATGGTGAGCCCCCGGCGCAGATCGGTATCGGCGCTTCGCAGCAGTGCGCGGGTGTTCTTCAGGGCCTGGGCCAAGACCTGTCCGCGTGTGGCATCCGGCTCGGTTGCACCAAACTCCGAGGCCGTCTCCGATTGCAGTTGGGCTTCGGGATCGTCGTGCCAGGCCGCGGCCAAGGGGGTGATCCCCAGTAGGTTCAGGCTCACCACCAGCACGGCCGTGACGATGCGGCTGATCCACTGTTGGCGCAATAACGCGAATGCGGAATCCGTTGGGCTCATGTACCGATCCTTGGTCAGAGTGATCCGGATGCAGGGGCCGGCCTATCCGTGGCCGGACGGTTCCTGCGCGGTGTTGGGCGACTACGCGGAGATCATGGGATCGTGCTCGCGATGCGATGAATGAGCCAGGCCACGATCTCGCGCAGGGCGTCGGCCTCGGGCGTCGCGATCGCGGCCAGGGCGTCGGCGGCCTTCAGCAGGTGAAACACGGCCTGCTCGGGCGCACCGGCCTGATGGGCGGCCTCGGCCGCGATCACGGCATCCAGGACCGTGGCGTAGCCGGAATGCAGTCCCAAATGGTCGGTGAGGGTCTGGCGAAGGGTCTCGAAGTCCGGCAACGGCACCAGGGTGAAGGCGTGCGTGGTGGTGTCGTACCAGCGCAGCACGGCACCTTCCTCCAGGTCGATCGCCACACTGATCCAGGCGGCCTGCGGATCTGCCGGCAATTGCCACCAGAAGCGATCCTCCGCGCTGCCACCCGCCGGCAACTCGAGCGCGTAGAACAGCGCGTCCGTCCCCGGCGCCGGCAGCGGATCGACGATCGCGCCACCGGCCACCTCCAGCCCCAAGTGCAGGGACACCAGGCCGCCCCGATTGAACAGCTGCCAGTGCACCGGCACGGTCATGCCCGGGCGCAGGAAAGCCTGGCTTGGCTGCACGTGATCGAGAGCATCCAGCAGCAGGCGACCAAAGTCGGTGTCGGTACCCGCCGCATGGGCCTGATTCAGCAGGTCGAAGCCGGCCATCACGCTGGCTCCCCGTCCAAAGGCGTGGGCGACCAGCCCGATTCGATCCTCCTGCCGTCCGCCGATGCCGCGGTACTCGGCCAGGGGCACGGCACCCTCCAGCCTCAGGGCGAGCGGCGGCTCGGCCACCGCGAAGAGCTCATCGGGAACGGCGAAGGGCGGCAGGCCCAGCGGCAGGATGCCGTTCACATGCGGGTGCGCCCCCACCGGATGGACCCCGAAGACCTCGAGCAGGTGGTGATTGCGGTGATCGTGGATTGCGCCCAGCACGATGCCCCGGCCGGCAAAGATCGCCTCCCGCAGCTCACGCGCCACCTGGGTGTCCAGGCGGACGTGAGAGGACAGCAGCAGGAAGCTGCTGTAGCCGCCGCGGCGCAACTCCCGGGCGAAGCCATGGCGGTCGGTGACCAGGGTGTAGGACCAGCCCCGCGCCCGCAGCTGCGCCTCCAGAAAGGCCCGACGCTCGGTCGAAAGGCCCGCGGCCACAATGCCGGTCTCGGCCAACCGGAAGGCGCCGAAGTCCGAGCCGTTTTCGGCCACCACCCCGCAGGCGCTGGGCACCAATCCGGACTGGTGGCGCTCGCTGATGCCGCCCCGGTGGACCGTTGCCGCCAGCTGATAGCCCGGCTCCGGCAATAACTCGGCCTCGGGAGCTCGAACCTCGACCCCTGCACGACCGGGCGCAAGCTCGCTCAGGATCAGATTCGCGTCGAACCCGAGGTGGTGATCCGCCGGCCGCGACGCGCCCGCGGACCCAGCCTTGGCGTCCAGGAGCCGACCGTCGGCGTCGAACAGTTCCAGCTCGAGATGATCGCCGTCGACGAGTGGCGGCTCGAAGGAAAGCTCCAAGCGAAGCCGCTTCACACCCTGGCATTCCCGGGCCTCAGGGGGGTCCAGCAACACCAGCACGCGTCCATCGCCGGTAACGTCCGCCGTGACGTCGAAGCGATCCGCCACCCGCACCGTGCGGTGGTCCAACACCCGCACATCGCCCTGAATCTCCGCCTGCAGGATGGCCACCAGCGCGGTCGCCTCCGGCACCTCGACCCGCCAGTCCACGGATAGGTTGCGGCTGGCATCGCGCTCCAGATCGAGGGTCCAGCGCCAGCTCGCGAGTTCCGCCTCGCGGGCCGGATCGACCAGGCTCAGGATCACCGGCAGCGCATTCAGGTCGGCGTTACCGCGATTCACCACCTCGCCCGACAGGGCCAGCGTCTCGCTGCGCAACACCGGATCCGGCGTGGCCAGCAGCGATCCGGCAAGGCCCGCGCCCGTGTCCTGCGTGGAACGCACCTGAAAGCCGGTCTAGGCGACCGCCCGCACGATTCCTTCGGCATCGCGGGCGGTCAGGATCACTCGGTAGGGGCCGGCCGCCGCCGGGCCCAGGGGCAGGCTGCGTACCCACTCCTGTTCCCCACCCGCGCCCAGGGCACCAAGCGAGCCCTCCTCCGCCCGCCAGAATTCCTGCCCCTGTGGATCCAGGACCTGCAGACGCGCGCTGTGGCCCTCGATCTGCAGGTTGGGCGCGGTATTGCGCAGGCGTCCGATCAACGTCACCGTCTCCAGCGGATCGTAGAAACCCTGGTCGGCCAACACGGCGGCACTCAGGCCGGTGTCCGCCGGCACGTCCACGTGGAAGCTCGCGTAGGCACTCGCGCCCGCATCGGCACCCATTTCCCGCACCCGGGCGTGCACCTGATAGGTGCCGGCATACAGACCTGCGGTATCGAAGCGGCGTTGGGTCAGGGCGCGAGTGGCTTGCGCCTCCACCTCGATACCCTCGAATCCGGCCAGGCTGCGCACCGGATGGCCCGCCGCATCCCGCACGTCCAGCTGCACCGCGGCGATGGCCGCGGCCTCCCCCAGATTCGCGATCCAGGTGTCGATGAGCACCGTCTCACCCACGGTGTAGTGCGCTCGATCGAGCACGAGATCGAGCGCAAACATCGATTCCAGGACCTCGAGATCGAAGGGCCCGAGCCGGCGCTGATGCTCCACCCCGGCCAGATCCCGGTAGCGCAGCAGCACCTCCTCGATCACCACCCGGCGCTCGCCCGGTTGCGGATTCAGGACCGGCACCTGATGATCCAGCGCCTCGAGCTGTCCCAGAGAAAAGGCCTCGAAGAACCACTCGATCTCGATGTGATCCTCGAAGGGCGTGATCCGCACCGGCACCGTCGCAAAGGATTCCGGAATCAGCTCGATCCCCTGCGTGGGCAGGCGCGCCACCACCTGCACGTCGCGATAGTCGGCCTGCGCATCGATCGGCTGGCCGCCGACGGTCACCCCGTCGAAGGCCAGACCGGATTGATACAGGGTGTCGGACCAGTTGACCACCCCGAACTCCAGCACATAGTCGCCCGCCTGCGGGATCGAAAAGACCGAGCGCACCCAGCCGGTATATCCGCAGCCGCTGGAAAAGCAGCGGCCTGAATCGCCCCCGAGGGGCGACCATCGGGGGCCGCCACCGATGATATGCACGGTCTCCGGCGTCATCTCGGCCTCGATCTCGGGCATGCCGAAACCGGGGACGATGGTGCCGCTCGAGCGCGTGCGCGCGGTGAACAGCAAGGCCACCGGTTCGAGCTCGGCATCGAGCAGCCGTGCCCAGGCGTAGTCGGCAAAGCCGCCGCCGTCGGACGTGACATAGTTGAAGTCGAAGGCCAGATCCTGCCCGGCCTGCGCCGAAAACGCCCTTGAGCGCAACTGGGACCCGTTGGTGCCGCCGATCCCAGGCAGCGCCGCCTGGCGAAAACTGCTTCCGGTGGTGGCGACCCAGCCATAGGCACTGGCCCCCGATGGGGCAGCGGTCACCACGCCGTTCGCGGACGCCGTCCCGCAGGTGCCGGCACAGGTCCAGCCTTCGGGGATCCCGTCGACGAAAGTGCCTGCCGCGGCAAGACCCGGCGCGAACAGCAGCACCAGCAGCAGAACCCCTACCCCCTGAATTGCATTCCCTTGCATTCGGCTCACAGCGCGTCCTCCATGCCTTCGAGGGTCAGGCGGATTTGCACGTCCCGGTTCGTACCGGGAACCATGCGCTCCGGGTCCAGCTCCACCTGCGCCTCGATGCGCAGGTTGGGTGCGACATCGATCGCTACCGTGTGCACCGTCGCCACGGCCACCCCGGTCAGATTCGCAATCTCGAGCCGGTAGGCGCCACCGAGCACGAAGTGGTGCTGGAAGCTGCCGAGGTGCAGGGTCGGGTGCAGCGTGTCCGGGCTGAGTTCCAACGCGATCGGCGCCTGATGCAATACCGTCGCGTCCGGACCGACCACCGCAAGATCAAAGCCCAGCGCCACCGGGACATTGGAGCCGTTGTGCACCGTCCCCAGGATCTCGATCGTCCGGGATTCCCCCTGGATCAAGGCCGTCGGCTGGCCCTGCACGCGCAACCACTCGACCCCCAGTGTGGGGACGATCTCCAGGTTCACTGCCTGTTCGGACAGCAGCGCGGCGCGGTCATCGGTGGCCACCTGCACGATCACCCTGTACGCGCCGGGGGCGAGGTTGCGGGTGAACCAGGAAAAATCGGCGGCGCGGGTTTCCCCCGGATCCAGTACGAAGCCGCCGTCGCGCGCATCCCCATTCACGTTCACGACAAAGTCTTCCCGAAAGGCGTTTGCGGCCCCCAGCACCGTGGCGGTCATCACCACACGGCGCGCCTGATCGCCGGTGTTTTCAACCTGCGCACGCAGCTGGGCATCCCGATAGGCCGGATAGGCGGTTTGGTCCAGCGTCACATCGACCAGCCGGATGCCGTCCACCGCGGTCTTCACCATCGGAATGTCCAGCTGCACCGATCCGTGCTGTTGCAACACCACCCCGGCGGTCTGGCTCCGGTAGCCGATCGCGCTCGCCGTAACCCCGAACTCGAGCACCTCGATGCCCTCGATTTCGTAGTGACCTTGCGCGTCGGTGTGCCGCGTCTGTCCCTCGATGAAGAGTGTGGCCCCGGCCAGCGGCATTCCGGTGTCGCGATCGCTGACCACCCCCGAGACACGAGTGGTCGCTACCGCGGCAGGCAGCAGCACCACATCTCCAAGATCCACGGACCCACCCGCTCCCGTCAGCAGCGACAGCGCGACCGACTGATAGCCGTCCTGGATAAAGTGCAGGGTCATCGAGCCGACCGGCAGATCGACCAGGGTGAAATGCCCGGTACCGTCGGTGGATACCGCAGGCACGATCGAATCCTCGGCACCGTCGGTGTACGCCTCGACCGCCACCCCCGCCAGTGCCATCTGCGTATCGGCCGCCAGCACCCGCCCGGAAAGATTTATCACGCCATCCTCCGGCGCGGTGCCTTCGGGCTGCAATCCCGGCGAGAAGTCGCTGCGCGTACCCGCCGCCACGGTGGCCGTCAGGTTCAACGGCGAATACCCGGTGGCCGTCACGGACAGCTGTAGACCGCCCGCCAGGATCGACAGCACGTAGCGACCGTCCGGATCCGCAGTCATCTGACCCAGCAGGGCGCCCGACACGGCCTCCCGCACCGCCACTGTGGCCGTGACCGGCGCGCCGGTCAGGGCATCGGTGATCTGACCGGAAAGCAGCGCGGTATCCGCCACCATCGCAAGCTCCACCGGTCCCTGATCGAGACGCTGCCCGGCCGCCAGCTCGACCGACTGCTGCAATCCCTGGAAACCGGTACTGGCATAGCTCAACGTGTAGGCATCCGGCTCCAGATCCGCCAGACCGAAACGGCCATCCGCTCCCGACTGCGTGCTGTACAGGCGCTCTTGCGCACTCCAGGCCGAGACCTGAACCCCCGATAACGCCGCCCCGGAGGCCTGATCGATCACCTGCCCGGTGATCGATCCCGGTTCGGGGGCCGGCGGTGTCGCCACCCGATGCAGCGCCTGCAGCGCCAGGGCGGTGGCATACACACTGGCATTCCAGGAGCCGTCCGGGGCCTGTTGCGCGCGCAGCGCCGCCGCCGTTTCGGCCAGGCGGGTGCCGTCCGTGGTGACCGGCATCAACGCGAGCACGGCGTGCGCGGTCTCCCAGGGCGCGCCCCAGAGGTCATCGTGTCGGGCCGCCCACAGAAAGTCCTGGGCCCCCTGCAGGGTCGCCGAGAGGCCATGTTCGAAACGATGGCGCTCGAGTACCGCGACCGCCCGCGCGGTCAGATACACCGAGCGGGGGCTGTTGGCCGTCGGTGCAAAGCCGCCGTCGGCGTGCTGGCGCTGGCGCAGGAAGTCCAATGCCGGTCCGAGCATCGCGGCCTCCCGGATACCCGCCTGGTGCAAGACCTCCAGCGCCGCGATCGTGTCCACCACGCTGCCCTGGGTGGCAGGGCGGCTGGCAAAGCCGCCATCGCGGACCTGATAGGGCGCCAAACGCTGCGCGGGATCCGGCACCGGGACGCCTGCCAGCGCCTGTGCGATCAGGCCACGCGCCTGCCACGGCAGCTCGAGGGTGCCATTGGCCGTTCCGGAATCCAGGCCGCCCAGCCCGTCCCCCAGCCCGTTTTCCAGCCCGTTTTCCAGGCCGTTGGGCACCACAAAGCCCAGGGCTTCGGTGAAGGCCTCCGTCGATCCCAGCCCCAAAAGATGCAGGGCGAGCAGGGTCTCGTGGGTGGCGTGATGGGGATGGGTCTCATCGGCGGGTGCGCTCACCCGGCCGTCCGCCTGCTGTTGCGACAGCAGCCATGCGAGACCGGCATCGGTCGCCTGGGCCGGAACGGCCAGGAGGATCGCGATGCCAAGAAAGATTGCGGCGCCAACGCGCCCACGGTACATCCTGTACCGATCGTACGGCTGAGCATCCATGCTCGTATCCCTTGTTGATCTCCGTGCCCCAAGAAATAGCACAGCCCGGAAAGCGCCACAAGACCCCACGGCCCCTTTCGTTCACGCCTGGAACCTATTCAACCCGTCGCCGGGCCCGAGCCGTGTGGGGTACGCCCGGTCCGGGTCGTAGATGGCCATGGATGGCCCTCTTCGAGCGCTCAGGGATGACTTGGGCGTGTACGGGCCGGGGTCCACACGGCTTCTTACGGAGCGGAGGACGCCTCGCGCTGCGGCAGGCGCACCCGCAGGGTGGCGACGAAGGCGGCCATGAACAACAGCAGGCAGAACAGGATGGCGGTTTCCAGGCCCAGCCACATCTGCAGCAGGCCGATCCCGACCAGCCCGAAGATCGCCGCGGCACGCGCCGACAACCCCCAGAAACCGAACCAGCGTCCGGATTCGGCCACCGGCACCATCATGCCCACCAGCGCGCGCCCCGCCGACTGCGCGGCCCCCAGCGACAGACCCGCCAGCGCCCCGACGAACAGGAACACGTACTCGGGTGCGACCGGCCGCTCCAGCAGCACGCTCATCTGCGCAGCCAACGTTGGCGTCAGGTAGATCGCCAGCACCGCCACCGACCACAGCACCAGCGTGACCCGGTAGATGAAAACCGCGCCGATTCGGTCCTGCAGGTAGCCGAAGCCCAGCGCTCCCATCGCCGCGGTGATCTGGGTGATCACGAACATGTACACCCGCGTCTGTTCCTCCCATTGAATGATTTGGGAGCCATAGATGAACGTAAACGAGATGATGATGTAGATCCCGGCCATCACGAAGAAGATCGAGATGAACAGATCCCGCAGCTCCGGGCGTGCGCGCAGGGTCACCAGGGCACGGCCCACCCGGCGAAAGCCCATGCTCAGCTGCAACCGGCCGAGCACCTTGCGCCGCGGGCCCCGCTCGCGCAGGAACACGAAGGTCGGCAGCGCCGCGACCAGGAAGAACACCGCCGCAAACGGCCCCACCCAGCGAATGCGCTCGAAGTTGTCCTCGGAGACCTCGCCCAGCAGCCCCAGGGCAAAGGCCGTCGCCACCAGACCGCCGACATAACCGAGCGCCCAACCGAGCCCGGAGATCCACCCCAGGCGCTCCGGGGGTCCCAGATCCGGCAGGAAACTGGCGATGAAGGACTCGCCGACCGCATAGCCGAAATTCGAGATCACGATCAGCACCATGCCGAGCACGATCATGCTGGGTGACACGAAATACAAAGCCGCCGTGCTGACGATGGTGAGGATCCAGGACATCATCAAAAAGCGCTTGCGCGATCGGGTCGCGTCCATGATCGACCCGGCGATCGGTGCAACCACCAGCACCATCAGGTAACTGGTCGCGAGCGCCACGCTCCAGAGCAGATTGCCCAGGCGGTAATCCGGCGCATCGCCGACGATCACCCGCGTGAACAGATCCCCGTAGATCACGGTGATGATCAACAGCGTGTAGGCCTGATTGGCGAAGTCGAACATCGCCCAGCCAAAGATCTCGCGCCGTTTCACCTTGCGGGCGGTAGCGATGGTCACTCTCCGATTCGGGGTGGCCGCGCCGTCCCCAGCTTCGGGGAGCGGTTCGGCGACCGCTTCGGGGACGACTTCGAGTTCGGGAACGAATCGGGCTTCGAATTCATCGCATCGCGGCCAGGATCCGGATCTGCAAACGCCGTTGCCCCTGCCACCAGTTGGCCTCGGGCGTGAACACCAGGCGCACCGACTCGCCGATTGCCACCGGGCAACGCCGACCGGCATTGAACCAGATCCCATCGACCGGGCGACCGCCGTCGGTCAGGCTCACCTTCCAGTGATCACCGTCGGCCCCAACCGCCCGGGCCGCACGCACGGTGAACCAGGCCCGCAACACCGGCTCGGCGAATTCCCGGCCATAGGGGCCAATCGCGGCCAGGCCATCGATCAGCGCCCAGTCGAGCGCCTGGGCCGGCAGATCGGCATCGACCTGAATCCGTGGGTGCAGCACCACGCCTTCCAAGCGCGCCGCCACTTCGCGTTCGAACGCGATCTCGAAGCCCGCGAGGCGGTCCTGGTAGAGCGTCAGCCCGCCGGCACCCGCGTGACCGCCGTACCGCAGGAAGAAGCCGGCGTCCTGCTGCGCCAGGCTCTGCAGCACCTCCACGATCGACACGCCATCGATGCCACGGCAGGAACCGGTGAGGACATCCGTCAACCCCACCTGCTCGGAGAAGCACACCGCCGGGCGCCCAAAGGCCTGCATCAGCCGCGACGCCACGATGCCGTGCACACCGGCGTGGCCCTCGGCCAGAAAAACCACCAGCGCTCGGCGTCCCGCTTCCACCTGCAGCTGTGCCGCCTGCAGCGCCTCGGCGGTCAGCCGCTTTTCGATCACTCGGCGCTGGATATTGGTCTCGTTCAGCCACTGCACGCCGCGTTCGGCGCTGGCATCGTCCGGCGCCAGCAGGAAGCGCACCCCGGTCATCGCATCGTGCAGGCGCCCGGCCGCGTTCAGCCGCGGGCCGATCCCGAAGGCCAGATCGGCGGCGGACACCGGCTTGGCCGCATCGCCCAGATGCGGACGCAGCGCGCGCCAGCAGGGGTAAGTCCCGGCCTCGATCTGGCGAATACCCGCGCGCACCACAATCCGGTTGTTGCGGCTGCGCGCCAGCGACACCACATCCGCAACCGTGCCGGTCGCCACCCAACCGAGCAGCGGCGCCAGACTGCCGGAATCCGCCGCCAGATGGCCCTGGCGCAGCAGATCCTGACGCCCCGCGCACATCACCAGCCAGGCCACCATCACCCCCGCGATCAGCGCATCGGGATAGACCGAGCCGGGCCGCAACGGACTGACGAAGGCCAGCGCCGCATCGGGTCCGCCGCTGGCCGGGATGGCGTGATGATCGGTGACCACCACATCGACGCCCGCGGCCGCGAGCCGGGCGATACGCGGTGCATCGGAGGATCCGATGTCGGCGGTGATCACCAGGCTCGGGCGCGGCTGTGCCGCCAGGATCCGCTCGCAAACCGCATCCGACAGCCCGTAGCCCTCGGTCAGCTTCAGGCCGATGTAGTGCTGAATGCGAGTTGCGGGATGGCGAAAGTGCTCCTGCAGCGCCCGAGTCAGCACGGTGCTGGCATTGACCCCATCGGAATCCGCGTCGGTGACCAGGGCGATCACCTCCGCCTCCAGTACCGCCCGTGCGATCCGCTGCGCCGCCACCGCGATATCCGGCAGGCCGTCGGGGTGATCCAGAGATCCCAGCGCGAAGTCCAGCAGCCAGTCCGGCGCCACCCCCGCATGGCTTGCACGATGGGCGAGCACTTGCGTGACCACCGGATGCAGCCCCAGCCGCTCGGTTTCGCGCAGGATCTCCGGCGCAGGGGCACGGTCCACGATCATCGGTTCCATCGGCTGATCCTACCCGAGTGGGTCCGGCATAGCTGCCCGACCCGATCCCCCAACGAAAAACGGCAACCCGAAATGCCGTGGGTTGCCGTGATCGACTGCTATTCAGTGGTAGGCGCGATTGGACTCGAACCAACGACCCCCACCATGTCAAGGTGGTGCTCTAACCAGCTGAGCTACGCGCCTACTGCGTTCGAGCGCGTATTGTACAGGCTTCTTCACGCCTGTCAAAACCGTTGTAGGTGATTGATTTAGCGCATTTCGTTCGATTCAAAACCCGGGGTTGGCCGAAAGGACCCTCACGAGAAGCCGGATAAGTGCTTGAAAGCGACTATCGGGGCCAACGGGAACGTGGCGGCTTCAGGCCCCATGACCTATAATCCATTACTATTTGGAATACCGGAGTACGCCGTGGCGCGCTGTGACCACCCCTCAGCCCCTTTCCCTGACATTCCGACGGACGCGGTGTTGGGCTATGCGGCCGCGTTGCTCCGGGCGATGGGGGATCCAGAGCGCCTGCGCCTGCTCACAATGCTTCAGGACGGCGAACGCTGCGTCACTGAACTGGTGGGCGAAGGGGATAAACTCAGCACCGTATCGGCTCGGCTGCAGGCCCTGCACCGCGCCCACCTGCTGCATCGGCGCCGCCAGGTCCGACATATCTACTACCGCCTCGCCGATGGCCACGTGGCCGGACTGCTGAACAATGCGTTGGAACACGCGGCGGAGCGCCTTGCGCCGCCGCTGCAATCCTTTCAGGAGGATCACTACGATGAGCTGCCAGAAACATCCGGATCACGATCATGAACATGGTGCCGGCTGCGGGCACACCGCGGTGGAGCACGAAGGTCACGTCGATTACCTGCATGACGGTCACCTCCATCATCCACATGGAGACCACGTCGACGAGCACGTGATCCCGGTGACGGCGACCAACCCAAATGAATGCACGCCCGCGCATGACTGCGGTGGTCACGATGCCGACCATGTGCATGGGCCGGGCTGCGGGCATGAAGCGGTGCCGCACGACGATCATGTCGACTACCTGGTCGACGGCCACCTGCATCATCCTCATGGGGATCATTGCGATGACCACGGCCCGCTGAGGGTGGTTAGCTAAGTCAAGTCCGCATGTACCCTCGCGATCCAGGCGCATCGAGCCGCAGGCCGAGCGCGCCGACCGTTGTCCATCTCGCGCCCGATGGCTCCGGGCGCGATGTTCACATCGGCGGTGTCATTGCATCAGGGGCTCGGTCTGGCCCTCGAGCTCCAGACCCTCGATCCGGGCCTCGCCGATCAGGCGCTGCAAGTATTGAGCAATGGCCCGACGCTGGACGTTCCGATCCAGATACTCCGCGACCTGCGGTTGCACCGCCTCGAAAGGCAAAGGGTCGCCACCCTCACGATCCCGAAGGTACACCAGATGCACGCCATACCGGGTCTCCACCGGACGCCCGGCGATCTCGCCGATCGTCAGCCTTTCCAGCGCCGCCTCGAACTCCGGCACGGTCTGTCCACGCGTGATCGGCCCCAGATCGCCGCCGGCGTCCCGCGAAGGGCACGCCGAGTGTTGCAAGGCCAGCGCGACGAAGCGCCCCGGATGGCCGCAAATCTCCCCCAGCCAGGTTTCCGCCTGGGCGAGGGCCGCGGCTCGGCCTGCACCATCGTCCGGGGCCACGGGCAGCAGGATGTGCGAGACGTGATGCGTCACCGGCGTACGAAAGCGCTCCGGATGGTTCTGAAAGTAGCGCCGGCAAGCCGCGGCGTCGGCCTGCGGCACCGGCACGGCGCGTTCGAGTAGCGCCTGGATGCGTTGCTCCTCGTTGGACGCCGTGCGTGTGCCGGTCTCGACGCCATGGCGTTCGGCCTCCTGAAGCAGGAGCTCGCGGATCACCAGGGCACGCGCCGCCTCGAATTGGGCCTGCTCGGCCGATTCGGCGGGGTGGTACTGCATTTCGCTGTGGATCGCCTGTTCGGCGATCTCCACACCGTTTACCGATAGAGTCATGAGATTTTCTCGCTCTTGCGAAGGCCGGGTGGACCCGTCGGTGGGTTCTCTAGCCGGTGCTCCACGCCCGGGGGCGACGCATGCCAGCGATGCGACAGGCCTGTTTGACGTAGCCATAGGGGAAGAGCTCGAACAGGTGATTGTGGGCCGCCTTGGATTCGTAACCGAACCGTTTCTCCAGAAAACGGATCACGAAGCGAGCATCAACAGCGACCTGGTGTTGGTCGTAGTGGTCGCGAATGAAGTCGATCACCGCCCAGTGCTCTTCGCCGAGCTCGATGCCCTCCTCGACCGCGATCGTCTTCGCGGCCTCCGGGGTCCAGGCTTCGGGATCGATCAGATAGCCTTCCTCGTCGGTGGGGAGGGTCGTATCGTTGATCTCAATGCTCATTGGGTTTTCCTCCAGGTCGTGGGAATGATGGACGTTGGGTCGGGATGGCTTAGCGGCGCCGGACGACCTGGTAGCTTCGGCCCAGGTACCAGACCGGGGCACTCCACACGTGCACCAGGCGGGTGAACGGGAAGACCAGGAACATCGTCAGGCCGAGCACGATGTGGGCCTTGAAGATCCAGTGGGTGTCGAGCACGTAGGCGGCGGCCCCGGCCTGGAAGGTCACGATGTGCTGGGCCCAGTTGCCGAGCGCAACCATGTTCGCGCCGTCCAGGTGGGTGATCGACAAGGGCAACGTCGCAAGCCCCAGCAGCAACTGCACGTACAGCAGCACCAGGATGAAGTGGTCGGCCCCACTGCTGGTGGCCCGGATTCGGGCATCGAACAGGCGGCGGTACAAGAGCATGCTCAGGCCGACGAAGCAGACCAGCCCGAAGATCCCGCCCGCGATCACCGCGATCAGCTGCTTGGCCGAGGTGGAGATGCCGATGCCGTGATAAAGCCACTGCGGCGTCAGCAGGCCGAACAGATGCCCGAAGAACAACAGCAGGATGCCGATGTGGAACAGATTGCTCGCCAGGCGCATGTTCTTGGTACGCAGCATCTGGCTCGAGCCGCTGCGCCAAGTGAACTGTTCTCGATCGAAGCGGATCAAACTGCCCAGCAGGAACACGCTGAGCGCCAGATAGGGGTAGTACCCAAAGACGAGTTCGTTCAGATAGTTCATCACACGCCCCCTCCAAGGACCGAGTGCCGCGCGGCGCCGCGTTTCGATGCGGCATCAGGAACGGCTGGCCGCCCGGATGCCGTCGGCGCCGATGGTGAACAACCTGAGGGCGTCGCCCCGGATGATGACGAAGCGGATGACGACCGCCCGGACGGTGACGGCCCGGACGGTGACGGCCCGGACGGTGA
>PWGH01000269.1 GCA_003555285.1 Thioalkalivibrio sp.
CGCGCGCCGCGTGGCGGCCGGCGCGGCCTTGCTGGCGGGCTTATTGGCGCTGTCGGTGGCGATGCTGCCGCTGCGCTGGATCGAGCCGGCGGGGCCCGCCCTCAGCGTGGGCATCGTGCAGGGGAATATCGATCAGGAAAGCAAGTGGGCGGCGGATGGCGTGACGCGGGCGCTGTCCCTGTACGGTGATCTGAGCGAATCGGCCGCCGGCGTCGATCTGCTGGTCTGGCCGGAAACCGCCATTCCGGCCTTCCATCACGAAGTCGCTCCCGCACTGGAACGTCTGTCCGCGCGGCTGGAGGCGCAGGGTACCGAGCTGGTGACCGGAATCTTCGACTACATGCCATCCCATTCCGGCTCATCCGACTCCGGGCCATCTGCACCCGTGATGCACAACAGCATCGTGCATGTCCCCAGCGGGGCGACCTACGACAAGCGCCAGCTGGTGCCCTTCGGCGAGTACCTGCCGCTGCGCCGGCAGCTGACCTGGTTGGATCGCCTGCTCGACATCCCGATGTCCGATCTGAGCCCGGGTTCCCGTGGTGGTCCCGTGGCGATGGCGGGGCAACTGGCGGGCCTGTCCGTTTGTTATGAATCCGCCTATGCCCGGCACATCCGCACGAGCCTTCCCGAGGCCAGTCTGCTGATCAATGTCAGCAACGATGCCTGGTTTGGCGCGACCTTGGCGCCGCATCAGCATTTGCAGATTGCCCGGGTGCGCGCCCTTGAAATGGGACGGCCGATGATCCGTGCCACCAACACCGGGGTCTCGGCGCTGATCGCCGCCGATGGCCGGGTTACGGCCCGAAGCGGACTGTTTACCCGCGAGGTCCTGCGAGGTGAGGTCCTCCCGCAGCAGGGCTACACCCCGGCCGCCCGCTTCGGTCCCTGGCCGGCGCTGCTGCTGGTAGCCGGCCTGCTGGGACTGGCGCTGCGCTCGGGGCGCAGCACCTGAGGAACCGCGCAGGCAATGGCTAGTCCGACCCTTCCGGGGCGGGGCCACGACGGTGGAAGCGGGTGTGGTGGCAATGCGGACAGGGTGGAATGCGGCCCACCCGGGACAGGTGGGTGGTGCCCCCGCAGTCGAGGCAGGTCAGCTCGCCCGGGCCGGTGACCTCGCCGGTGTGCCATTCGCCGACCCGGTAGGCCTGGGCGGCCAGTGCGGCCCATTCCACCTTGGTGTGGTCGGCGATGGAACCCAAGGCGTTCAACACGCTCGCCTCGATGAGCGTGAGGTCGATGCGCAGCCACTCGCGCCAGTCCGAGCGAGGTCCTTCGTCCAGGAACAGCCCGAGGTCGTGCAGATCCCGGCGCACGGCCTCAATCGCCTGTTCGGCCTCCTCGGTGCTGAGGGTGTGGCGTTCGGCGACGCGAGTGCGCGCCTCTACCAGCAGGTCGTTCAACGACACCTGGCGGCGATTCGGCGAGGCTTCCAATTCGTCGGAGACATGCTGCAGCATCTCGCTGTAGGCCGCCTCGATCCGGTCGCCGTTGCCGCCTGGGCCTTCTTCGTGCTTGGTGTTCATCCCCGTTTCCTCGTCACGTCCACCTTGGAAGGGCACGGACGGCCGTCATCCCGTCGTCGCCGTGCATGCTGCGCGGCCCCTCGGTACGGCCGCCCGCTCGGCATCGGTCCCCCGAGAAGACTCCGGGGTGGCCCGGAGCTTGCCCGGGGGTTGCCCCGCGCTTGCCCCGACATACCGAACGCGATGCCGCGGGAAGCCCGGCCAGAAACCGCGCTTCCCAGTCGATACGGTAGCACGTCACCCCCAGGTTGCCATCCGCCAGCAGGGACCTGCTTGGAGGCCGAGCGACGGGGCTGGTATTCTCCGCTTCCCGGTCTATCCCCAGGATGCATCCCCCATGCAGGAAAGCTACGATCCCGCCGTGGTCGAGACCACCGTGCAGCAGCGATGGGAAGGCGATCAGTGCTTCGTCGCGCGGGAAGACGATGGGCGCGAACCCTTCTACTGCCTGTCGATGTTTCCCTATCCCTCGGGGAAACTGCACATGGGGCATGTGCGCAACTACACCATCGGGGATGTGATTGCGCGTTTTCAACGCATGCAGGGCCGCAACGTGCTGCAACCGATGGGCTGGGACGCCTTCGGGCTGCCGGCCGAGAATGCGGCCATTGCCCATGGCGTGCCCCCGGCTGCCTGGACCCGACAGAACATCGGCCAGATGCGGACCCAGCTCCAGCGCCTGGGCTTTGCTTATGACTGGAGTCGGGAGCTCGCGACCTGCGAGCCGGCCTACTACCGCTGGGAGCAATGGCTGTTCCTGCGCCTGCTGGAGAAGGGCCTGGTCTACCGCAAGCAGGCGACGGTGAACTGGGATCCGGTCGATCAGACCGTGCTCGCCAACGAGCAGGTCATCGACGGTCGCGGCTGGCGCTCGGGCGCGCGGGTCGAACGGCGCGAGATGCCGCAATGGTTTCTGCGCATCACCGACTATGCCGACGAACTGCTCGAGTCCTTGGACGGCCTGGACGGCTGGCCGGAACAGGTCCGCGCGATGCAACGCCACTGGATCGGGCGTTCGGAGGGCGTGGAACTCGAGTTTGCCTGCGAGGACGGTACCGCGCTGAAGGTCTATACCACCCGTCCGGACACCCTGATGGGGGTCAGCTATCTGGCGCTGGCCCCGGAGCATCCGCTGGTCGGTCGGCATCTGGGTGCCGATCCGGAACTGGCCGCTTTCGTGGCCGATTGCCGTCAGCGCGGCCTGGCGGAGGCCGACCTGGCGACGATGGAGAAGCTCGGCCGGCCCCTGGGCCTGCACGCCCGGCATCCGCTCAGCGGCGAGACAGTACCGGTTTGGGTGGCCAACTTCGTGCTGATGGAATATGGCACCGGGGCGGTGATGGCCGTCCCCGCCCACGATGAGCGCGATCACGCTTTCGCGCGGCAGTACGGACTGCCGATCCGCCAGGTGATCGAGCCGCTGGACGGGCGGCCCTGGGACATCGAGGCCCAGGCCTTCACCGAACGCGGGCGTCTGATCGCCTCCGGGGCCTTCAGCGGGCTGACCTCGGAGGCGGCCTTCGCGGCGATCGCCGAGGCCCTCGAGGCGCAGGGTCTGGGCCGGCGCATGCGCAATTACCGCCTGCGCGACTGGGGTATCTCGCGCCAACGCTACTGGGGCTGCCCGATCCCGGTGATCCACTGCGGCAGCTGCGGCGTGGTGCCGGTGCCGGAGGCGGACTTGCCGGTGGTGCTGCCGGAGGACGTGATCCCCGACGGTGCGGGCTCGCCGCTGGCCCGCCTGGCGTCCTTCCACGAGGTCGTGTGCCCTGACTGCGGGCGGCCGGCGCGGCGCGAGACCGACACCTTCGACACTTTCTTCGAGTCGTCCTGGTATTACGCACGCTATTGCTCGGTCGACAACCCGCAGGCGATGCTCGATGCTCGCGCCGACCACTGGCTGCCGGTGCATCAATACGTGGGCGGCGTCGAGCACGCGGTACTGCACCTGTTGTATGCCCGGTTCTTCCACAAATTGCTGCGCGACGAGGGCCTGCTGAGCAGTGACGAGCCGTTTCAGCGGCTGTTGACCCAGGGCATGGTGATCGCCCCCACCTTCTACCGGGAGCATCCCGACGGCAGCCGAGACTGGATCAATCCGACCGATGTCGAACTCACCCGCTCCGCCGACGGCACCGTAACCGCTGTGGAGCGGGCGAGCGGCGAAGCGGTGGCCGTCGGCAGCATGGAAAAGATGTCCAAGTCCAAGAACAACGGCGTCGATCCACAGGCCCTGATCGATCGCTACGGGGCCGACACCGCACGCCTGTTCACGATGTTCGCCGCGCCGCCGGACCTGTCGCTGGAATGGTCGGACTCGGGGGTCGAGGGGGCCTATCGCTTCCTGAAACGCCTGTGGCGGCAGGTCTACGAGGGGGTGCAGGCCACGACGACGTCGATCCGCCCGGATCCGGAGCGCCTGAGCCCGGCCGCGGGCGCGCTTCGGCGCAAGCTGCATCAAACCATCGTCAAGGTCACCGACGACCTCGGTCGGCGCCAGACCTTCAACACCGCCATCGCGGCCAACATGGAGTTGTTGAACGAGGTCGCCCGTCTTCCGGACGCCGACCCGGATGCGCCGGCCGTGCGTCAGGAGTGCCTGAACGGGATCGTGCTGATGCTGGCGCCGATCGTGCCGCATATCAGTCAGGTGCTCTGGGAGCACCTGGGACACCATGGCCTGATCGCCGAGGCGGCCTGGCCCACCGCCGATCCCCAGGCGCTGACCGTCGACGCGGTTACCCTGGCGGTGCAGGTGAACGGCAAGCGCCGCGGCGAGATCGAGGTCCCGGTCGACGCAAGTCGTGAGGCCGTCGAGGCGGCGGCCCGCGCGGATACCCACGTGCAGCGTCACCTGGAGCACCAGACCGTCGTCAAGGTCATCGTGGTCCCGGGTCGCCTCGTGAACCTCGTGGTAAAGCCCGCATGACGACTCTTCGCATGCCCGTCGGCCAAACGCTGGTGCTGGTACTCGCCCTGCTGCTCACCAGCTGCGGTTTCCAGTTGCGCAGTGCCCCGGACTGGTCCGCCGAACTCGACCCGGTCTACATCGGCGGCTTGGGACTTCGCGATCCCCTGTACCTGACGCTGGTGCAAAGCCTGCGCGGCGCCGGCGTGCAGGTCCTCGCCACACCGACGCCCGGTGCCACCGCCCTGCGGGTGCTGCGTCTGGGTGAGGAGCGCCGGGTGTTGTCGGTCACCGGTGCCGCGCGCATCAGTGAATACGAACTGACCCGGGTGCTCGAGGCCGAACTGTGGCTGCCCGACCGGCCGGAGACGTTGCCGCTGAACCGCCTGGAGGTCAGTCGGGTGTATGTCTTCGATGCGGCCGCGGTGCTGGCCCAGAGCGAGCGTGAGGACGAGCTGCGCCAGGCGATGAACCGGGATCTGGTGCGGCAGTTGCAGCTGCAGGTGCAGGCGATCCTGGACCAACCGCCGGCGGCGACCGCACCGTGAACCGTCGATGACGCTGGATCCGCAGCAGCTCGAGGCGGCGCTCGCGCAGGGCTTGCGGCCGGTCTACGTGATCCTCGGCGAAGAGCCCCTGCAGGCCCTGGAGGCCGCCGACAGCATTCGGGCGGCGGCGCGAACCGCGGGCTTTGCCGACCGAACGGTGCTGGATCTGTCGGCCCGCGACGATTGGGGCCGCCTGGAGGCCGCGGTGCGCGACCGCTCGCTGTTTGCAGCGCGTGGTCTGATCGACCTGCGTCTGCCCTCCGGCAAGCCCGGTACGCAGGGCGCCGCCCACCTGAAGCGCTACGCGCAGGATCCGGCGCCGGATCTGATCCTGCTGCTGCAGCTGCCGCGCCCGGATGGCGATCTGCGCCGCGCCGCCTGGTTCAAGGTGCTGGAGCGGACCGCGGTGATGGTGCATGCCCGTCCGGTGCCGCCGGCGCGTCTGGGGACCTGGATCCGCGAGCGCCTGAGTCGGGCCGGACTCGGCATTCGGCCCGACGCGCTGGCGTTGCTGGCCGCGCGCGTCGAAGGCAACCTGCTGGCGGCCCGCCAGGAAGTGGACAAGCTGAGCCTGATGGGCGTCACCGAGGTCGATCTGGAGACGCTGCAGCAAGGCCTGGCCGACGCCGCGCGTTTCGACCTGTTCGCGCTACCGGCGACCGCCCTGGCCGGCGACGGCCCCCGGGCGCTGCGCATGCTCCAGGGCATGCTCGCGCAAGGGCAGCCGGAACCGCTGATCCTGTGGGCATTGAGCCGGGACATCCGGGCGCTGGCCCAGGCCGCGCAGCGCCGGTCGGCCGGCGAGCCGGTCGGCAGCGCGGTGAAGGGCTTCTGGGGAACCGACCTGGCGGCCCTGCGCAAGGGCCTGGAACGGGTGTCGCCGGCGACCAGCCTGGCGTTGCTGGCGCGTGCCGCGGCGGCCGATCGGGTGGTCAAGGGGCAGGAACCGGGCAACGCCGGCAGGCACTTGCTAGACTTGGTCGCAGCCCTGTCGGGCCAGCCCCTGGAGGGCGGGAGAGAACCCTGAAGATGAACGCCCTGAAATGAACGTCCTGAATTCCCAAGCCGATGTGCTCCCCACCGAGATCCCCGCCTACATGCAGGCCCTGGGGCGGTCCGCGCGCGCGGCCTCGCGCATCGTGTCCGAGGCCGAGTCGGGGCATAAAAACACGGCCCTGCGGGCGATCGCCGATGTGCTGCTGGGGCAGCGTGAGGTTCTGAAGGCGGCCAACGCCCGCGACCTGGAGGCTGCCCGGGCGAATGGTCTGGACGCGGCGATGCTCGATCGCCTCACCCTGACCGATGCCCGGATCGAGGCGATGGCCCAGGGTTGTCGCGAGGTCGCCGGTTTGCCCGATCCGGTCGGGGTGATCACCGACCTGGCCTACCGGCCCTCGGGCATCCAGGTCGGGCGAATGCGCGTGCCGCTCGGCGTGATCGGCATCATCTACGAATCCCGGCCGAACGTGACCGTCGATGCGGCGGCGCTGTGTCTGAAGTCGGGCAATGCCACCGTGCTACGGGGGGGCTCCGAGGCCGCCCATTCGAACCGGGCGTTGGCGGAGATCATCCAGGCCGGCGTGGTCGCCGCGGGCCTGCCGCGAGAGGCGGTGCAGATCGTCGCAACGACCGATCGCGCGGCGGTCGGCGAATTGCTGCGCATGTCCGATCATATCGACGTGATCGTGCCGCGGGGCGGCAAGGGCCTGATCGAGCGTGTGAGCCGGGAGTCTCGGGTGCCGGTGATCAAGCACCTGGACGGCGTCTGTCATGTGTACATCGACGCGCAGGCCGATGCTGACAAGGCCGTCGCGGTGGCGGTGAATGCCAAGACCCAGCGCTACGGCACCTGCAACACGATGGAGACCCTGCTGGTGCACGCCAGCCGGGCCGCCGAGGTGCTGCCGCAGCTGGCGAGTGCCTATGCCCGGCACGCGGTGGAGTTGCGCGGCTGCGAGCGCACCCGGGCGATCCTCCCCGCGATCCAGTCCGCGACCGAGGGCGACTGGGCCGAGGAATACCTGGCGCCGGTGCTCGCGATCCGCGTGGTCGATTCGCTGGATCAGGCGATGGACCACATCGCAACCTACGGCTCCCAGCACACCGACAGCATCGTGACCGAGGACTGGACCACCGCGCGCCGCTTCCTGCGCGCGGTCGATTCGAGCTCGGTGATGGTCAACGCCTCGACCCGCTTTGCCGACGGCTTTGAATACGGCCTGGGCGCGGAGATCGGCATCAGCACGGACAAGTTGCATGCCCGCGGTCCGGTGGGCCTGGAGGGGCTGACCACACAGAAATACGTGGTCCTGGGCGATGGTCATGTGCGCACCTGAGCGCGAGGCCCGGGATCGCTGCGGCGTGGTCTTGTGATCGGCGTCCTCGGCGGCACCTTCGACCCCATTCATTTCGGTCATCTGCGCCCGGCCCTGGAGATCCACGAGCAGCTGCAGCTCGATCAGCTGCATTTCGTGCCCTCCAATATACCCCCTCACCGCGCGGCGCCGGCCATCCCGGCCCGGCATCGCCTGGCGATGCTGGAGCACGCGATCGCCGGGGTTCCGGGCTTTCGGGCCGATCGCCGCGAACTCGACCGGCCCGGCCCCTCCTATACCGTCGACACCCTGCGCGACCTGCGCGCCGAATTCGGACCCGACATCCCGCTCGTGCTGATTCTGGGCATGGATGCCTTTGCCGGCCTCCACACCTGGAACCGCTGGCGGGAGATCCCGCGCCTGGCGCATGTGCTGGCCGCACATCGCCCCGGTAGCGAGCTGGCCACCGATGCCCCCTTTTGCCGCGAAATGGTGCTCGCCGAAGCGCCGGCGGACTTGCGTGGTCGCGCGTGCGGCCGGGTCTTCTTCCAGGGCGTGACCCAGCTGGATATCTCTGCGACCCGCATCCGGGCCGACCTCCGTCGAGGTCTGAGCCCGCGTTATCTCTTGCCCGATGCCGTCGGTGCCTACATCATCGAACACGGGCTTTATCGAACCGCCACCGAGGATCCCTCATGAGTTCAATTCAGGAAATGTCCCATGCAGAGTGACGGTCTCGTCGATCTCGTGACCCAGGCGCTGGAGGACATGAAGGCCCAGCAGATCCGGGTGATCGACGTGCGCGGAAAGACCCCGCTCGCGGACTACATGGTCGTCGCCACCGGCACCTCGAACCGGCATGTCGGCTCCTTGGCCGACGCGGTGGCGCTGCGGGCCAAGGAGTCCGGGATCCAGCCGCTGGGGATGGAGGGTCAGGCCGGCAAGGAATGGGTGCTGGTCGACCTGAACGACGTGATCGTGCATGTGATGCTGCCGAAGGTGCGCGATTTCTACAACCTGGAGAAGCTCTGGCTGGCGGAGGACACCGGCGAGGATGCCGCGCCCAATCCCGGCGACGATCCCGTGCCCGGACCTGGCCTGGTCCGCCGCATGCGGCGCTGAAGCCGCGGTCGGATGCGCCTGCACCTGCTGGCCATCGGGCAGCGCATGCCCGACTGGATTGCCACCGGTTTTGCCGAGTATGCCGGGCGCATGCCGCGCGAGGCCGCGCTGGTGCTGCAGGCAGTGGCGAGCCCCGCGCAGTCGCGGGCGATGGATGCCGCCAGCGTGCGTCGGGTGGAGGCGCAGGCCTTGTTGGCGGCGGTCCCGGCGCGAGCGCTGCTGGTGGCGCTCGACGAGCAGGGCGCGGGTGTCGATACGGCGGCCTTGGCGGCCCGTTTCGCCCGCTGGCAGCAATCGGGGCGCGACGTCGCGCTGCTGATCGGCGGTGCCAACGGACTGGATCCGACGCTGCGGCAACAGGCCGACTGGATCTGGTCGCTGTCGCCGCTGACGTTCCCGCACATGCTGGTTCGGGTCCTGGTGGCCGAACAGCTTTACCGCGCCTGGTCGCTGTTGAACCACCACCCCTATCACCGCGCATGAACCGCCCACTGGTCCTGGCCTCGGCCTCGCCGCGTCGTCGGGAGCTGCTGGCGCAGCTCGGCGTGGTGTTCACGGTCGCTGCGGTCGATGTCGACGAAAGCCCGTATCCGGGGGAGCGGCCGGCGGCGCTGGTGCAACGATTGGCCGTTGCGAAGGCCGAGGCCGCGCTGGGCCTTGCCACCGCGGATCACTGGATCCTGGGGGCCGACACCCTGGTCGCGCTCGGAGAGACGATCCTTGGCAAGCCGGCCGATGCCCGGGCGGCCGGTGCGATGCTCGCCCGCCTGTCCGGGCGTTCCCACACCGTCTACAGCGGCCTCGCCCTGGCTCGCGCGGGAGAGACTACACGCAGCGAGTGCGTCCGTAGCCGGGTGCGTATGCGCACGATCACACCGGAGGAGATCGCCGTTTACGTCGCCACCGGCGAGCCGCTCGGCAAGGCCGGCGCCTATGCCATCCAGGGCCGGGCGGCAGCCTTCGTGCGTTTTCTGGCCGGTTCCTACAGCAATGTGGTCGGTCTGCCGCTGTTCGAGCTGGACCAGATGCTGCGGGATCTCCCCCATCCGCCGCTCCGGCACGCGGGTGCGCCAACCCCGATCGGCCCCTAATCGATGCCGAGCTTCTTCAGGCGATAGCGGATTTGCCGAAAGCTCAGGCCGAGCGCGCGGGCGGCGGCGGTGCGGTTGCCGGCGGATTGCGCCAGCGCGGCCTCCAGCACCCGGCGTTCCTGCTCGGCGAGGTGGTCGTCCAGCCCGACCCCCTGGGCGATCACCCGGCCCGGCGATGCAGGCTCGCGCCCGGTTTCGGAGCCGCGTTCGGAAAACGCCAGCAGCTCCGGGCCGATCACCGGTCCATCGACCATCACCGCCGCCCGTTCCAACACGTTCTCGAGTTCGCGAACATTGCCGGGGAAGGGGTGGGTGCCCAGGTGCAGCAGGGCGGCGGAGGACAGCGACAGGCCGGGAAGCTGCCATTGGGCCGCGATGCGCGACAGCACATGCCGGGCCAACCCGTCGATGTCCTCCCGGCGTTCGCGCAGCGGGGGGACCCGGACCTCGACCACGTTCAGACGATAATACAGATCCTGCCGGAAGCGACCGTCGTTGACGTCCTCGCCCAGATTGTTGTGTGTGGCCGACAGGATGCGCACATCGACGCGTTCTTCGCGACTGGCGCCGACCGGCTTGATTGCGCGTTCCTGCAGCGCCCGCAGCAGCTTCACCTGCAAGGCCAGCGGCAGCTCGGCGACCTCGTCCAGGAACAGGGTGCCGCCGTCGGCCTCCCGGAACAGCCCGATCTTGTTCTGGATGGCGCCGGTGAAGGCACCCTTCTGGTGGCCGAAGAACTCGCTTTCCATCAGATCCGCGGGAATCGCACCGCAGTTCACCGGCACGAAGGGGCGGTCCGCGCGCGGACCGAGTCGGTGAATTTCCCGGGCCACCAGTTCCTTGCCCGCGCCGGACTCGCCGAGAATGATGACCGGGGCCTGACTGCGCGCCAGCCGGGCCACGGTGGTGCGCAACTGCACCATCGCTGCGGAATGCCCGAGCAGCGGGCTACTGTCGGAACCCGGTGCGGATGCGCCGTGCGGCCCGAGGGGGCTGCGTCCGGGTCGGTCAAGTCCGGGCCCGGCGTTGGGCCCCGGCTGCGCACGCTCCACCTGCGGTGTCGAAGCGGTTGGAGCCAGACGCAACGCGCTGTCGATCAACTGGCGCAGCATCTTCAGGTCGACGGGTTTGGTGACGAAGTCGAAGGCCCCGAGCTTCAGGGCCTGTACTGCGGTGTCGACGCTGCCGTGGGCGGTGATCATCGCGACCGGAAGATCGGCGCAGTGATGCTGGATATGCCGCAGCAGATCGAGACCGCTGCCGTCGGGCATGCGCATGTCGGTCAGGCATAGGTCGAAGTGCCGATTGCGCAGCAGGTCGATGGCCCCGTTCATGCGTGTGGTGCTGGTGGTCTTCAACCCCATGCGCTGCAGCGTGATCTCCAGCAGCTCGCAGATATCGGGTTCATCGTCGACCACCAGCACGTGCTTGATGCTCATTCGACATCCTCGGGGCCCCACGGCCGTTGACTGTCGCGCACAAGGGACACCCTGTTCCCCCAATCGACTCGAGGATAAGCACTTTTCCCCATGATTTCGAGGTCTCGGTGGCTCAGGGCGCCAGTGAATTGTGACATTGTGCCGCAATTAACGCGCGGTGGGGGTGTCAAATCCCTCCAGTGGGGCAAACAGGATACGAAAACAGCCGCCCTGCGGCTGGGTCACGTATTCCAGCGCCGCGCCGTTGTTCTCGCACAGGAGTCGGGAGATATACAGGCCAAGGCCGGTGCCGGTCGGCGTGGTCGACGAGAAGGGCTCGAACAGGTCCGCCTGCTGGGCCGCCAAAACGCCGGGGCCGGAATCGATGACGTCGAGGCTGGTGCCCCGGTGGATCTGACCGGCCCCGCCGCGCAGGATGATGGGGCCGCTGTCCGGCGCATCGTGCCCGCCGTGCAGGTGGGCATTGCTGCACAGGTTCCACAGCACCTGGTGCAACTGGCTGGGATCGAAGATCGCCCGCGAGCCCCGCGGATGGATGCGGATGTGCAGGGCCTCGGGCGGCAGGTGCAGCCCGGTGCAGAAGTCCTCGGCAAAGCGCGTGAGCCACTCCTCGAGCGGGAAAATCTCGCGGGCGGCGGTGGGTCCCCGGGACAGGTTCAATACGTTGTGAATCACGCGGTCGACCCGCAGGCTTTGTTGCTGAATGATCTCCAGCAGCCGTTGGTCTCCGGCATCGAGCTTCGACGACTCCGCCAGCAGTTGCGCGCTGTGGCTGATGGCGCCCACGGGGTTGCGGATCTCGTGGGCGATACTCGCCGTGAGTCGTCCCAGCGACTGCAGCTTGCCGGCATGGGCCTTGCGCTTGATCTCGGCGGCATCCTCCAGGATCAGCAGGGTGCCCTGATCGCCCGCCACGCCGAGGGGGGCCAGACGCACCTGCAATTCGACCTGCTCCGGCCCACCCGCCAGCTGATGGGTGGCACCGGAGCCGATATCCTGCTGCCAGCTGATGAGCGCCTGGGCGAGGTGTGGCGACAGGTCGCGCAGCCGGTTACCGGCGCGTGGTGGCAGCAGGCGCCGCGCCGTCTCGTTGATGCTGCAGATGCGACCATCGCGGTCGACGGCGATGATGCCGGCCCCCATGCGCGCAATGATCTGCGTGTTGAGTTCCGCAAGGTTTGCCAGATCGACCTCCTGCCGGGCCACCTGGGCCTCGCTGACACCCACGCGTCGGGCCAGGCGCCAGGCCAGGATCGCCGCCACGAACAGGGTCGCCCCGAGCAGCCCGGTCTGCGTCGGCGCCGGGGTGAAGGCCCAGGGCAGGCTGGGCCCGATGAGCAACTCGCTGCTCAGCAGGACCACGGTCGCCAGGGCGGCCATGAACAGACTGATCCGGCCGCTGGTCATCGTCGCGGCGGCGGCGACGGCCGGCAGCAGCAACAGACCGAGCCCGGTCTCTACGCCGCCGGCCGTGAGCAGGATCAAGCTGATCGCCACGATGTCGCCGAGGGTCCCCCCGACGATCTGGGCCTCGCGGAACGCGTGGATGGTCTTCGCCCAGTGCCAGGCGAGCCCCGTCAGCAGCAGGGCGAGCAGCACATAGCCGGCGGTGGCCAAGATAAAGAGACGGGGCGCGGTGGGCAGAAATCCGGGATCGCTGGAGCCCAAGGTGCCCAGCCAGAGCAAGAATAGCGCGACGAACAGCCGATACAGCGCCAGGAGCCAGAGTGCGCGTGCGGCATCGACGGACGCGCTCACGCGGGATCAGTCGTCGTCGCGAGCGCGTTGATCCGCGAGGGCGTGGCCGCGCGAACAATACAGGCGGTCGCCGGCCCGGTAAGCCTCGAACTGCGGCACATGAACGCCGCAGTGCGTACAGCGCACCACCGCACCTTGTTCCTTGATCTTCCCCGGCTCTTTCGGCCCCGGATCCTTGGGGCGGCGCAGCAGCGTGCGCACGATCATGAAGACACCGACGATGGCGGCAACCAGCAACAGAATTCTCATGCGCCGAATTCTACCATTCCCCTCGGGCCTCGAATACGTACCCCCGATTCCTGTGGTTCCTGACTCGTGTAGCTCCTGTTACAAACGTTCCACCGGTACAGCTAGGGTACATTCAGGAGTTGTCGCTGGGCCGGGGGCTCGTTATGCTCGGAAACCATGAACCTCCACGAATTTCAGGCCAAGGCCTTGTTGCGTGCTGCCGGCGTTCCGGTGCCCCCGGGCGAGTTGATCACGCGTGCCGACGAGGTGGGCCCAGCCTGGGGACGCCTGGACGTGGCGTCGGCCTTGATCAAGGCCCAAGTGCACAGCGGCGGCCGGGGCAAGGCCGGCGGGGTCCTCCCGGTGAGCACGCCCGCGGCGGCCGAGACCGCGGTCGCCGGTCTGCTCGGCACGCGGCTGGTGACCGGGCAGAGCGGCCCGGAGGGGCTGCCGGTGGATCAGGTGCTGATGGAGCCGGCAGTGGCGATCGCGCGTGAGTTCTATTTCGGCATGCTGGTCGATCGCAGCCGGGAGCACATCGCGCTGGTGGTTTCAGCCGAGGGTGGCGTGGATATCGAGACGCTGGCCCGGGAACGGCCACAGGCCGTAGTCACCCTGCCGATCCATCCGGCCATCGGCGTGATGCCCTTTCATGGGCGCCGGGTGGCCCAGGCGCTGGGCCTGCGTGGACCGCTGGCGCGGGCCGCCGCCCAATTGGTGACCGACAGCCACCGCTTGTTCGAGTCGGCCGATGCCCAATTGCTGGAGATCAACCCCCTGGTCCTGACGGCGGACGACACCCTGCTCGCGCTCGACGCCAAATTGGTGATCGACGACTCTGCGGCGTTTCGCCAACCGGAGCTCTTCGGGCTGCGCGATCCGCGCCAGCAGCACGAAGCGGAGGAAGAGGCCCATCATCACGATTTGAATTACATCCGGCTGGAGGGCGACATCGGCTGCATGGTCAACGGCGCCGGCCTGGCGATGGCGACCATGGACCTGATCCAGCACCATGGCGGCCGTCCGGCGAATTTCCTCGACGTCGGCGGCGGCACCACGGTCGAGCGGGTGACCGCGGCGTTCAAGCTGATCCTGTCGGATGCCAGCGTGCGCGCGGTGTTGGTGAACATCTTCGGCGGGATCGTGCGCTGCGATCTGATCGCCGAGGGAATCATCGCCGCGATCCGCGAGGTCCACGTGCCGGTGCCGGTGATCGTGCGCCTGGAGGGCACGAACGCCGAGGCGGGGCGCGAGGCGCTGGCCGACAGCGGCCTGGGCATCCTCGCGGCGACCGATCTCGATGCGGCCGCGCGTGCGGCCGTCGAGGCGGCGGCATGAGTATTCTGGTCGATCAGCACACCCGGGTGATCTGCCAGGGCTTCACCGGCAAGCAGGGCACCTTCCATTCGGAGCAGGCCATCGCCTACGGAACGCAACTGGTCGGCGGCGTGACGCCGGGCAAGGGCGGGCAGCGGCATCTGGATCGGCCGGTCTTCGACACCGTCGCCGAAGCCGTGCAGCAGGCCGGGGCCGAGGCGAGCATGATCTATGTGCCGGCGGCCTTCGCCGCCGATGCGATCTGCGAGGCCGCCGATGCCGGCATCGGCGTGATCGTCTGCATCACCGAGGGCATTCCGGTGCAGGACATGATCCGGGTCAAGCAGTACCTGGCCCAGTCCCCCGCCCGCCTGATCGGCCCGAACTGCCCGGGCATCATCAGCCCGGATGGCTGCAAGATCGGCATCATGCCCGGCTATATCCACCGGCGCGGGCGCATCGGCATCGTCTCGCGTTCCGGCACGTTGACCTACGAGGCGGTGAAGCAGACCAGCGATCGCGGCCTGGGGCAGACCACGTGCATCGGCATCGGCGGCGACCCGATTCAGGGCATGGACTTCGTCGATTGCCTGCAGGCCTTCGCCGAGGACCCGGAGACCGAGGGGGTGCTGCTGGTCGGCGAGATCGGCGGCGATGCCGAGGAACGGGCGGCCCGCTACATTGCCTCGTCGTTCTCCAAGCCCGTAGCCGCGTATATTGCCGGCGCCACCGCGCCGCCCGGTCGGCGCATGGGGCATGCCGGGGCGATCATCGCCGGCGGTCAAGGCACCGCCGCCCAGAAAATCGAGGCCCTGCGGGCCGCCGGCGTGGCGATCGCCGCGAGCCCGGCCGAACTCGGCGCCACGATGGCCCGGGCCCTCGGCTAGCCGCGAACCCGCTGACCCTACCGACCGCAGGGATCCCCGAGCGATGCCGAATCCGCCGATGCTGCGCATGGCCCTGGTCCAGATGAATCCGTTGGTCGGCGCCCTGGCGCGCAACGCCGCAATGATCCTGGACGCCCTGGAGCGGGCCCGGGCGCGGGGCGCCCAGCTGGTGCTCTGTCCCGAACTCGCCCTGACCGGCTACCCCCCCGAGGATCTGCTGCTGCGGCCGAAATTCCTGGAAGACACCGCAGCCCAAATCGAGAACCTGGCGCGCCAGGTGCACGGGATCGACCTGATCGTGGGTGCACCGGTCGCCACGTCGGAGGGCGTGATCAATGCCGCCGTGCTGCTGCGCGACGGCGGCGTTCGGGCGCGCTATGCCAAGCAGGTGCTGCCGAACTACAGCGTGTTCGACGAGCAGCGCTACTTTCAAGCGGGCACCGAGGCCTGCGTGATCGAGGCCGGCGGCCTGCGCCTGGGCCTGACCGTGTGCGAGGACATCTGGCGTCCCGAGCCGGCGGCCCACGCGGTGGCCGCCGGTGCCGAAATCATCCTGAACCTGAATGCCTCGCCGTACCACCGCGGCAAGGCCCGGGAACGCGAGGTGGTGGTGCGCGCGCGGGTGTGCGAGACCGCTTGCCCGGTGGTGTATGTAAACCTGGTCGGTGGCCAGGACGAACTGGTCTTCGACGGTCGCAGCTTCCTGGTCGGGGCCGATCAAGAGGTTCAGCCATTGCTGCCGGCCTGGATCTCGGGTCTTGCCCTGGTCGACGTAACGCGTGCCGTGGACGGTGGCCTGCAGCTGCGCGAGGTGGAGACGGACCTCGAACATCCCGACCCGGATGTGCTGCTCTGGGGCGACGACGAGGCGGGGGCGGCCGCGGAACCCGCGGTCCGTGACCCCGACGCGCTGGACCTGTACCGCGCCCTGATGGTCGGCATTCGCGATTACGTGCGCAAGAACGGGTTTTCCGGTGTGCTGGTCGGTCTGTCCGGCGGCATCGATTCCGCGCTGACGGTGGCGCTGGCGGTGGATGCGCTGGGCCGGGAGGCGGTCGAGGCGGTGATGATGCCTTACCGCTACACCGCGTCGATGAGCGTGGAGGACGCCCGGCAGCAGGCGGCCTGGCAGGGCATCGATTACCGCGAGCTCGCGATCGAGCCCATGGTCGAGGCCTTTCGGGCGGGGTTGGCCGAATCCTTTCCCGACCAGACCCGGAATCCGGGCGATGTCACCGAGCAGAACCTGCAGGCACGGGTTCGGGGCATGCTGCTGATGGCGCTGTCCAATCGCACCGGCAGGCTGGTGCTGGCCACCGGCAACAAGAGCGAAATGGCCGTCGGCTATGCGACGCTGTACGGCGACATGGCCGGCGGCCTCGCGCCGCTTCGGGACGTGACCAAGCAATGGGTGTATCGACTGGCGCAGTGGCGCAATCAGGTCGGGCGGGTGATCCCGGAGCGCGTGATCACCCGCCC
>PWGH01000304.1 GCA_003555285.1 Thioalkalivibrio sp.
AGAACACCTCGCCCGTGAAGTAGCTGCTGTCGGTGCTGGCGAGGAAGACGTAGCTCGTCGCGAGTTCGACCGGCTGCGCGGGACGCTTCCAGAGGGTGTCGCCACCAAACTGGCTGACGAAATCCGGGTCGCGCGTCGAGGCGATCAGCGGCGTCCAGACGGGGCCCGGAGCGACGCAGTTCACACGGATGCCCTCAGGCGCCAGCGTCACGGCGAAGTTGCGCGTGAGGTTGTGGATCGCGGCCTTCGTCGCAGCATATTCGACCAGCGGCGGATAGGGCATCAACGCCACGACGGAGCCGGAATTGATGATCACGTCGCCGGCCGAGAGATGCTCGCAGGCCGCTTGTGTCATCCAGAGATAGGGAAAGACGTTCGTGCGAAAGGTGTCGTCGAGCTGATCGGCGGGGATCTTGCGGAAGTCTCCGCTCTCGATATGAATTGCGGCGTTGTTCACGAGAATGTTGAGGCCGCCGAGTTCCGCCACCGTTCGCGCGACGGCCTCGCGGCAGGTGGCTTCCTCGCGCAGATCCGTACCGATGGCGATCGCCTTTCGCCCCGCTTCCTCGATCCAGCGCACCGTCTCCTTCGCGTCGTCCTCTTCCTTCCCCTCCACATAGGTGAAAGCGACGTCCGCGCCCTCGCGGGCGAAGGCGATTGCGACCGCGCGACCGATGCCGCTGTCGCCGCCCGTGATCAGCGCCTTGAGGCCCTCCAGCTTGTTGCAGCCGACGTAGCTTTCCTCGCCGTGATCGGCCTGGGGATCGAGATCCCGGTCGAGGCCCGGCCATTCCTGCTGCTGCTTCGGCGGCCCGCCTTTGAGCTTGCGATCATCCTTGCGTGGGTCCCTGTCGAGGTTGAGGCCATGGGGGCGATTCTCTGTCATGATCAATCCTCTCGGTTTGATCGATCCCAGCGAAAGCGTGTGACGTCGTAAGCGTCGGAGCGTCGCCGTCTCCCGCCGAAAATCAATGATGGAAAACAATCCCTGGACGCAGCATCGATAAGAACGTCAGCCATAAGGTTTGGTTCCGGCGTACGAATACGGCTACCACCAAAGCGCTTCGGGCGACGATGACCGGAGGCAGCCGAGAGCATCGGCCGAGGATCGGCGCGCGGCGAACCGCGACGCAGCCATCGACAGCGGCGGCTCCATGAACGGACGCTGATCGAACTATAACGGGGACATGGTTTCAAATGGTGAGACCGGTGGGCGCTGCGAGATCGCCACCGGCCCGAGCATCGGCCACCCTATCGACCAAGAGGCTGCTCATGCGTGAAATACCGAGCGACAAATCTCCCGATGCCACGCTGGCGCTTGTGATGGAGGGCTACGACTTCATTCGCAACCGCTGCCGCCAGTACCACACTGACGTTTTCCGCACCCGCTTGGCGCTGCAGGAGACGATCTGCTTGCGCGGGGAGGAGGCGGCCCGCCTGTTCTACGACACCGACAGGTTCAAGCGCGAGGGCGCCGCCCCGAGCCTCGCGCAGAAGACCCTCTTCGGGGAAGGCGGTGTGCAGGGTCTTGACGGCGAGCCGCACCGCCATCGCAAGGCGATGTTCATGTCGATGATGACCCCGGAGGCGATCGAGCGCATGGCCGATATCGTGACTCGGCGGTGGCGCGAATACCTCGAGCGCTGGGAGCAGCAGGAGGAGGTGGTGCTCTTTGACGAGAGCAGCCGGTTGATCACCGAGGCGGTGTGTGAATGGGCAGGGGTGCCGCTGCCGGAGGAGGACGTGGATCGGCGCACCGATGAGTTCCTGGCCCTGATCGAGGGCGCCACGAGTATCGGCTACCGGCAGTGGCGGGGGCGGCGGGCGCGCTCCCGCTCCGAGTCCTGGCTGAACGGCCTGATCGAGCAGGTCCGCGCCGGCAGGCTGAACGCCCCGAAGGGCAGTGCCCTGCGGGCGGTGGCCGAACACCGGGATCCGCGTGGCGAGCTGCTGGATCCCGAAATCGCCGCGGTCGAAATGAACAACGTGCTCCGGCCGACCGTGGCCGTGGGACGCTGGGTGACCTTCACCGCGCTCGCGCTGCACGACCACCCCGAGCACCGGGAGCGCCTGCGTGGGGCCGACGACGAGACGGTTGAGCGTTTCGTGAATGAGGTGCGGCGGTTCTATCCCTTCGTGGGTGCGATCGTCCGCCACGACTTCGAATGGAACCGGTACCGCTTCGAGGAGGGGACGCGGGTACTGCTGGACCTCTACGGCACCGATCATCACCCGGACCTCTGGCGACATCCCGACGTCTTCGATCCCGACCACTTCCGCGAGTGGGACGGCAGCGCCTACAACTTCATCCCCCAGGGCGGCGGCGATCACCATACCCACCACCGTTGCCCCGGCGAGTGGATATCGATGGTTATCCTGAAGCGCGCCGCACGGCAGTTGGTGGAGGGGATGGAATACGAGGTCACCGAACAGGATCTGAGCGTGGACCTGACGGACATGCCCGCGGCGCCCGAGAGTGGCTTCGTCATGCGCAACGTTCGCCGGGTCGGCTAGGCCCATTCAGCCCCCGAGGCCACGCGCGGCGTGATCGCTCGGAACACGATCACCTCTGTGTCCCCCGAACCAGGGAGCGACCCGCTCACCAGGAACAGGAGATACTCATGGCAGCTAGAGCAGCAGCACAACGGCGACGAACGACTCGACTCCTCAGGCCCAGTGCACAACCCCGCCGTCTCTCCGGATGGCGCCGAGATCCTCTCAACTGTCCATGCGCCGAATACCTCAGCCGGCAATTCCGCTCCAGTTGTTGCGATGGTGCTCCTTCTGGCCCTCGCAGCCGGGATCGCCTCTGGTTCTGATGGGCAATCGGGCGGTTTCGCACACGAGCCCGTTGTCGATCGCGCGCTGACCGATCGACACGCATTCACCGACGATATTGCCATGGAGATCCGCATTTCACTCGAAGGTCTTGAGCCGAAGGTGGTCAAAATTGACGATGCCTCGCATTACAAGGTTGCGGAAAGCACAGTCGAGCCGGGCCAGACCCTTCCGTGGCATACCCACCCCGGATCGGTTTTCATCGCCGTCACGAGAGGGGAACTGGTATATGTCGATGCCGAAGACTGCGTGCGCAGAGCCTATTCGACGGATACGGCATTTGTCGACGCGGGCTTCGGCCACGTGCATACGGCCTTCAATCCGAGCGAGGACTCGGAGACGGTCGTCGTTGCGACCTACCTCGGTGTGCCGGCCGAAGGTCCGCTGACCCAGCCGGTCGATGAGGCGCTTAGCGCGGAGCTCGACGCCCGCTTCGACATCGACCGCTGACGGATAATTCCAAGTTCCATACGTTCCAGGTCGGAGAGGCGTCCGACGGGGCAGTCCCACCGATCCGTCCGCGTCGATGCTGGCACAGATCACGGCTCCAGTACTGATCCTGCTGGGATCGGAAGCCGAAGTGGCCAGCCATGGGTTACGACACTGCCGTTGCTGGCCTTATTGCCTGAACCCAAGATTCAGACAGAAAGGAGTTACTGATGCGCCGCAAACCTATTATCGCTGTGCTTTCCTGCGCGGCACTGGCCACCGGTGGTTACCTTCTGATCAGCCGTAGGGCAGGGATGCAAACCCCGCGCAGGCAACGACGTTCCATGATGGACCGGATGATGAAGGCCCTGCCCGAAGGCTCGCCACCGAAAGTGATCTCGTCGGTCCTGCCGAGGTTACAGGAGCAGAACGAAGAGATCCTTGCCCTCATCAGGGAGCAGAACGAACTTCTCCGTTCAACGACGCGGATCGAATAAGGCCGAGGGCAGCGTTCAGTGAGCCTGTAACGTGGTGAAGAGACCGTGGCCGACCCTGAGTGGACAGTCTGTGGGAACGGATCGGGGTCTATAGTTCGGCGCAAAGCGGACGCATGCAAAGGGTCTA
>PWGH01000111.1 GCA_003555285.1 Thioalkalivibrio sp.
CGCCACCCGGACCTTTCGGGGTCACGTGGCCAACAAGAAGTCGCGTTAAGGAACTGTGATGAAAACGGAAGAAACGATCGCGAAACTGCGTTTTGCACGCATCTCCCCGCAGAAGGCGCGCCTCGTGGCCGACCAGGTCCGCGGCATGAAGGTGGAGCAGGCCCTGAACGAACTCGCATTTAGCCCGAAGAAGGCGGCTGCGATGATGAAGAAGGTGCTGGAATCCGCGATTGCCAATGCCGAGAACAACGATGGTGCCGACGTCGATGAGCTCCGGGTCAGCCGCGTCCAGGTCGATCAGGGTCCGACCCTGAAGCGGATGCATGCCCGCGCCAAGGGCCGTGGCAACCGCATCCTGAAGCGTACGAGTCACATCCTGATCAGCGTCAGCGAAAAAGGGGCGAAGTAACCATGGGTCAAAAAGTACATCCTACCGGGTTTCGCCTCGGCATCTCGCGGCCCTGGTCCGCGGTCTGGTATGAGGACGGCGACGCCTTCGGCCGCACGCTGAACAACGATCTGAAGTTGCGCGCCTTCTTGCGCAAGCGCCTGGCGCATGCTTCGGTGAGCCGGATCCATATCGAACGCCCGTCGCGGGCCGCGCACTTGACCATCCATACCGCGCGCCCGGGGATCGTGATCGGCAAGAAGGGCGAGGATATCGAGGCGCTGCGCCGTGCCGTTGCCGCCGAGGCCGGCCTGGACGTCAACAACGTCAAGATCAACATCGAAGAGATCCGCAAGCCGGAGGTCGATGCGCAGTTGGTCGCCGAAGGCATCGCGCAGCAGCTTGAGCGCCGGATCATGTTCCGACGGGCAATGAAGCGCGCAGTCGGCAATGCGATGCGTCTGGGCGCGCTCGGGGTGAAGGTGCACGTCGCCGGTCGCCTGAATGGCGCGGAGATCGCACGGTCCGAATGGTATCGCGAAGGGCGGGTGCCGCTGCACACGCTGCGCGCCGACATCGACTACGGTTTCGCCGAGGCCAACACGACCTACGGCGTGATCGGTATCAAGGTCTGGATCTTCAAGGGCGAAGTCTTCAGCCTGGACGCCGCCTCGCAATCCAAGACCGCCAGCGGCAAATAGGAAATCGACATGCTGCAGCCAAAAAGAAGCAAGTTTCGTAAACAGTTCAAGGGCAAGAACCGGGGCCTGGCCACGGTTGGCGCCAAGGTCAGCTTCGGGGAGTTCGGCCTCCAGGCGGTCGACCGGGGCCGGATCACGGCCCGCCAGATCGAGGCCGCGCGGCGCGCGATGGTGCGTCACATCAAGCGCGGCGGCAAGATCTGGATTCGCATCTTTCCTGACGTACCGGTGTCCAAGAAGCCGCTCGAAGTGCGTATGGGCAAGGGCAAGGGCAACGTCGAGTACTGGGTGTGCAAGATCCAGCCCGGCCGGGTGCTGTACGAGATGGAAGGCGTGAACGAGGCGACCGCCCGTGAGGCCTTTCGTCTGGCCGCGGCCAAACTTCCGATCAAGACCACGTTCGCACGTAGGCAGGTGATGTAATGAAATTCGTCGATCTGCAGAAGAAGACCGAGGCCGAGCTGGCCGAGGAAATGGACGGCTTGTATCAGGAGCAGTTCGCGTTGCGGATGCAAAAGGCGGTGGGTCAGTTGGCCCGTCCCGACCGGGTGAAGAAGGTTCGCCGCGAGATTGCTCAGATCAAGACGCTCATCAACGAACGCAAGTTGGCAGGATAAGAACATGAACGACGTAGAGTCGAAGAGCGAACGCTCGATCATCGGACGGGTGGTGAGTGACAAGACCCACAAGACGCGGACCGTGATGGTCGAGCGTCGGGTGCGCCACCCTCTGTATGGGAAGTTCATTCGCCGGAGCACCCGGCTGTACGTGCACGATGAGGGCAATGAGTCCCAGGTCGGTGACACGGTCCGGATCCGTGAATGCCGCCCCCTGTCGAAGCTCAAGCGCTTCGCGTTGGTCGAAGTGCTGAGCCGCGCCTCGGCTTGAACCGTCGCTTTTATCGTTGGAGATAAGTCATGATTCAAATGCAGACCGTTCTGGAAGCCGCCGACAACAGCGGCGCGCGCCGGGGGCAGTGCATCAAGGTGCTGGGAGGTTCCCACCGGCGGTATGCGCGCGTGGGCGACGTGATCAAGGTCAGCGTGAAAGACGCGATCCCGCGCGGGAAGGTCCGCAAGGGCGAGGTCTACAACGCCGTGGTGGTGCGAACGGCGGCGGGCATTCGTCGCGGTGACGGTTCGACGATTCGCTTCGACACGAATGCAGCGGTGTTGCTGAACAACCAGTTGCAGCCGATCGGGACCCGTATCTTTGGGCCCGTGACCCGTGAATTGCGCGGCGAGAAGTTCATGAAGATCATCTCCCTCGCCCCCGAAGTGCTGTGAGGCCGACATGAAAAAGATACGCAAGGGTGATGACGTGATGGTCATCACGGGCAAGGACCGGGGACGCCGGGGCACTGTGTTGAACACGTACCCCAACGGTCGTGCCCTGGTGCAAAACATCAACATGGTCAAGAAGCATCAGAAGCCGAACCCGAATATGGGACGGACGGGTGGCATTATCGAGAAGGAGATGCCCATCGATATTTCGAACATCATGTTATTCAATCCGGCGACCGCCAAGGGTGACCGGGTTTCCTTCAAGACCCTCGAAGACGGTCGCAAGGTTCGAGTGTTTCGCTCGAACGGCGAAGTCGTCGACGCATAAGGGCGAGAAATCGAGCCATGGAACGTTTGAAAGAGTATTATAGGGAAACGGTCGTGCCGGCCCTCCTGGAGCAGTTTCAATACAAGAATGTGATGGAGGTTCCGCGCATCACCAAGGTGACCCTGAATATGGGTCTGGGTGAGGCCGTTGCCGACAAGAAGGTGATTGAGCACGCGTTGTCGGACATGACGGCGATTGCCGGTCAGAAACCGGTGGTGACCAAGGCCCGGAAGTCCATCGCGGGATTCAAGATCCGCGACGACTACCCGATTGGCTGCAAGGTCACGCTGCGGCGCCGTCGGATGTACGAATTCCTGGATCGGCTGATCAACGTCGCCATCCCGCGCGTACGGGATTTTCGCGGCTATAGCGCGAAGTCCTTCGACGGTCGTGGCAACTACAGCCTCGGGGTGAAGGAACAGATCATCTTTCCCGAGATTGATTACGACCGTATCGACAAGCTCCGCGGGATGGATATCACGATCACCACCGACGCGAAGAGCGATGCGGAGGCCAAGGCGTTGCTCGCGGCCTTCCGTTTCCCCTTTAGGCAGTAACCCGAGGTTTTTAGAGATGGCAAAGGTTTCGATGATGCAGCGCGAGCTCAAGCGCGCGAAGCTGGTCGAGAAATACTCGACCCGCAGGGCGGAGCTCAAGGCAAAGATCCTGGATCAGGATCTGCCGGGCGAGGAACGTCTGGCTGCGATGCAGGGGTTGCAGAAACTCCCGCGGGACTCCAGTCCGGCGCGCAAGCGCAATCGTTGCGGAATCACCGGCCGTCCCAAGGGCTATTACCGGCGCTTCGGCCTCGGACGCAACAAGCTGCGCGAATGTGCGATGCGCGGAGAGATCCCCGGCCTGCGCAAGGCCAGTTGGTAAGGAGACAACGACCATGATGACTGATCCGATTGCCGACATGCTCACCCGCGTGCGCAATGCCCAACGGGCCCAGAAGAAAACCGTGGGCATCCCCTACAGCCGCCGCAAGGAGGCCATCCTCCAGGTGTTCGCCGCGGAAGGCTACGTGGGCGAGGTGGCCGTCGAAGGTGAGGGCGCGAAGAAGATGCTTCGGGCCACACTGAAATATTTCCAGGGCCGGGGCGTCATCGAGAACATCGAGCGTATCAGTCGGCCGGGTCTGCGTATCTACCGGGGCAAGGACGACTTGCCGAAGATCAATGCGGGCCTCGGCGTCGCGATTATCTCCACCTCTCAAGGTGTGATGACCGATCGTGCGGCGCGTGCCCTTGGGCAGGGCGGCGAAGTGCTCTGCAAGGTTTATTGAGGAAACAGCCATGTCTCGGGTAGCAAAAAAACCGCTGGACCTTCCGGCTGGAGTGTCCCTCGAGGTGATCGGGCAGGACATCACCGTTAAGGGGCCGAAGGGCGAAATCGCGATGCGGCTGCCGGAAACCGTCGAGGTCTCGGTCGACGGGAACGTCGCGAGCGTCGTTCCGGGCGCCAAGGCGTTGAATAGCGCCCTGGCGGGGACGATCCGGTCCATTCTCGGCAATCACGTCAAAGGCGTCAGCGAAGGCTTCGTGCGCAGCCTTGAATTGGTCGGTGTCGGCTATCGGGCGCAGGCGCAGGGCAAGGTTCTGAACCTGGCGCTGGGCTTCTCGCACCCGATCGCCTTCGCGGTGCCGGACGGGATCACGATCGAAACCCCGACCCAGACCGAGGTTGTGGTCAAGGGCCATGATTGTCAGCAGGTTGGTCAGGTCGCGGCCAACATCCGCAGCTTCCGCCCGCCGGAGCCCTACAAGGGCAAGGGCGTGAAGTACAAGGGCGAACGCATTCTTCGTAAAGAAGCCAAAAAGAAGTAGGGTAGACCCGTGGATAAAAAAGAATCCAGACTCAGAAGGGCGCGCCGCGCTCGGTTCAAGATTCGGGAACTGGGGGTGCATCGTTTGTGCATCCACCGGACCCCGAAGCACATGTACGCGCAGATTGTGGCGCCGAGCGGGGACGCTGTCCTGGCCGCCGCCTCAACGGTGGAAGCCGGCTTGCGCGGTGATCTTAAATACACCGGCAATGCGGACGCCGCTGCGCGGGTGGGTAGCCTCATCGCCGAGCGGGCGCGCGCCGCCGGTATCGAGCGGGTGGCATTCGATCGCTCGGGGTTCCGTTATCACGGGCGCGTGCAGGCCTTGGCCGACGCCGCTCGCGAGGGCGGCCTGCAGTTCTGATCGGACCCGAACCCAACGGAGATAGCAATGGCACGTCATGAACAAAGCGAAGCCACGGATGGCATGCAGGAAAAACTGGTCAGCGTCAACCGGGTGGCCAAGGTGGTCAAGGGCGGACGGCAGTTCCGCTTCGCCGCACTGGCGGTCGTCGGTGATGGTGACGGCAAGGTCGGCTATGGGTACGGCAAGGCCCGCGAGGTGCCGCTGGCGATTCAGAAGGCGATGCTGCAGGCGCGTCAGAACCTGAAGACGGTCAAGCTGGCCCAGGGCACGCTGCACTACTCGATTAACGGACGGCACGGTGCGGCCCACGTGTACATGCAACCGGCCTCGGAGGGGACCGGCGTCATCGCCGGCGGTGCGATGCGGGCCGTGCTCGAGGTGGCCGGCGTACGCAACGTGCTCGCCAAATGCGTGGGATCGCGCAATCCCATCAACGTCGTGCAGGCGACCATCAACGGGCTGATGGCGGTCAATGCGCCCGATCTGGTAGCGGCCAAGCGCGGCAAGACGCTTGAAGAAATCACGAGTTGAACATGAATAAAATCAAGCTCACATTGGTCCGCTCCACCGCGGGTCGGCTCGCCAACCACAAGGCCTGCGTGCGCGGCCTCGGTTTGCGCAAGACGCAGAGCACGTCGGTGGTCGAGGCGACACCGGAGAACATGGGCATGGTGCGCAAGGTCGCGTATCTGCTCAAGGTCGAGGAGGCCTGATCATGCGAATGAACGAATTGCAGCCGAGCCTGGGCTCGCGGTCCGAGGGCAAACGTCGCGGTCGGGGCATCGGCTCAGGGCTGGGCAAGACCGGCGGCCGCGGGCACAAGGGTCAGAAGTCGCGGTCCGGCGGCTACCACAAGGTCGGTTTCGAGGGCGGTCAGATGCCCTTGCAGCGGCGCCTGCCGAAGGTCGGCTTCCGTTCGCGTACCGCGAAGGGGACCGCCGAGGTGCGCCTGCATGAAATCGCGAAGATCGAGGGCGAGGTCACCGTGGAGGCCCTGAAGGCCGCCGGTCTGGTGTCCGAGGGAGCGCAGCGCGTGAAAGTCTTTTTGTCCGGCGCCATAGACAAGCCCTGTGTGCTTCGTGGCATCCTCGCGACGGCGGGGGCCAAGGCGGCGATCGAGGCCGCCGGCGGGCGCATCGAGGCGTAACGATGGCACGCGGAGCGACAGCCAGGGGTGCCGGAGTGACCGGATTCTCGGAGCTTCGGCATCGGCTGCTGTTTGTGGTGGGCGCACTGATCGTCTATCGCATCGGCACCTTCATTCCCGTCCCCGGAATCAACCCCGTGGCGGTGGCCGGGTTTTTTGAACAGCACACCGGCACGATCCTGGACATGTTCAACATGTTCTCCGGGGGTGCGCTGGAGCGGTTGTCGATCTTCGCGTTGGGGGTGATGCCCTATATCTCCGCGGCGATCATCATGCAGTTGCTGTCGGCGACGGTGCCGTATCTGCAGCAATTGAAGAAGGAAGGCGAGGGCGGTCGACGCAAGATCACCCAGTACACGCGGTACGGCACCGTGGTGCTGGCGCTGTTCCAGAGCATCGGGATCTCGGTGGCCTTGAGTGGCCAGACCATTCAGGGTATGCCGATGGCGCTGACGCCGGCGCATATCTTCATCCCGACGGTCGTGATCTCGTTGGTCACCGGCACGCTGTTCCTGATGTGGCTGGGTGAGCAGATCACCGAGCGGGGGATCGGCAACGGCATCTCGATCATCATCTTTGCCGGCATCGTGGCCGGTCTGCCGGCGGCGATCGGCGGTACGCTGGAATTGGCGCGGACCGGCGAACTGGCGGCCGCATTTGTGGTAATCTTGCTCGTCCTGGCGCTGGCGGTGACGGCCTTTGTGGTCTTCGTCGAGCGCGGGCAGCGTCGGATCACCATCAATTATGCGAAACGCCAGGTCGGTCGCAAGGTAATTGGTGGGCAGTCGAGCCATCTGCCGCTGAAGCTGAACATGGCGGGCGTGATTCCGCCGATCTTTGCGTCGAGCATCATCCTGTTCCCGGCGACGCTCGGCCAGTGGTTCGGTCAGGCGGAAGGCATGGGCTGGTTGCGGGATATCTCGACCACGCTTGCGCCGGGTCAGCCGTTGTACGTGGCGTTTTATGCGGCCGCGATCATCTTCTTCTGTTTCTTCTACACGGCCCTGGTGTTCAACTCCCGGGAAACCGCCGAGAACCTGAAGAAGCAGGGGGCCTTCGTGCCAGGTATCCGTCCCGGAGTGCAGACCGAGCGGTTCATCGACGGGGTCATGACACGGTTGACCGCGGTCGGCGCGATCTACATCACCGCCGTATGTCTGCTGCCGGAGTTTCTGATCCTGTACTGGAACGTGCCCTTCTATTTCGGCGGGACGTCGCTGCTGATCATCGTCATCGTGACCATGGACTTCATGGCGCAGCTGCAGTCCCACCTGATGTCCCATCAGTACGAGGGTCTGATGCGCAAGGCCAATCTCAAGGGTTTCGGCGGCAGTAATATCCGCTAGTTTTGGAGACAGAAGAAATGAAGGTACGAGCATCAGTCAAGCCGATCTGCCGCAATTGCAAGCTGATCCGGCGTCATGGGGTGGTCCGGGTGATTTGCTCGGACCCGCGCCACAAACAGCGTCAGGGCTGAGCATGCACTTGAGTGCGCGCGGCTTTTTGACTATACTTATCGGCTTTGCCGAATTTGATGGAGAGTTTGGATGGCTCGCGTAGCTGGTATCAACATCCCGGACCAGAAGCATACCGTGATCGCCTTGACGGCCATCTACGGTATCGGTCGGACCCGTGCCCGGCAGGTCTGCAAGGACGCCGGGGTCCGTGAGGACATCAAGGTACGGGATCTGACCGATGCCGAGGTCGAGAGCCTGCGCGCGCAGGTTGGCCAGCATCCGGTGGAGGGCGACCTCCGGCGCGAAGTCAGCATGAACATCAAACGGCTGATGGACCTCGGGTGCTACCGCGGATTGCGCCATCGTCGCGGTTTGCCGCTGCGTGGGCAGCGCACCCGCACCAACGCGCGCACCCGCAAGGGCCCGCGCCGTCCGATTCGCAAGTAATTTTTCGGGAACCCGTACATGGCACAACCGCAATCGAAGACCAAGAAGAAGGTCCGCAAGAATGTCGCTGAAGGCGTGGCGCATATCTATGCCTCCTTCAACAACACGATCATCACCATCACCGATCGCCAGGGCAACACACTGAGTTGGGCGACCTCCGGGGGCTCCGGCTTCCGCGGCTCGCGCAAGTCGACCCCGTTTGCGGCCCAGGTGGCGGCGGAACGGGCTGGGAACTCGGCCCAGGAGCATGGCGTGAAGAACCTGGAAGTCCTGGTTCGGGGCCCGGGTCCGGGTCGCGAATCGGCGGTGCGTGCGCTGAACAACGTGGGCTTCAAGATCCCCAACATCAGCGACATCACCCCCATCCCGCACAATGGCTGCCGTCCGCCCAAGAAGCGGCGCGTCTAAACCGATCCGGAGTTTTTAGTTATGGCCCGTTATATTGGACCGACCTGCAAGCTGGCCCGACGTGAAGGCGGCGACCTGGGGCTGAAAAGCCGCGCGCGCGCGCTCGAAACGAAGTGCAAGCTGGACAAGCCCCCGGGTCAGCACGGTGATCGGCGCACGCGCCTCTCCGACTACGGCGTGCAGCTGCGGGAGAAGCAGAAGCTGCGCCGCACCTACGGGGTGCTGGAGAAGCAATTCCGCAATTATTACAAGGCTGCATCGCGGATCAAGGGTTCGACCGGCGAAAACCTGCTGCGCCTGCTGGAAGGGCGCCTGGATAACGTCGTCTACCGGATCGGCTTTGGCGGCACCCGGGCCGAGGCGCGCCAGCTCGTTTCGCATCGGGCGATCCTGGTCAACGGGCGGACGGTGAACATCCCTTCGTTCCAGGTCTCCCCCGGCGACGTGGTTTCGGTGCGAGAAAAAGCGCGTCAGCAAGTGCGGGTGAAGGATGCGATGACCCTCGCGGAACAGGCGGGCCTGCCCACCTGGATCGAGGTGGAAAGTGCGAAGTTCGAAGGCCTGTTCAAGGCGCTTCCCGACCGTTCCGATCTGCCGGCCGATATCAATGAATCGCTGGTGGTGGAGTTGTACTCGAAGTAAACCCTGCCGGCTGGAGTGGACATGCAAGCGAACGAACTGGTCAACAAGCAGCACATCGAAGTCGAATCCGAGAGCCGCCACAAGGCGAAAGTGGTGCTTGAGCCGCTGGAGCGGGGTTTCGGGCATACCCTGGGCAACGCGCTGCGTCGCGTGCTGCTGTCATCGATTACCGGCGCGGCGATCGTCGAGGCCGAGATCGAGGGTGTACTGCACGAGTACTCCACCATCGAGGGCGTGCAGGAGGATGTGGTCGATATCCTGCTGAACCTGAAGGGCGTGGCGTTGCGTATGCATGCCCGCGAAGAAAGCGTAGTGTCCTTGCGCAAGAAAGGTCCATGCGTGGTGACGGCCGGCGATATCACGCTCGACCACGATGTCGAGGTGGTGAACCCGGATCACGTGATCGCCACACTGACCAAGAACGTGGAACTGGCAATGTCGCTGCGTTTGCGCAGTGGGCGGGGCTATGAGCCGGTGTCCGCGCGGCGCCAGGACGAGATGGCGGAAAGCACGATCGGGCGTCTGATGCTCGATGCGAGCTTCAGCCCGATTCGTCGGGTCTCCTACCGCGTCGAGAGCGCGCGTCTGGCACAGCGGACCGACATGGACCGTCTGGTACTGGAGCTGGAGACCAATGGAGCCATCGCCCCGGATGACGCGGTGCGCCAGGCCGCCGGGATTCTCCAGGGCCAGCTGGCACCCTTCGTGGACCTGCAGGAAACTGCTCACGAGACCCGTGCACAGGCTGGCGGTGCCGTCGATCCGTTGTTGTTGCGGCCCGTGGACGAACTTGAACTGACCGTGCGTTCGGCCAACTGTCTGAAGGCCGAAAATATCTACTATATCGGGGACCTGGTGCAGCGAACCGAAGTCGAACTGCTGCGAACCCCGAACCTGGGCAAGAAGTCCCTGACCGAGATCAAGGACACGCTGGCCAGCCACGGGCTCTCCCTGGGAATGCGCCTGGAAAACTGGCCGCCCCCGGGATTGCAGGATCCCTCTGAATAACCGCCGGCCGCGGCCGAACACACGAACCTAGGTACTAGTCATGCGTCATCGCAACATCGGTCGGCAACTGAGCCGAAACAGCTCCCACCGCAAGGCGACCCTGCAGTCGCTGACGGTATCCCTGCTGCGCCATGAATTGATCAAGACCACGCTGCCCAAGGCAAAGGAACTGCGTCGCGTCGCCGAGCCGCTGATCACCCTCAGCAAGCAGGATTCGGTCCATACCCGGCGCCTGGCCTTTGCCCGGCTGCGCGACAAGGAGATTGTCGGCAAGCTCTTCACCGAGCTCGGCCCGCGTTTCCAGACCCGCCCCGGCGGTTACCTGCGCATCCTGAAGTGCGGCTACCGCGCCGGTGACAACGCCCCGATGGCCTACGTCGAGCTCATGGATCGCCCAACGGCCGACTGACCCACCACGCCCCATGTCCGCCCCCCGAAACCGGCCCCGTGCCGGTTTCGTCGTTTGGGCTGAGCCGAGCCTGGGACCGTGCCCGAACCTGTGGCCGTGCCCGAGGCGTGCGGGGTACGCCCGGTCCCGACCCGCTCGAGTCGTCCCTGAGCGCTCGAAGATGGCCATCCATGGCCATCTACGGTCCGGACCGGGCGCACCCCACACGGCTTCTCAGCGGGTAGAAACCCCAAAGGCGTGCGGCCGGGGCTCGGTCGTCGTGTAGGGTGGGTAAAGCGCAGCGCACCCGCCAGCCCCGTGTGGTGGGCCCGCTGCGTTGGGTCCACCCTACAACGCTGCCCGTTGCCCTTTAATAAAAAAAGATGATCCCAGTGGAGGGCGCAGCCCTGTTCGCGGGTGTCGGCCGCAGGGAAGCGGTCGTCAAGCCTACAGGGAGGTATTCACGGCGTCCCGCGAACAGGGCTGCGCCCTCCACTGGGATCCACCCCGCTGCCGTCAAGCCTACAGGGATGTATTCACGGCGTCCCGCCGGAGGGTCACGGACCTCCCCGGCGACGGTGCTACCCCGGCGGCGACGGTGCCACCCTCACGCGCGGGGGCAGGAGTGTCTAGCCGGTGGCGGTGCGGGCGAGGGCGGTGGCGAGGATCGCGGCGAGGAAGCGGCCGGTGTGGCTTTCGGGGGCTGCCGCGACGGTTTCCGGCGGGCCGGCGACCAGGATGCGGCCGCCGTTGCCGCCGCCTTCGGGGCCGATGTCGATCAGCCAGTCGGCGGTCTTGATCACATCCAGGTTGTGCTCGATCACCACGACGGTGTTGCCGTGGTCGCGCAGGCGATGCAGCACGGTGAGCAGCTGCTCGACATCGAAGAAATGCAGGCCGGTGGTGGGCTCGTCGAGGATGTACAGCGTGCGGCCGGTGTCGCGCTTGGACAGTTCGCGCGCGAGCTTGATGCGCTGGGCCTCGCCACCGGACAGCGTGGTCGCGTTCTGGCCCAGCTGGATGTAGGACAGGCCGACGTCCATCAGGGTCTCCAGCTTGCGCCGGATGGCGGGGACCGCATGGAAGAAGGTCAGACCATCCTCGACGGTCATCTCCAGCACCTCATGGATGCTGCGGCCCTTGTAGCGAACCTCGAGGGTCTCGCGGTTGTAGCGCTGCCCCCGGCACACGTCGCAAGGGACGAAGACGTCCGGCAGGAAGTGCATCTCGACCTTGATCACGCCGTCGCCCTGGCAGGCCTCGCAGCGGCCGCCACGCACGTTGAAGGAAAAGCGCCCGGGGCGGTAACCGCGGGATCGGGCCTCGGCCGTGCCGGCAAAGAGGTCCCGGATGGGGGTAAACAGCCCGGTGTAGGTCGCCGGGTTGGAGCGCGGCGTGCGCCCGATCGGGCTCTGGTCGATGTCCACGACCTTGTCGATCCAGTGCAAGCCGTCGATGCTGGCGTGGGCGGCCACCTTGTGGCTGCCGCGGTACAGCGCATTGGCCACGGCCGGGTACAGGGTGTCGTTGACGAGTGTGGACTTGCCGGAACCGGAGACCCCGGTGACGCAGGTGAGCAGGCCGACCGGAAAGGCGGCGTCGATGCCCTTCAGGTTGTTGCCGCAGGCGCCGCGAACGGTCAACAGGCGTTCCGGGTCGAGCGGTTGGCGCTGCACCGGGATCGGAATGGCCCGCCGCCCGGACAGGTACGCCCCGGTCAGGGAGTCGGGATGGGCCTCGATCTCGGCTGCGGTGCCCACGGCCACGATCTCGCCGCCATGGCGACCCGCACCGGGGCCGATATCCACCACGAAGTCCGCACGGCGAATGGCCTCTTCGTCGTGTTCGACCACGATTACGGTGTTGCCGAGATCGCGCAGATTGAACAGGGTTCGCAGCAAGCGTTCGTTATCGCGTTGGTGCAGGCCGATTGAGGGCTCATCCAGGATGTACATCACCCCAACCAGCGCCGAACCAATCTGGGAGGCGAGCCGGATCCGCTGCGCCTCGCCGCCGGATAGGGTTTCGGCAGGCCGGTCAAGGGTCAGGTATTCCAGGCCGACGTCGACCAGGAACCCCATGCGCGCGTCCAGCTCGTGCACGACCTTTTCGGCGATGCGTGCGAACCGGCCCGGTAGGGTGAGATTCTGGAAGAAAGCGCGGGCGTCGGCCACGCTCATACGGGTCAGGGCCGGCAGGTTTTGGTCGCGCAGGAAGACATTGCGGGCGCCGGCGTTCAACCGGGTACCATGGCATTCCCCGCAGGGGTGGTGGGCGAGGTAGCGGCCGAGTTCCTCGCGCACCGCCGGCGAGTCCGTTTCCCGATACCGGCGTTCCAGGTTCGGGACCACCCCCTCGAAGCGGCGCAATTCGGCGCGCGGCCGCCCGTCGCCGCCGGGATGGGTGAAGCGAATCTTTTCCGTCCCCGAGCCATGCAGGATCACGGCGCGCACCGCAGCCGGCAAGTCGACCCAGGGCGTCTCGACATCGAAGCGATAATGCGCGGCGAGACTCTGAAGCAGGCTGAAATACCAGGCATTGCGCCGGTCCCAGCCGCGCACCGCTCCGCCGGCCAAGCTGAGTTCCGGCTGCGCGACCACACGTTCCGGATCGAAGGACTGCCGGATGCCCAGGCCGTCGCAAGCCGGACAGGCTCCGGCCGGGTTGTTGAACGAAAACAGCCGGGGCTCCAGTTCCCGGATCGCATAGCCGCAGACGGGACAGGCGAATCGGGCGGAAAACACCAACGGTGCCCGTTCGGGTTCATCCATCCAGGCGACCAGGGCCATGCCCTCGGCCAGCCCGGTCGCGGTTTCGAAGGACTCGGCCAACCGTTGGCGCAGGTCCTCGCGCACCTTGAAGCGATCGATCACGATCTCGATATCGTGCTTGCGCTTGGGGTCGATGGTTGGTAGCGCATCGAGATCCACCACCTCGCCATTGATGCGCGCGCGCAGGAAGCCCTGGGCGCGCATCGCCTCCAGTTGCCGGACATGTTCGCCCTTGCGTCCGCGCACGATCGGCGCGAGCAGCATCAGACGCTCCCCCGGCGGCAACGCCAGCACTTGGTCGACCATCTGCGAGATGGTCTGGGCCGCCAGGGTGGTGCCGTGCTCCGGACAGCGCGGCTCGCCGGCACGGGCGAACAGCAGCCGCAGGTAGTCATAGATCTCGGTGATGGTGCCGACGGTGGAGCGCGGGTTGTGCGAGGTGCTCTTCTGCTCGATCGCAATCGCCGGCGACAGCCCCTCGATCAGATCGACATCGGGTTTTTCCATCATCGACAGGAACTGCCGGGCGTAGGTCGACAGGCTCTCCACATAGCGGCGCTGTCCCTCGGCGAACAAGGTGTCGAAGGCCAGCGACGACTTGCCTGACCCCGAGACCCCGGTGACCACGATCAGCCGCTCGCGCGGCAGATCCAGGTCGATGGCCTTCAGGTTATGGGTGCGTGCACCGCGAATCTTGATCGTATCCATCCGGCTTCCAGGAATTGCCGACGGCGTTGCGCCGAGCCGGCAATGGTAGCATTGCGCGCCGCGGTCCTCGACGATCCCGCAGTCCAGGACGGTTTCCCGGTAAGATGCGCTGTCCGACCGTTCGAACCCGATCGGGATCCAGAGCCACCCGCCTATGCCCGTCTCCGAATTTCGCGCCACCTCCGGCCTCGCGGCGATCTATTCCGTGCGCATGGCGGGCTTGTTCATGGTCCTGCCGGTGCTGATGCTGTATGTGGACGTGTTCCCGGGGGCCACCCCTTTGTTGATGGGCGTCGCGCTCGGCATCTACGGCCTGACGCAGGCTCTGCTGCAGATCCCCTTCGGCATGCTGTCCGATCGGGTGGGTCGCAAACCGTTGATCGCGGTGGGCCTGGTGTTGCTGATCATCGGCAGTGTGATCGCCGCGTTGGCGGAATCGGTGTACGGCCTGATCCTGGGGCGGGCCTTACAGGGCGCCGGTGCGGTGGCTGCTGTGGTGTTGGCGCTCACGGCGGATCTGATCGCTGAGGAACGGCGCACCCGCGCCCTGGCCGTGATCGGGCTGACCATCGGCCTGACCTTCACCGCCGCGATGGTGGTCGGGCCGCTGATCGATCGCGGCTTCGGCCTGTCCGGGATCTTCTGGGTGACCGCCGCGCTCGGCGTCGTGGCCCTGTTGGTGCTCTTTTTCTGGGTGCCCAAGGCTGCCCATGCCCGTCCGCACCCGGACATGGTGCCGGTCCCCGGCGGATTGCGCCAGGTGCTGCGCGACGGCGAACTGATGCGGCTGAACCTCGGTGCCTTCATCCTGCACACCACCCTGGCGGCCAATTTCCTCGTGCTGCCCGTCCTGCTGGTGACCCGGCTGGAACTGAATCCGGCGCTGCATTACCAGATCTACCTGCCAGTCCTGGTGCTCGGCTTCCTGTTGATGATCCCGGCGGTGATTCATGCCGAGCGCCGCCGGGCGATGAAGCCGGTGTTCCTGGTGGCGATCGGACTGTTGATCGCGGTGCAGGCGCTGTTGCCCTTCGCCCGGGACTGGTTCGCGCTGGGTCTGGCCTTGGTGTTGTTCTTCGCCGCCTTCAATTTGCTCGAGGCGGCCCTGCCCTCGCTGGTCGCGAAGACGGCGCCCGTGGCCGAGAAGGGCACCGCCATGGGCTTATTCTCCACCAGTCAGTTCCTGGGCATCTTCGCCGGCGGGACGCTGGGCGGACTGATCCTGACCTATGCGGGCGCCGCCGGGGTCTTCGGCCTGGGCTTGGCCGGTGCGATCCTCTGGTTGCTGGTGGCTCGCACCATGGCGCCGCCGAGCCATCTGGCCAATCGGGCCTATGCGTTGCCGGCGTGCTGGCAGGCGGCGCCCGGTGCCTTGCAGGCCCGCCTGGACCGATTGGAGGGCGTGGCGGAGGCACGGGTCAGTGCGTGCGAGCAGGCCGTGTACCTGAAGGTGGATCCGGCGCGTTTCGACGCCGCTGCCGTGCGCACCGTGTTCCGCGAGGCCGACCACGACGGCGAAGATGATCGCGAACGCGGGACCGAACCCGCGAAGGCGTGGCCCGCCGGTCGCTGAATCTCCTCCGCTGCCCAGCGCTGCCGGCAGGCGAGCGGGCAAGCAAGCGGTCGGACGCACTGCTTGGTACACTACGCGATCGAATTCAGCGACCCAATCCAACGAACAACGCACAAGGAGCAGCCATGGCCCGCGGAGTGAACAAGGTAATCCTGCTCGGCAATCTGGGTGCCGACCCCGAGAAGCGTGAAACCCCGGCCGGGCTCACCATCACCAGCCTGCGCATCGCCACCACCGAGCAGTGGACCGACAAGCAGACCGGTGAGAAGCGGGACAACACCGAGTGGCATCGGGTCGTACTCTTCGGACGTCTGGGCGAGATCGCCGCGCAGTACCTGAACAAGGGCTCGCAGGTCTACATCGAGGGCCGGATTCAGACGCGCAAGTGGCAGGACAAGGAGGGGCAGGATCGTTACACCACCGAGATCGTGGCCAACGAAATGCAGTTGTTGGGCGGCCGTGGCGGCGCACCGGGCGGTGATTCGGGCGATCGTGGCCGCGATCGCGGGCCGCAGGACGAGTGGAATGCGCCCAGCAGCCAGGCCCCCTCCGGTCGCAGCATCCAGGACGACGACGTTCCGTTCTAGGGAACATCTATTCCAAGCCGTAGACCAAGATGGCGGCAAGTCATTGAATAAAAAGGGAGCGGCCGGCGTCTGGGACGCCTGCGGGAGTCCGATATAAAGACCGGGTACGCCAGGGCTTGGCCGGCATTCAGCCGACGGCGGTCGTCGGCGGCATTTTTTCGCGCATGGCCTCGCTCATCGTGACATCGTGCACCACCATCACCGGCATCCGGGCATGGCGGATCAACCATTCGGTCGCGGACCCGGACATCATGCTCGCCAGTTGACTGCGTCCGCGCGTGCCGATCGCAATCAAGTCCGCGCCCCATTCCTCGGCATGCCGGGAAATCTCCTCGGGGGCGCTGCCAAAGGCCACCGCGCATTCCTCCCCATCACGGGCCCATTCCCGCAAGCGGGCCAGGGCGGTGTCCTCAGCGGCCTGGCGCATGTCCTTGGCCTGCAACGGCGCGGCGC
>PWGH01000079.1 GCA_003555285.1 Thioalkalivibrio sp.
CACTCTCTGAGCCAGCGCATGGGCTACTCTTTCCCCTGAAGGGATACCGTTATAGCCAGGATGCTTGCCGGCTGGAAACGCACCCGACGAGGTTAGATTGGGACCATGGCTGATCCACAGGAAGAAGCAGTACGGCAGAAGCTGCAGGCACAGCTCGACCGGATGTCGCCGGAAGAGCGGCGGCGGGCACTGGAGGCGGGCAAGGCGCGGTTGCAACTCATCCATGAGGCGAAGCGGCAGGGACTGCCCGTCGGCACGCCAGAGCAGATCAAGCTATCGCTGAAGCAACTGGCTGAGAAGTCGAAGAAAGGGGTCTAGGTTTCAGGTCGCGGAGTTGCCGTTCCGCGAAGCGATCGCAGGATCGTGGCAGGGTCGAGAGTTGCGTGTCTTCTCGTGACTCCTGCCAGACAAGGTGTTGGATGAAGAGCAAAAAGAAGCGATCAAGCCGTTCGCGTTTCACCAGTGATAGCTGGTGGCCGGCGGCCCCGGAGTACAGCAGATGATGGAAATTCGGGCGGACCAACGGCTAGAACGCGTGAAATGATCGGACACGCTGGGGGCATAGTCCCATGATGAATCACGAGGAAGAGTTTGTTTTTTCGGGAAGTTTGTTGGATGGGCTCTCGGTCGATCTGATTGATCTGGCGGGGCTCGACTTGGATGACGATGAGCGGGATCGGATTTGGGAGCGTCTCACTCCTCGAGACGTATTGATAGAGTATTGCGACTGTGCGGAGATCGACATTGACGAATTCGAGGGCGGGCCGGGGATGTCCGACAGGTACTTCGAGTACCGCTGTGGCAACAAGCGGGAGTTCGTAGAGCGCCTCAGGGCAGCGCTACTGGAGTTGGCCCGTGAATCGCCTAGTTGACGGTTGGTGACTGCACCAAGGGTTTAGCAGCTAGGGCCCAAGGGGGAAAGGCATGCTGAGAACAGTTCGGGACGCCTGCGCGATCCATCCGATGGTTCACGACTACCGGATGTCGGAGGCGATCGAGAACCTGTCGGATCTGATCCAGGAAGAGGGCAGTGGCGAGGAGTTCTTCGCCCGCAATTACGTCACCCAGGGCATGGACGCCCTGTTCCGCGAGGGCCTTCTGCGCCTCGCCGGAAAATCTGATCAGGCGGCCTTTGAGCTGGCCCAGGCGATGGGCGGTGGTAAGACCCACCTGATGGTGGCGCTCGGGCTGCTGGCGCGGCATCCGCATCTTCGCCCCACGGTGCTTCCGCCGGACCTCGCCGAGCGGCTGGACTTCGGTGCCGCACGCATCGCTGCCTTCAATGGCCGCAATGATCCCGAGCACTACATCTGGGGCGAGATCGGGCAACAACTCGGCAAGGCCGACCTGGTGCGCCCGTTCTGGATCGATGGCCCGCGCAGTATCGACGAGAAGAAGTGGATGGAGATCATCGGCGACGAGCCGACCCTGATCCTCCTGGATGAACTGCCTCCGTACCTGCTGAACGCCAACGCCCGCGCGGTGGGCAAGGGCACGCTGGCGGACCTGGTGACCTTCTCGCTCGGCACGCTGCTCAGTGCATCGATCAAGCTGCCGCGCTGCTGCGTGGTCATCGCCAACCTGGCGGGCAGCTACGATGCCCAGACCCGCGACCTCGCCCGCGTGATGTCCAACCTCCAGCAGGAGGCCCGGCGCCAGGCACAGACCATCACACCGGTGCAGCTCGCCGGCAACGAGATCTACGAGATCCTGAAGAAGCGCTTGTTCACCGAGATACCCCCGGAGGAGTTGATCGACTCGGTCGCCGAGGCCTTCGCCGAACAGGTCAAGGCCGCGGAGGACGGTGGCTACATCACTGCGCGCGGCATGGAGCAGGTGGCCGAAGAGGTGCGCGAGACTTATCCGTTCCACCCCTCGTTCAAGAGCCTGGTGGCGCTGTTCAAGGAGAACGAGGGTTTCCGTCAGACCCGTGGTCTGATGCAGTTCACCGCGCGCCTGCTGCGCAGTGTCTGGAACCGCCCGGACAACGACGTGTTCCTGATCGGTACCCAGCACCTCGATCTGAACGATGTGACCGTGCGCGACGAAATCCAGCGGGTGAACCCGACCCTGATGCCCGCGGTGGTGAACGACATCGCCGACCAGGGTAACGCGCGCGCTGAGGAGATCGACGACGCGCTCGTGAGCGACGCCGCTACCCAGGTCGCGAAGCTGATCTTGTCCTCGTCGCTGTCGCGTTCCGTGGGGGCGCATTTCGGGCTGACCCAGGCCGAGATCATCGAGTACCTCGCCGCGCCCAATCGCAAGGCCGACGAGTTTCTCGCGGCACTCGAGCGCCTGCGCGACAAGGCCTGGTACCTGCACCGTGAGGGCGAGGCGTTCTACTTCAAGGAGACCGAGAACCTCTCCCGCCGCATCGAGCGCGACGCGAAGCAGGTGCCCGCCGCGAAGATCGACGGCGCGCTGGTGAACCGTCTTTCCGGCCGGTTGCAGGCACAGCGCAAGCATGCGTACCAGGAAGTCCAGGTGATGCCCCGGCTGGATGACGTGAAGCTCAGCGGGCACCGCATCCTGCTGGTGATCCAGCCGGACGGGCGCACGCCGCCCGAGCAGATCCGCAACTTCTTCGAGTTTCAGCAGGAGAAGAACAACATCCTGATCCTGTCCGGGCACGACAGCTACCTTGCCAACGAAGTCGAGGCGCGCTTGCGCGAGTTCTACGCGGTCGAGCGCATCTTCCAGAATCTCAAGCCCGGCGACTCGCTGTACGAGGAAGCGCGCGACAAGGTCGAGGAATTAGAGGAACGCTTCAGCAAGGCCGCGTCAGGCGCCTACAACCGGCTGTTCTTTCCCGGCGGCAACGCCGAGCTGGTGATGGCCACCATCGACAACGGGCTCAACTTCGGCAAGGGCGATCAGTCCGCCGAGGCGCAGATCGAGAAGCTGCTGGCCAGCGCTCGCTGCGACCACAAGCTCGCGCTCGACTTCATGGAAGACCTGTCCACGTACTGGGCGATGGCCGAGGCGTACCTGTGGCCGTCCAGCGACCGCCGCGTCCCCTGGCGGGACTTCGTGATGCGCGCGAAGACCGACCCGACCTGGCCCTGGATGCCGGGCGCGAAGGGGTTGGAGACGCTGCGCGACGAGGCCCTGAAGCAGGGCCGGTGGCGCCAGAGTGCGGACGGGTACCTCGAGAAAGGGCCGTTCCCCGCCGAGCGCACCTCGGTAAACGTCACCCCGCAGAGTGTGGACCGCGACACCGGGCGCACCACGCTGTCAATCACGCCGCGCAATGCCGGGCCGAGTCCCCGCGTGCACGTCTCCCGGTCGGCTTCGGTGTCCGAGCGGGACTCGCAGGTCGAGGATCTCGACCACTTCGAGACGCCGGAAGCGACGCTCTATTTCATCGCGATCGACAACGAGGCCCGGCACCAGGTGGGCGAACCGACCCGGTGGGTCGCGGACTTGACCATCCGCCATGAGATCCACGCGGTCGCGACCACGCGCAAGGTGGAACTGCGCTGCACCCCGATGGCTGAGATGCGCTACACCCTGGACGGGACCAACCCGAAGGAGGGTCGGGTCTACGCCGAGCCTTTCGAGGTGCCACCGGTTGGCTGCATCGTGCTCGTGGCTGCGCAGTCCGGTGAGGCCGAGAAGACCGCGCGCTTCAACATCCCGGCTTCCGGCGACGACCGCGTGGTGATCGACGACCGCAAGCCGGCAACCCTCAGCAACGCGAAGCGTGTGACCATCGACACCACCGACAAGGCGTTCCAGATGGTGCAGAAATTCCGGGACCGGCCGGACACCCTGATGAAGGGGGTGCAATTGCTGATCGGGGAAGGCGAGAGGGGGGTGCAGGTTCGCTTCAACGAACGCCAGCTCACGGCAGC
>PWGH01000045.1 GCA_003555285.1 Thioalkalivibrio sp.
CACGATGTCGGCACCCACCCGGCCGCTGCAGGTGTTGGCCTGGGGCAAGGCCGCGGACGCGATGCTGCAGGGCGTGGCCGAGGGCTGGCCGGATACGGTGGTGCAGGCCCTGGTGATCACACCCCTCGAGGCGCGGGTCGCAGAATCGCCGGACAGTTCCCCCGATCCGACCCCCGACGCGCGTTCCGGTGCGTCACCGCAACGGCCGGACGAAGCCCCGCCCTGGCCTTTTCCGGTGCGTCGGCAGCCGGGCAATCATCCCATTCCGGGTCCCGAGAGCCTGGCCGCCGGCAACGCCGTGGCCGAATTCCTGATCGCGGTGCCGCCCGCGCATGCGGTGCTGGTGTTGCTTTCCGGTGGCGCATCGAGCCTCGCCGAACTGCTGCCGCCCGAGGTGACGCCGGACCAACTGCGGGAGCTCAACGCGCGCCTGCTCGCCGCCGGCGTGGACATTCGGGTGATGAATGCCCTGCGCGCCCGCTTCTCCTGCCTGAAGGGCGGACGCGCGGGCGCCTTCTGTTCAAGCCCCAATCTGCGGGTATTGGTGATCAGCGATGTGCCCGGCGATGATCTGGGTGCGGTGGGCTCCGGGCCGTTCTGGCCCGCCGTTGCCGATAAGCCGGTGGAGGTTCCCGATCTGGGCTGGCCGGAACTCAAGGCGCTGCTGCGTCGACTGCCGCCACCGCCCCGGCCCACCGTCTGTCCACCGCACCAGCTGGTGGCGCGCAATACCGATGCGCGTCAGGCTGCGGCCGCTGCGGTCGCGGCCGACTTGCCGGTCTGGGATCACGGCCTGTTTCCGCCGGGCAGCGCGGCACGGTCGGCGGCCCAGCTGGTGCGCTTCCTGCGTCAGGCGCCGGCCGGGATCCATGTGTGGGGTGGCGAGGCCCTGGTGCGCCTGCCGAAACGGCCCGGTCGTGGTGGCCGGGCACAGCATCTGGCAGCCCTGCTCCTGCTGCTCTGGCTGGCGCGCGGCTGGCCGCGGTCCATCGCGGTTCTGTCCGCAGCGACCGACGGTGTTGACGGCAACAGCGGAACGGCCGGTGCCTGGTTCGCGGACGCGCAGCCCCCGGTTGAATCGGCCGCTGGGGCGGGGGGTGGGGAAGGCCTGCGGGCCAGCCTGCGCCAAGCCCTGCGCGACGCCGACACCGGACGTTTCTGGCAGGACCGGGGACAAACGGTCCCGAGCAGCGGAACCGGTACCAACGTGATGGATATCCTACTGGTGCAGCTGGGACCGGCCGGGGCGGCACCCGGTGCCGAATCCGGCAGCCGTCGGACGGACCGTGACGCGCGGACGGGCCACGACGTCGGAACGAAGCCCGATGAGTACGACCAGGCCGGGCCGAAAAACCGACCGGGCCCAGACCCGGGTAAACGAACGGGCCATGCTGCCTGCCTGAGCAAGGGCGTGCACGCCCGCGCTTTGGAAGCCCTGCGTGAATGCGACCCGGAGCGCAAATGCGCGGCCGTGGACCGGCTGCTCGAGGCCTGGCGTCGGGACGAACTGCAGATCGAGCCGGCGGATGCGCCGGTGCACCCCCTCGAGGTACCCGGACGCCCCGAACGACCGGAACTGGTGCCGCCGCAGGCGCTGCCCCGGCGCGGGCTGAACAGCGCGCGCGGGCGCCGGGCGCTGGTGCATGCAATCGCGCATATCGAATTCAACGCGATCAACCTCGCGCTCGATGCCGTGTATCGCTTCCGCGACCTGCCCGCGGCCTTCATCAGCGACTGGCTGCTGGTGGCGGCGGAGGAGGCCCGGCATTTCCGGATGCTGGCCCGCCGCTTGACCGAGCTGAGCAGTGCCTATGGCGCCTTCGCGGCCCACAACGGACTCTGGGAGATGGCCGTGCGCACCGATACCGATGCGCTGGAGCGCATGGCGCTGGTGCCGCGGGTGCTCGAGGCGCGCGGCCTTGACGTGACGCCGGGGATGATCGAGCGGCTGGCGGCGGCGGGCGATGCCGAAACCGTTCGGCTGTTGCAGGTGATCCAGCGCGAGGAGATCGGCCATGTGGCGATCGGCTCGTACTGGTTTCGCCACCTGGCGCTGGAACGCGGGCTTGACCCCGAGGCGACCTTTCTGGAGTTGTTGGCGCGGCACATGCCTGGGCGCGTGCGTCCGCCCTTCGCCGTCGATGCGCGCCTCGCCGCCGGATTCAGCCGGCGGGAACTGCAGGCCCTGGCGCTTCAGGCCGAGGCGACGGCTCCGCCCGAGACCACCGGATAAGCTTCACCGTCCAGGGTCAGCAGGCGCGGCCCACCCGCGTCCAGGACCAGATACCCGGGGAGCTCGTCCCAGGCCGGCAGCACACAGCGCAGGCAGGGGCGGCCATCGACCTGCAGGCGGTGGATCGCCGGGCGATGCGTGTGGCCATGCACCAGCAGGGCGCGCTGGTGCCGACGCAGAACCGCCTGCACGGCCTCGGGATGCACATCGGTGATGTCGCGCGGCTTCAGCCGACCGGCCTCGCGGCTGAGCGCACGCAGGCGTTCGGCCTCGGCGATGCGGGTGTCCAGCGGGCGGGTCAGAAACTCCCGTTGCCATTCGGGCGCCCGAACCAGGGTGCGAAAGCGCTGGTGGTCGACGTCCGCGGTACACAGGCTGTCGCCGTGCAGCATCAGCGGCGCGGTTCCGGTCGCACCTTCGACCGGAAGTTCTTCCGGGGCCAGCGTCATCCCGGCACGGCGGGCGTAGGCGGTGCCGAGCAGGAAATCCCGGTTGCCATGCTGGAAGGTGATCGGCACCGGCAGCCGGGACAGCGCCGCCGCAAGCAGCTCGGCGGCGGGATGATCATCGTCGTCGCCGATCCAGTACTCGAACAGGTCGCCGAGGATGTACAGCGCCGAAGCCACGCGGGCCGGACCATCCAGGAAGGCCAGGAACCGGGTCAGCGTGGGCCCGGGCTCCCGGTCCAGGTGGAGATCGGAAACCACCAGAACCGGCGGTGCGATGGGCATATCTACTCGACGCGCTGGGCGCTCTGGATGACCACCTGTTCCAGCGGCACGTCCTGATGCATGCCGACCCGGCCGGTCTTCACGCCCTCGATCTCGCGGACCACGCTCATGCCCTCGACCACGTGGCCAAAGACGGTGTAGCCCCAGCCCTGCGGCGTTTTCGAAGTGTGATCGAGGAAGCCGTTGTCGGACACGTTCACGAAGAATTGCGCGGTCGCCGAATGCGGATCCTGCGTGCGCGCCATTGCGACGGTGCCGGCCTTGTTCTTCAGGCCGTTGTCGGCCTCGTTCGGGACCGGCTCATGGGTGGGTTTCTGCTTCATGTCGGGGTCGAAGCCGCCGCCCTGGATCATGAAGCCGGGAATCACCCGGTGAAAGATGGTGTTGTCGAAGAAGCCTTCGTCCACATAGCGCAGAAAGCTCTCTACGGTCTTCGGGGCGGCTTGTGCCTCGAGTTGCAGGACGATGCGACCGTGATTGGTTTCGAACGCGACCTTGGGTTGGTCATCAGCCATGAGGGCTCCTGAAAAAGTGGTTGCAAGAATGAGTGCCAGGGGGATGAAGAGACGCGGCATTCGGCATTCCCTTTGGATGTGGGTTCGCGATGGTACCGCCTGTCGGAGGCTCAGGCCAGTTTGCCGGCATGACGGCCGGCTACCGCGGCGCCTCGTTCTCTCCGAACGCGCGGGCCTTCAAGGTGTTGTCGAGCAGCATGGCGACGGTCATCGGACCGACGCCGCCGGGAACCGGGGTGATCCACGCAGCCCGTTCGGCGGCGGCCGCGAATTCCACATCGCCGCACAGGGTGCCATCCTCCATGCGGTTTATGCCGACATCGATCACCGTCGCCCCCGGCTTGATCCAGTGTCCCGGGGTCAAGCCGGGCTTGCC
>PWGH01000161.1 GCA_003555285.1 Thioalkalivibrio sp.
CGCAAAGACCTCGGCGATCCGACCCGCTGCCCAGGCCGAACGGATCACCCCAAGCGCGGTGCCGAAGCCGCCGGTGGCGAGCGACCCGGTGTTGCAATGCGTGAGCACCGCGCGGCCGGGTTCGATCAGCGCGGCACCGGCCGCGCCCAGTTGTCGATTGTCGCGAATGTCGCCTGCGAGCATCTCCTGGGCCGCAGCCAGCGTCTCGGTGCACGCGGCCTCGACCGACGGGACCCGATCCAGCACCGCACGCATCCGGTCGAGCGCCCAGAACAGATTCACCGCCGTGGGGCGCGCGGCCGCCAGGCGGTCGATCCCGGCGTTCACCTCGGCCCGCCAGCCGGCGTGCCCTGCCATCTGCGCCTGTTGGCAGGCCAGAACCACCCCGAAGGCGGCGGTGATGCCGATCGCCGGCGCACCGCGCACGACCATGTCGCGGATGGCCGCGGCCACTGCATCGACCTCGGTATAGGGGTTCTCGCGCGTCATGCCGGGCAGGTGGCGCTGATCAAGCAGGTAAAGCACGCCCGCCTCGAAGCGGATGGGGCGGATGGTATCCGGTAGGGTCATTGTCATCGGTGTATTTTACACGCGCTGCCCCTCGTCGGTGAGGCAGCGAACGCAGGGATCCAAGGATCCAGTTCAGCCTGGCGTGCCGAGCGAACCCGGACTCGGCGCCCGGGCCGGCAATCCAAGGTCCGACTCCGGGCAGCTAGCCGGCAATGGCGGCTGCAGTGGCACCGGCGGCAGCCAGAAGCGCCGTCGCTCGACGCGGCTGCCCGGTCCCAGACGGATCCCGCCGGGGCCGGTTTCCAGCCAGAGTTGCCCGCGCTCGGCGGTATCGAACAGCGGGATGCACTGGGCCTCCAGGCGCTCGGTGACCGCAGGGCTCGGGTGTCCGAAGGAGTTATCGAAACCCCGCGCGACCCAGGCAGCCCCCGGAGTCGCCGCCTCCAGAAGCCCCCGGCTGAGAACCCCGGAGGCGCCATGGTGCGGCACCAGCAACACATCGGTATCAAGTTCGCCGACGTGGCGATGCACCAGCACCGATTCCCCCAACCCCTCGACATCACCGGTCAGCAACAGGCGCCCGTGGCGGCCGTGGATGGCCAGCACGCAGGAGCTGGCATTGCCCCAATCCCAGAAGGGCGGCGGATGCAGGGTCCGAAACCGCACGCCGTCCCAGGTCCAGTCGAGTCCGGCTTCACAGGCGGCCTCGGCGCCATCACCATTGCCGTCCCCAACCCCGGGCCGGCTCAGGATACGTTCCACCGGCAGGCCCGCGGCCACCGCCGCCACCCCACCCCGATGGTCCATGTCCTCGTGGCTGACCAGGATCCGGTCGATTCGACGCACCCCCTGCTGGCGCAGCGCCGGCAGCACCACCGAGCGACCGGAATCGAAACCGCCATCCCAGGCGGGACCGGCGTCGTACACCAGCACGTGGTGCCGCGTCTGCACGATGGCGGCCAGCCCCTGCCCGACATCGAGCAGGTCGGCACGAAAGTCGCCCTCGGCCAGCCGCTGCCCCAGAGGAAGCACCAAGGGCAGGCAGGCGAGCACGATCCAGGGCCACCCACGGCGGGCCCGCGGCGCCAGCAGGAGCATCACGCCCACCCCGGCCAGCAGCGCCGCGAACCCGATCACCGCGGTTTCGGTCGCGGCACCGGGGATCCTCAGCAGCCCCTCCAGCGCCCAGAGCAGCACGGCGAGTCCGGTATCCGCCCACCACAGGAACGGGGCACCGAAGGCGGGCCCGATCAGGGCGAAACCGGCTCCGATCAGCAGCAGCGGCAACACCAAAAAGCTGATCACCGGCACCGCCAGCAGATTGGCGAGCGGCGCCACCCAGGCCCCCAACTGGAACCAGGCCAGGCTGAGCGGCAACAGCGCCAGCGCCAGGATCACCTGGATCCGCAACCACCCCGTGGGTCCGGGACGCTGCACCAGCCCCTGCAACAGCAGCAGGATCACCGCCACCGCACCGAAGGAAAACCAGAATCCCGGTGCCAGCACATTGGCCGGCGACAGCACCAGCACCGCCAACAAGGCCCCGGAATAAATCCGCCACGACAGCGGATCCCGTTGCAGCAGGGCCGCCGTGGTGATCAGCAACAACATGATCAGCGCCCGCTGCGTCGGGATGCTGAAACCGGCCAGCCCCGCGTAAAGCGTTGCCGCCGCCATCGCACTCAAGCCACCGAACAGCGCCAGCGGAATCCGCCGGCGCAGCCAGCGGCCGTGGCGCCAGCCCCAGCGTGCCAGCAGCAGTGCAAAGCCCGCCACCAGGCCGACATGCAGGCCGGAAATGGCCATCAAGTGATTGGTGCCGGTGTGCAGGAAGATGCGCCACTCCTCCGGCTGCATCGCACCCCGCTCGCCGATCACCAGGGCCTGCATCACCCCCGGATGCCGGGCCTGCGGGTGGGCTCGCGCCATCGCATCGCGCACCGCCTCGCGCAGCGGGTGCGGGTCGGGGATATGCCATCTCCGTTGCCGAGGCTCCAGCCATTGCGGCGTGCCGCGCACACTGGCCAGGCCGTGCATGCCCTCGCGGTACAGCCAGGCGCCGAAATCGAAACCCGCCCGGTTGTGCAGGCCGCGCGGCGGCCGCAGTTGCAGGGTGACTCGAAGCGTATCCCCCGCCGCCAGCCGAGGATCGGCCGGAAACCCGGTAACCCGGAGCCGCGTGGCCTGGAACTCTGAGGGGGCTTCCACGATCTCATGCACATGGAAGACGAAGCGGGTGCGGCGCGGCGAATGGTCCGGGATGCCACGGACCGTACCGATTACCGTCACCTCGGTTCCGGCCAGCGGCTCCGGAACGACACGCTCGATCCAGCCCTGCCCGTGCAGCCCGGCGAGCGCGAATCCCAGCAGGAATCCGCTCGGTACCCGCAGGCTCGGGCGCAGCGCCAGCAGCAGGGCGAGCACGATCACCAGCGTCCAGGGCCATGCCGGAAGCTCCGCCAATCGGTGCAGGATCACCGCCCCAAATAAAACCGCGGCCGCGAACCACATCATCGTTCCATCCGGTCTGGAACGCCCCTATCATGCGAGCGAACGCCGTCAGTGACAGTGACCGGGCGTCGCGACTCTACGCAGCCCGTCCCGGGCCGGATCCCACTCGCTAGCTCATGACGAAACGGTTCATCAAAAAGTGGTTCCCGGCCTATGAATCGGTCGGGGGACATCATCGCCTGGGTATGCTGGGTCCGCGCCTGCGCGCGCCTGATCTCTGGCATCTGAACCGGCGCTCCGTCGCTGGTGCCTTTGCCCTAGGCCTGTTCGTGGCCTTTCTGCCGATCCCGATGCAGATGCTGCTCGCTGCCGCCATCGCCATCGTGATACGGGTCAACCTGCCGATCTCGGTGCTGCTGGTCTGGGTATCCAATCCCGTGACCATGCCGCCGATGCTCTACTCCGCCTACACCCTCGGGCGCTGGATTCTGGGCGAGCCTCGGCGCTCGTTTCGGGTGGAAATCACCCTGGACTGGTTCACCGGCGATCTGCTGTCCATCTGGAAGCCGCTGCTCACCGGCAGCCTGATCCTGGCGGTGGTGGCCTCCACCCTCGCCTATGTCACCATCCGCGTCCTCTGGTGGATCAGTGTCGTCCAGCGCCTGAAGCTACGCAAGGCACGCCTCCACCGCCGCCTGCTGAAAAGCCAGCAAAACCCCTACCACGACCCCAACACCGACTCCAAGCACCACTAACGCCGCCCCTCCCCGTAGGGTGGGCCAAGCGCAGCGGGCCCACCATGGCCCTTGCCGAAGCGCCGATCCAAGCCTGGGGCCGTGCCCGAGCCGTGCGGGGTACGCCCGGTCCGGACACGCTCAAGTCGTCCATGAGCGC
>PWGH01000037.1 GCA_003555285.1 Thioalkalivibrio sp.
CGTGCTGGCGATCCTGACCTGGGGGGACGGCAATCTGGTGGCGCTGTGGACCTTCCTGGTGCTGGCCTGGATGCACGAGAGCGCGCGGGTGAACGTATTCCTCGGGGTGCGCAATCTCAACGAGGAGTTCGTGCCGGAGCACATGCAGTTCCTGCGCGGTTTCATGCGGCGGCGCCCGATGAACCTGTTTTTCCCGTTTTCGGTGAGTGTCTCTACCGTTGCGCTGGTGCTTCTGGTTCAGGCCGCCATGGCCCCGGGGGTTGATGCGTTCACCGCCGTGGGGCTGACGCTGGTGGCGACTCTGATGGCGCTAGCCATCCTGGAACACTGGTTCCTGGTCATCCCCATGCCCACCGCCTTTCTTTGGCATTGGGGCCTCAAGGCGCGCAACCGGGGCACGCGGGAAGTGGCTGCCAAGCCGGCCGACGCGGACGCCTCCTCCTCCTCGGGGTGACCGCCGAAGATGGCTGGCAGTGGGCGCTCTGCGCGGTGGGATCTGGGGCTGGCACTGGCTGCGCTGATCGCTATCGGCGTGGCGCTCCATCAACTTTTCGGCGACGAGGTCGGCATTGAGCGCGAGGTGCTGACCATCGCTGATACACCAGCTACGATCTATCGGCCGGAAGCCGGTCAACCAGGGCCGGTCGTGCTTGTCTCCCACGGGTTTGCCGGCTCGCGCCCCCTCATGGATCCCTTCGCCCTGACGCTGGCCGGCAACGGCTATACCGTGGTCAGTTTTGACTACCTCGGCCACGGTCGGAATCCACGCCCGTTGCACGGTGACATCACCGCACAGGATGGCGCAGCTCAGGCGCTGGTGGAGCAGACGGAGCGGGTGGCCGACTACGCCCGGGCGGAATTGATGGGCGAGGCTGAGCCCATGGCCGTCCTTGGCCACTCCATGGCGTCGAACATCATCGTACGGTTCGCGCAGCAGCGGGACGATGTGGTGGCCACGGTGGGGGTGTCCATGTTTGCGCCGACCGTGGATGCCGAGACCCCGGCCAACGTAATGAGTGTGGTTGGGGGGTTCGAGCGTCGTCTGCAGGAGGAGGGTCAACGCGTGGTGGCGATGGCCTTTGCCGAGCTCGAGCCCGAGGACGTGGAGTTCGGGCGGACCTACGGCGACTTCGGCGACGGCACTGCGCGGCGCATTGCGGTGGCGCCGGGGGTCGAGCACGTGGGTGTGCTGTACAGTCAGGTCAGCCTGAAGGAGGCGGTGGCCTGGCTGGATCAGGCGTTCGAGCGCGACAGCGACGGTTGGGTGGCGGCCCGCGGGCCGTGGGTGGCCCTCCTGCTGGCGGCGGTGATCACCCTGGCGCGGCCGGCTGCGCGCCTGCTGCCGCGGGTGGCCGTGGTCGGGCAGGGAGCGGGTGCCGGATGGCGGCGTTTGGCCGTTGTTGCCGGTGTCCCGGCGCTGGCGACGCCACTGGTGCTCGCGCCGGTGCCTACCGACTTCCTGCCGGTGGTGATCGGCGACTACGTTGCCATCCATTTCGGGGTTTACGGGCTGCTGAGTGCGGTCCTGCTGTGGTGGACCGCGGGGCGGCCCGGCGTGCGGGATATCGCCGCCGCCGTCGGCGTGTCCGGACGCACCGGGGGGCGCTGGCTGCTCGGCGCTGCTGCGGTCACCGCCTACTGCCTGGTCATCCTTGGTGCGGTGCTCGATCAGTTCGTGACCGTTTTCTATCCCTCCATCGAGCGGCTACCGCTGATGCTAGCGATGGTGGCCGGCACGCTGCCGTACTTCCTCGCCGATGAGTGGCTGAGCCGGGGGCAGGGGATGCGCCGCGGCGCCTACGCTGCCACCAAGGTGCTCTTCCTGGTCTCGCTGGGACTGGCGGTGGCACTCGATCCGCAAGGGCTGTTCTTCCTGCTGCTCATCGTCCCGGTGGTGGTGGTCTTCTTCGCGGTCTACGGGCTGTTCAGTCGGTGGGTCTACCGGCACACGGGGCATCCGCTGGTGGCCGGCTTGGCCAACGCGGTGGCGTTCGCCTGGGCGCTCGGAGTGACCTTCCCCATGTTGGGCGGTCCGGCCGGCTGATATCGCGGCGGGCGGAGAGAAGTCAGCGGTAGCGCAGCTCGAACACGCAGCGTTCGTCACCAGCGGCCGCGCAACGGGTCTCGCGGATGGTGGAGTCGCCGTGGACGAGCGACCGGAACAGGTGCTCAAAGGCGGCGGCATGCCAGTGGCAAACCGGCCCTTCGGCCCGCTCGCCGGCGATGACCGGGTTGTGGGCCAGCTCCAGCAAGCAGGGTCGACCCTTGCGAATGGTCAGCTGTCCGGAGCCGACAAACGTCCAGGCGTGCTGGGAGATGGCCTTGAGCAGCATTGGTCCGGCCAAGACCGGCGGCAGAAACCGCAGCAGGGCCCGGATCGGGGCGGGGATGCGGTTGTTCAGGACGTACTCCCCGGTCCGCTCGCCTGCCTCGCGCATCACCCGCGTGCCCCGGTCGGCGCCGAGTTCGCGTCGTACGCACTGGTGGAGTGCGGCGACCGTTGACTCCGGAACCATCGCCTCTGGGGGATGCTCGAGCCAGTCGGATAGCCCAGCGGCGTCAAAGCACCGCCGGGCGGTATCCTCGTCTTCGAGGGCGGACAACGCCGCCGCAACCTGAAGGATCGCGTTCGGCCCGATGCGGGCCTCTTCATGTTGCGCGGTCGCTGCGTCCACTCTGGAACCCTCAGACTTCGTCGGTCTCAGCAGCCTTCTGCTGCTTGTCCTTGCCGGGGACTCCGTCCCGGTGGACCTGCACGGTGGCTTCCGCCGGGGTGCGTTCCGTCTCCGTGCCCGCCTTGTGAGACCGGGCAGCCTTGATTTCTTCCTTGGATGCGTGCTCCTCGTACTCCGCCCGCTGTGCCTCGGAAAGGGTCCGCGATTTGTCGAAGTTCTTCTCGATGTTCTCGCTGACCTTCTTCCGGGTTTGCGGACCCCAGTAGCCATGCTTGCCCAGGTCGTAGAACTTGCGCTGGAAGCCAGCCTTGAGGAAGGCCTTGAGGCAGCCGAAGAGATACTTGCGCCGGTCACCGGTCCCCGCCCACGGGTAGGAGAACAGCGCCTTGCGCATGTAGAAGCGCCGGTAGTTGCTCATCGTGCGATCGAGCAGCTCGCCGCGGTCCATGGCCTGCGGCTTGATGATCGGCGTCACGAAGTTGTACTTCTCGAAGTCGTACACCTCCACGGTGTCCTTGAGTTCGCGGAACAGGTCCGAGAACGGCCAGGGGGTGTACATGGCCCAGTTGGCCAGGTCCGGCTTCCAGTCCTGGGCCATCTGGTAGGTCTCTTCGAGCGTCTCGGCGGTTTCGTTCTCGAGACCAACGATGAACTGAGCCTCGACCACGATCCCGGCGTTGCGCAGGAGTTCGATCGCCTTCTTGTTCTGGGCGACGGTGGTCTCCTTGTTGAACCGGTCCAGCTTGAGCTGCGCGGCTGCCTCTGTGCCCAGCGAGACGTGGATCAGGCCGGCCTTGCGGTAGAAGGGCAGGAGTTCCTCGTCGCGCAGCACGTCGGTGACACGGGTGTTAATGCCCCAGAGGATGCCGCGTTCCGGGAGTCCGCGGTCGATCAGCTCCTGACAGAACTCGATGAACTTCTTGCGGTTGATGGTCGGCTCTTCGTCGGCAAGGATGAAGAATCCGACGTCGTGCTCGTCGGCAAGCTTCTCGATCTCGTCCACGACCTTCTTCGGATCGCGGATCCGGTAGTCGCGCCAGAACTTCCACTGCGAGCAGAAGGAGCAGGTAAACGGGCATCCGCGAGCCATGTTGGGGATGGCGACCCGGGTGTTGAGCGGGATGTAGGTGTACTTCTCCCACTCCAGGATGCCCC
>PWGH01000280.1 GCA_003555285.1 Thioalkalivibrio sp.
CGCGGCACCGCGGCGGCTCGAAGCGACCGGCCGCTCCGGCGCCTGGACCTGGTCGAAAGCCAGGCGGACCCACTCCTTCGACTCGCGCAGCGCACACACCCGTTCACTGACTTGCGCGTCGGCCTCCATCGCCGCGAGCACCCGCAACCGATCGGCGCCGCTGAGCTCGCCGTCGACGAAGGCGTGCAGCAGCGAGTCGGACAGGCTCGGCTGCGAACTCATCGCACCCGCCTCAGGCCCGGCGCCCGCCCCGGGTTGTCCTCGTGCAGTCGCGCCAGGGCTATCTGCAGGCCACCCCGGGCGCGGCTCAGCCGGCTCATCACGGTGCCGATGGGAATGCCGAGGATGTCGGCGACCTCTTGGTAGGAAAAACCCTCGAGGTCGACCAGCGTCAGCACCTCGCGCTGACCCTGCGGCAGCCGGGCGACGGCCGTTCGTACCTGCAGCACCAGGGCATCCTGCTCGTTCGCGCGCTCCGGGCTCGCGTCGCTGATGAGGTGGATCTCGTCGAGTTCGCAGGCCGGGCGCTGGCGGCGCAGCTGCAGGCAGTGCCGCCAGCGGTTGTTCATGATGGTGTACATCCAGGCGTGCAGGCGCTCGGGGTCCCGCAGCTGGTGGACCTTGTCCAGCGCCATCTCCAGGGTCTCCTGCACCAGATCGTCGGCGGTCATCGGATCGCCGCTCCAGGCCAGCGCCACCCGGAACAAGCGATCCCGGCTGCTCGCGATGCGCTGGCGCAGGCTGCGGGTGGTGCAGAAGGCGAGGAGCGATTTCATGTTTCATAAGAGCGTCCGCACCGGGTTTTTATTCCCAAGCGTTCGGATTCGACGAATCCTGGAATAAAACCGCACGGCGCGGTCTCTATCAAGGGCCCGACACTGTGCGCAACCGCGGAGGGTGCCGAGCGGCTCGACCCCAAGACCCATGCTACCGGGCGTTGCGGACTGCAACCGGAATGACCTGCCCCAACCAAACCGGTCGCCCCGAACCGGTTACCCCACCAAGGAGATTGAAAAACGCATGCCTACATCCCTGAAGCACCTGGGCCTCTTCCTGTTCGCGATGCCGCTGCTGCTGAGCTTTTCTGTGCAGGCGGCCCCGGATGACAAACCGCTGGCCGAACACCGGATCGTACTGCAGATCACCGAGGCCGATCCCGCCCGACAGACGCTGGTCCTGAACGTGGCCAACAATCTGATCAACCATTACGGCGCCGACAACGTCGACGTCGAGATCGTCGCCTTCGGCCCCGGCTTGAACCTGCTGTTTGCCGGCAACGACAATACCGGGCGCATCGACAGTCTGGTGGACAACGCGGGGGTGCGCTTCGCGGCCTGCGAAAACACCATCGCCGCGGTCACTCGCATGCGCGGTGCCGCACCGGAGCTGAACCCCAAGGCCCAGCACGTGAACGCCGGCGTGGTCCGGATCATGGACCTGACCGCCAACGGCTACACGCTGATTCGCCCGTAAGGGAACGCCTGCCCCACCCGCGATGGTGAAACTTCGTGGTGGGCGCAGCAGCGCCGATCGCCCTCCACCGGTCACCCGGTACGCCGGTATCGTCGGTCAGAGGGCGATCACGGGCACCGGGCAATGGACCACGAAGCCTTCCGGGTGGGTCTCGGGAGTCCCGTGGTATTGGCGCAGGACACCGGCCTCGACCAGGCCTTCGATTTCGTTCGCGCTGCGCACGATGCGGGCCTGCCGCGAATCCTTCCAGCGCAGCGTGAAGTGGTCTCGAAACGGGCTCCAACTCGGAGGGACAGGCGGGCTGCCGAGGATGGCGGGCTGGTGGCCCAGTGCACCCGAACCTGCGACACCGTTGGCAAACGACCAGATGCGACCGGTGGCCTTGATGGTGGCAAGACCCGCGGTGTACGGCGATACCGGAACCCGGAGGATCGGGCCCATGGGCGCCGACGAGGTGTCGGTGAGAATGTACCCCCGGTTCGGGTAGGCCCAGTGTAGCTTGAAGGTCACCCGCCGACGTTCCAGATCCGGCGCCGCCAGCAATTGGCCGGTTCCGACGTGGCGGTCGCCCTGGCCATCGACGGGCAGGGATTCCTCACCCCACTGCACCAGGGGCAGCGTCACACGCACGCCAGAGTCTTCGATCCGAAGCTGACCGGCAGCGGCCGCCGTCTCGATCTCCGCTTCACTGCGGAACACGCGATCCACCGGTGCGCCCGACACGCGATGGATCCGAAACAGCGGCGTGTAGCCCTTCATGCCCGGCACATCCCGAAGCACCGGCGGCTGCCCGTTGGCAAAGCCATAGACCCGGTTCTGCAATTCGCGCTGGCTGACCACGCTCAGCAGCGGCGTGTACGCCAGGCCATGACGCTCGGCATACTCGGCATCCGACGCGTCGGTCCGAATGAAGTGCACGATCCGGCCATCCTGAAAGCCCTGATGCAGGCGAAAGGTGACATGGCCGACGGCGCCGGGGGTGAGGGTGCCTCGGTCGAAGGTGCCTGGGCCCAAGGTGCCTGGGCCCACGGTCGCTGGATCGAAGTGGCCAGGGTGGAAGGTACCGGGGTCCGGCATGCCCGAGCCCGGTATGCCGGGGACCGATGGGCCTGAGCCCAATGTGCGTGGGCCGAAGAGGGCCGGGCCCTCGCCGGGGTCCAACCGGAAATCGAGCACATCGCGCATCAGCACCCGCACGCCTCCGGTCGGCTCGGTGACTTCGACCGCCTCGGTGGCCTTGGCGAGCTCAGTGGCCCCGGGGGCCCCGGCGAGCCACGCCGCGGCCGCTGCAGGTCGGGGCGATCCGGACAGGCTGCCCAGCCCCGAGGCCACCGCCATCCCGGTGGCACCGGCGCTCAGGCCCAGAAATTGACGACGGCTCATCACGGTCGGCATGGGAATCCCCCTCGTCCATGAAGATGTAGAACCAATCAAAGCCTATGCGGTCTGAGTGCGCTGGCGATATTCGGGGGAATACCCAAGCAGACGACCCCGTATCGCATCCGGCTCGAGAGCGTCCAGCGGCGGCCGCTGCGCGCGAAGCCGTCTGCGGCCCCGGTTCAGCTGCCAAGGTTTAGCCGCCCCGATTCAGCGGAGAAAAATGATCGAAGCCGGTACCGGCGACCGGGAAAACCCGGTCCTGGGCGTCGCGGACCTGCACTCCGGGCGCCGTGGTGAACTGGCCGATCACCGTCAACGCGAGCTTCGTGTGTTGCGCCAACGCGGCCAAGGCCCTGCGCTCGTCCGGCGGCCAGGCGAAGAGCAGTTCAAAATCCTCGCCGCCGGTCAGGGCCGCAACGCGCGCGGCCTCCCGCGGCCAGGTCGCGAGTTGCGGATCGATCGGCAAGGCCTCGATGTGCACGCTCGCGCCGCAGCCCGACGCCCGGCAGAGATGACCAAGGTCCGCGAGCACGCCATCGGACACATCGATCGCCGCCAGGGCCCGGTCGCGCAGCGCGAGGCCCAGTGCCAGACGCGGCTCCGGCCAAAAAAACCGGTGGCAGACCGCCGCGTTCGATCGGTCCGCGCCCGCCCCGCCCGGTGCGCCGGCCTGGCCGCCCGAGGGCCCGGTTACCGGCCCCGCGCGCGACTCAATGGCCGGCTCCGAGGCCGGTCGACCACCCGATCCACCAGTCGGCCCACTCCCTGAGCCACCGGCCTGCGGACGGCGCGGCCGAGCAGCCTGCCGACGCGTCTGCTCGGCCTGCAGGCCGGCGGCAGCACCGCCCAACGCACCGCTGACCACCACCAGATCCCCCGGCCGGGCGCCGGCGCGGCGCAGCGCACGGCCGGTCGGGCACTGGCCGAACACGGTAACGCTCGCGGCGAGCGGCCCGCGGGTGGTGTC
>PWGH01000250.1 GCA_003555285.1 Thioalkalivibrio sp.
ACGTGGTGCTGATGCCCTCCTACGTGAACATCGGCGCCTACGTGGACGAGGGCACGATGGTCGATACCTGGGCCACCGTCGGATCCTGCGCCCAGGTGGGCAGGAACGTGCACCTGTCCGGCGGCGTGGGCATTGGCGGCGTGCTAGAGCCGCTGCAGGCGGCACCGACGATCATCGAGGACAACTGCTTCATCGGTGCCCGTTCGGAGATCGTGGAGGGCGTGATCGTCGAGGAAGGAGCCGTGATCTCCATGGGGGTCTTCATCGGCCAGAGCACGCGCATCTATGACCGCGAAAGCGACGAGATCACCTATGGCCGCGTGCCCGCCGGGGCGGTGGTAGTCTCCGGCACCCTGCCCGCGAAGGACGGCAAGTACTCACTGTACTGCGCGGTGATCGTGAAGCGCGTGGACGAGAGGACCAAGGCCAAGGTCGGGCTGAACCAGTTGCTTCGGGAGGTGCAGGGCTAACTCCAACCTGCGGTCAAGGGCTTGGTGATGGATCCGCTGCGAGACCGTAAAATCTCTGGTCTCTCACAATTACGGGATGTTGCTGGGTTGGATCGCGGTGCAACTCAATCGAGCTGGAAGCGCAGATTCCACGACGTCCTTTCGCGGCGGTTCGCCGCGGCCTACGCTGATTACGATCGAGAAACAGTGGGAGATGGCAGCGATGGGACGGCGGGTGCAACGGAATGCGCAGACGTGTTGCGCGATCGTGCAGCGGAAGATGGAGAACGGTCTGAGCTAGGTGGCGTTCTGCGCTGCCGAGGGGCTGTCGGTCAGTAGCCTGCAAAACTGGAAACGGGAGTTCGTTCGCGAGGGGCGGTTCTCAGAGGCGCCTCCCGCTCCGGCCGCGCACTGGTTCGCCGAGCTGGCGGTGCCCGAAGCCCGGGGTTGAGCCGGAGCCGCCTGTTGGCCCGGCGCTCAAGCGCCGCGATACCGAACAGGTGATCACCACACCGACGCCGTCGAACGTGCGCGAGCGCAGTCTCGCCGATATCAGCTTCCTGGTCGGGATGCTGGTCGAGAAGTTCCTGTACCACCTGCCGCTGTGCCGGGAGTACCAGCGTGTGCTGCAGAGGAGGGATCCATGTGAGCCGGGTGACCCTGGGAACGCTCACGGCCCGTGCCGTCGATCTGCTCGAGCCGATCTACAAGGCGCAGTTCGAGCACATCTGCCAAGGGCGGTTGGTAACAATGGACGCGACGCCGATCAAGGCCGGGTGCAACGCCCCTGGGCAAGATGCGCACCCCCTACTTCTGGCGGGTCTATGGCGAAGAGGATGAGATCTGCTTCCCCTACTCCAGCAACCGCAACGTCAACAACGTGAAGGCGATCCTCGGAGCGAACTTGACCGGGGTGCTGCACGGGTAATGGCCACGGGGCCTATGGACGCTTCGAGAAGCAATCAGGCGGGGTCGTCCACGCCAAGTGCTGGGCGCGTACGCGGCGGCACTTCGAACGTGCGCTGGACACCGAACCGCTGGCGGCGGGCGAGGCCTTGCAGCAGATCCAGGCGTTGTATGCCGTGGAAGAAGAGATCCGCACGCGCGGCCTGGAGGGCGCCGATAACCCCCCTCCGCACCGAGCAAACGCTCCCGAAGGTACAGGACTGCTGGTGCTGGTGCTGGTGCTGGTGCTGGTGCGACGAACACTGCCACCGTCCGGACCTGACCCCCACCAACCCCTTGAGCAAGGCGCTGGCCTGTGCCCGCGCGCATCGAGGCACTGCGGATCTTCCTCAGTGCTCCCCACGTCGCCATAGACACCAACCACATCGAGCGGGCGCGGCGCCCGATCCCGATGGGCAAGAAGAACTTCCTGTTCGCATGGAGCGAACTCGGCGCGAAGCACATCGGCATCATTCAGAGCCTGATCGTAACCTGCCGGTTGCAGGGCCTCTCACGCTCGGCCTATCTGACCGACCTGCTGCAGCGGATGAGTGAGCATCCGGCCCGCGACGTGATCAACCTCACCCCGCGACGATGGAAGGTGTTTTTCGCGGACAACCCCTTACGTTCCGACCCTGAGCGACCCCCACCGGTATAAACCCGGCGTCTACGGCCAACACGAGCGCGTCTCGTCTCGACCGCTGGGCACCGGGACAGGCCCTCCCGCGCTTTACGGTATCCGCCCAAGAATCGTTCCGGTAGACGTGCTGGAATGGACGGCTACATCGAGCTGCATGCGCAGGGGCGATGAACTTGTGGCCGACCTGGGGGAAAGGCTGAATTTTCGACATGCCGGGGGCTCACCTTGGGGCAGCCGGTGCACCTTCTCAAACCGTACCTCCATGGCTATCAGCACCAGGTGCACTTCAGTCGGCGCCTGACTGCCGAGTACACGTGCACCTTGGGCCTACGGAGCTGCCGGGCTCATTGAAGTCAGAATGTCACGCGATTGCTGATTTCGAGAAGGACAATACCGGGGTGCTGAAGGCGGCGAACCGGGAGTCCGTGTTGCTGTGCCGGGGTCTGGGGCTGCTCGGTCGTTGTGGGTGGAGTTACGTCCGCGGCAACGCCAGTGCGGCCAGCGCGCTTGCGTGGAAGCAGCCGCATGCGGAACTGGCCAGGAATTCCGGCCCAGTACAAGAAGAAAGGGGAACAATTCAGCGATTGGTCCCACATGGCGCAAGTTGACCCCTACCCCCCCATGTTTGACAGTAACTTTGGGCGTGGCCCATCCTAAACCCGTCTATACAGCCGGCTTGGGTTGACGTGATTAGGTGGTGGCGTTGGGGTCGGCGAGCGCCTTGGCCTCAGACCAACAGGATCCCTATTGGATGAATAACAACGACCATGACGCCAACTCACTCACCCTATGCCGGACCACGCGTGGACACGTGCGCATCCTCAATCCATGCGGCAAGGACCCGGTCGCCGGGATCGATCAGGACGATCAGGGCGATCCACTGAGATACAACCCTGTGCAGCATCTGGCCATCGCGCTAGGCTGCTGCATGACCGAGTTCGCCCGGCGTTATCTCGAACGCCGTAACCTGCCGACAAACCTGATTGCCACGGTCGATTGGGAACTGGACAGCCGTCATTGCCGGATCTCACGGTTCGACATCAGGCTGCGCCTTGCGGTCTCTCTTCCGGAGGAGGAGCGCCCCGTCCTCGGCCGGATGATGAACCACTGCCCGGTTCACCAGGCCCTGCATGGCAACGTGCCCGTACACATCTACGTCGAGCCGCTCAACGAGGAAGAGTGGCGCCGGGTCGGGAACACCTGACCCCGGCGCCGGCGCATCACCGAAACACGGCGGCGTCAGCGGTCCGGGCAGCAGTACCGTGCCAGGATGGTCGAGTCGTCGTAGGCGTGACCGGCCTCGATCGCCCGCGACAGGGCGGCCCTGACCCGATCCACGCCGCTCAAATCGAGCCCCAGTGCCGCGGCGGTATTCGCGACGATTCCCATGTCCTTCGCATGCAGGTGCGTCATGAAGCCGGGCACGAACTCATCGTCAAGCAGGCGCTGACCGTGCAGTTCCATCACGCGTGACCCGGCGAAACCGCCCAGCAGGGCCTTGCGCACCCGCGCCGGATCCACGTCGGCCGCCTCGGCCAGCGCAAAGGCCTCACCGATCGCGATCAGCGTCTCGCCGATGATCAGCTGGTTGCAGGCCTTGGCGATCTGCCCCGCGCCGCTGTCCCCGACGTGGGTGAGCGTCTTGCCGACGAGATTCAGCAGCGGCCGCACCCGCTCCACGTCGGCCTCCGCACCACCGAGCATCAGCGTCAGGGTGCCGTCGATCGCCCCGCGTTCGCCCCCGGAGACCGGTGCATCCACGAACCCGACACCGGCCTCGCGCG
>PWGH01000092.1 GCA_003555285.1 Thioalkalivibrio sp.
ACCCGCCGTCAAGCCTACAGGGAGGTATTTACGGCGTCCCCCCGACAGGGCTGCGCCCTCCGCTGGGGTCCACCGCAACCTGGGAATCGGTGCTGCGGTCCTTGGCGAGGTAGAGGTAGACGGCGGGGACGACGAAGAGGGTGAACAGGGTGCCGATGGTCATGCCGCTGGCGATGACCAGGCCCATGGCGAAGCGGGAGCCGGCGCCGGCGCCGGTGGCCATCAACAACGGGACCATCGCGATCACGGTGGCGGCGGTGGTCATCAGGATCGGGCGCAGGCGCAGCGCGGCGGCCTCTTCGATCGCCTCGCGCACGGTGCGGCCCTGCAGCTGCAACTGGTTGGCGAACTCGACGATCAGGATGCCGTGTTTGGCGATCAGGCCGATCAGGGTCACCAGCCCGACCTGGGTGTAGATGTTCAGCGACGCGAAACCGAGGCTGATGAAGATCAGCGCGCCGGCAATCGACATCGGCACGGTCATCAGCATGATCAGCGGATCGCGGAAGGATTCGAATTGCGCCGCGAGGACCAGGTAGATCACCACCAACGCGAAGAAGAAGGTCACCACCAACTGCGCGCCCTCGGTCTTCAGTTGCCGCGACTGGCCGGCATAATCGACGCTGATGCCGGCCGGCAGCACCTCGGCGGCGATCGCGTCGATGAGGTCGAGGGCCTCGCCGAGGGTGACGCCGGGGCGCGGCACGCCGGAGAGCGTGACCGCATTGAGCTGCTGGAAGCGGCGCAGGCTGCGCGGCACGACGCTCTCCTCCAGGGTCACGAGGTTGGACAGGGGGACCGGCTCGCCGTCGGGGGTGCGGGTGTAGAGCGCGCCAAGCTGGTCGGGGTTCAGGCGCTCTTCCCGCTGCACCTGCGGGATCACCCGGTAGCTGCGGTTGTCGAGCGCGAAGCGCCCGGTGAGGCCACCGGAAAGCAGCGGCGAGAGGTCGGCGGTCAGCGTGGCCATGTCGATGCCCATCTGCGCCGCCTTGTCGCGGTCGATTCGCAGATCGACTCGCGGCTGGTCGAAGTCCAGGTCCGAGTCCATGAAGATGAAGCGGCCGCTGGCCATCGCCCGCGCGATGATCTCGTCGGCGAGCTCGCCCAGGTTCTCGATCGGGCCGGTCGAGCCGATGACGACGCTGACCGGCGTCCCGCCGCCGCCGGGGCTCGGCAGCGAGGGCGGCTCGACGGCAAAGATGCTCAACCCCGGGATTCGGTCCAGCCGCGGCTGCAGATCGTGTTCCAGGATCGTCTGGGAGGCGCGCTCGCGCTGGTCCCAGGGCAGCATCACGAAGCCGCCGATCGCCTGGTTGGTGCTCGGGGTCGCGCCGCCGCCGAAGCCGTTCACGATGAAGGTGTTCTGCAACTCGGGGATGGCGTCCAGGAAGGCGTCGGTCAGCTGGGTGTTGCGTTCCAGCTGGTCCAGGCCGAGGTAGGCATCGCCTTCCATGATCGAGAAGACGAAGCCCTGGTCCTCGGGCGGCTCGAGTTCGGTGGCACTGGTGATGAACAGGAAATAGCAGGAGACCAGTACGATCAGGCCGAAGACCAGCAGCGTGAAGCGCTCGTTCAGGGCGCCGTGCAGGCGTCGCTGGTACATCTGCTGCAGCCCCAGAAAGCGCGCGTCGAGCCAGGCCTCGAGGCGCCCGCCGGGCCGGCCGTCCGCGTGGCCGCGCAGGATCTTTGAGGCCATCATCGGCGACAGCGTCAGCGCCACGATGCCCGAGATCAGCACCGCACCGGCCAGGGTGAAGGCGAATTCGACGAACAGCGTGCCGGTCAGCCCGCCGATGAAGCCGATCGGCAGGAACACCGCGATCAGCGTGGTCGACATCGCGACGATCGGCCAGGCAAGTTCACGCGCGCCCTTCAGCGCGGCGTCGCGCGGACTCAGCCCCGCCTCGATGTGGCGGTGGATGTTCTCGAGCATGATGATCGCATCATCGACCACGATGCCGATCGCGAGCACCATCGCCAGCAGCGTCAGCAGGTTGATCGAAAAGCCCATCAGCAACATCAGCAGGAAGGTCCCGATCAGCGCGAGCGGAATCGCGACCGCCGGAATCACCACGCTGCGCAGCGAGCCCAGGAACAGGTAGATCACCAGCAACACGATGCCGAGCGCGAGTACGATGGTGAAGGTCACCTCGTTGATCGCACTCTCGATGTAGTCGGTGGAGTCGTAGACGATTTCGGCATGCAGGCCCTCGGGCAACTGCGGCTGGATGCGGCTTGCGAAGGTCTCCCGCACCAGCGCGATCACGTCGACCGCGTTGGCGTCGGGGGCGAGCTCGATGCCGACGAAGGTCGCGGTCTGGCCGTTGAAGCGCACCGAGGTGTCGTAGTTCTCCGAGCCCAGCTCGACCGTCGCGATGTCCTCGATGCGCACCAGGGCTCCCTCGTCCTGGCGCACGATCAGGCGCTCGAATTCCTCGGGCCGCGACAGGTTGGTCTGGGCGGTGAGATCGATATTGACCAGGTCGCCGCGGGTGCGGCCGACGGCCGAGAGCACGTTGTTCCCGAGCAGGGCGGCGCGCACGTCGCGGCCGGTGACGCCATAGGCGGCCATGCGCTCGGAATCCAGCCACAGGCGCATCGCGAAGGTCTCGCCGCCGAGGATCTCGGCACGCTGCACGCCGGCGATGGTCGACAGCTCGGGTTCCACCACCCGCGTCAGGTAATCGGTGATCTGGTTGTTGGCGAGCCGATCGGAATAGAAGGACAGGTACATCGCCGCGATGCTCTCGCCGACCGACAGCGCGACCACCGGATCCTCGGCTGCTTCCGGCAGATCGCCGCGCACCTTGTTCACCTGGGCGGCGATCTGGGTCAGGGCTTCGTTGGGGTCGTGGTCGAGATTCAGGTAGGCCTGAATCACGCTGATGCCGGGCACGCTGGTCGAAACCAGATAATCGATGCCCTCGGCCGCCGCGACCTCGCGCTCCAGCGGCGTGGTCACGAAACCCTGGATCAGGTCGGCGTCGGCCCCGATGTAGGCGGTGCTGACGGTCACCACCGCGCTGCGCACCTCCGGGAACTGGCGCACATTGAGTTCGACCAGGGCCCGCATCCCGAGCAGCAGGATGAACAGGCTGACGACGGTCGCCAGCACCGGCTTCTCGATGAAGATATCGGTGAAGCGCATCATGGCTGCGGCCTCATCGGTAGGGCCTCATCGGTAGGGCCTCATCGGTCGGGCGGCGGGAACTCATGCGTTGCCCGGACGCGGATCCGGGTCCTCGCTGGGCGCGGCCTCGTCGGTGATCGCCACCGGCGTGTCGTTCTGGAGCTTCAGCAGGCCGCTGCTGGCCACCCGTTCGCCGACCTCCAGGCCGTCCAGGATGTGGATCAGATTGCCCCGGCGCGCACCGGTCTGGACGAAGCGCTCGCGCACCCGCAGGGTGCCGGCGTCATCTTCCTGGATCACGAAGACCGAGTTGCCGAAGGGATTGAAGCGCACCGCGGTCTGCGGTACGACGAGCACGGTCTCCGGGGCCCCGGTGTCCAGCGCGATCCGGGCGAACTGGCCGGCCCGTAGACGGCCCTCGGAATTGGCCAGCCGGCCCTGGAGTTCGAAACTGCGCGACGCCGCCCGCACCCGCGGTTCGATGGTGGTGATCGCGCCGGTGAAGGTTTCGGCGAAGGCGTCGACGCCGATGCGCAGCGGCTGTCCGGCCTGCACCTGGCCCAGTCGGCCCTCGGGCAGTGTGAAGTTGACGAAGATCGGATCCAGCGATTCCAGCGTCACGATGGCATCGCCCGGCGACAGGTATTGCCCCAGATTCCCCCGCCGGATGCCGAGCAC
>PWGH01000168.1 GCA_003555285.1 Thioalkalivibrio sp.
CTCTGGGTCGACCCGTCGCGCGGGGTCCGGCGGGCGTGTTGAGGCGCGGGTGCGCGCGGGGGATCACCGCGCTCAGCCGGCGCGTTCCGATTCGGGGCGCGGGAAGCGGATGCGGCGCGAATACGGGAACACGTCGCCGAACACGCCGTTCTTGATGTCCTGTTGGCGCTGGCGCCAGTAGCGGTAGTCGAAGAGTTCCGGATGGGTCTCGGTCAGGATCGCCCGGAGTTCGGGGTCGCTGGTGAGGAAGGTCGGGAATTCCTCCGGGAAGATGTCGTTCGGGCCGACCGAGAACCAGGGTTCGGCGCTCAGTTCGTCCTCCGGCGTGCGGGGCTGCGGGATGCGCCGGAACTTGCAGTCGGTCAGGTAGGCGATCTCGTCGTAGTCGTAGAAGACGACCTTGCCCAGGCAGGTCACGCCGAAATTCTTCAACAGCAGGTCGCCGGGGAAGATGTTCACCGCCATCAACTGCTGGATCGCCCGACCCCAGTCGGTCAGCGCCTCCCGGCGCTCGGCGGCGTCGGCCTCCTCCAGGTACAGGTTCAGCGGCCGCATGCGCTTTTCGATGTACAGGTGCCGGATCACCAGGATCTCGTCGTTGATCTCGAGCAGCGACGGCACCTCGGCCTGCAACTCGCGGATCAGTGCCGGCGGGAAGCGTTCGAGCGGAAAGGCGACCTCGGAGAACTCGAGGGTGTCGGCCATGCGCCCGACCCGGTCGTGCATCTTCACCTGCTGGTAGCGTTCCTTGACCAGCTCCCGGGTCACCTCCTTCGGCGGCGGGAAGTGATCGCGGATCACCTTGAATACGTAGTCGTACGAGGGCAGGGTGAAGACCAGCATCACCATGCCCGGGGTGCCGGCGGCGATCTCGAAGGCGTCGTCGCTCTGGTCCAGGTGATCGAGAAAGTCGCGGTAGAACTCGTTCTTCGCCTGTTTCTGGAAGCCGATGCTCATGTACCACTCGGCGAGCGGCTTGTCCGGCATCAGGCTTTCCAGGAAGGCGACGGTGGCCGCCGGGACCGGGGTCTTCGCCATGAAGTAGGCGCGGGCGAAGTTGAACATCGCCTCCATCTGGTCGCGGGTCGTCAGCAGGGTGTCGGCGTAGATCGCGCCGTCTTCGTTGTGGATCAGCGGGATTACGAAGGGCTCGACCTGCGCGCCGAGGACGACGCGACCGATCAGGTAGGCGGCCTTGTTGCGGTAGAACGGCGATTCCAGCAGGTCGATGCGCAGGTCGGCGTCGGCGGCGGCCAGTTCCGACTCGCGTTCATGAAACGCCGCGGCAATGCGCGCGGCGTCGCGCTCGATGTCCTCGTAGGGAATGCTGAAATAGAACGCCGACAGGATTTCCCACACACAGTGTTCGAGGCCCGCATCCCGGGGGTGGAACGACATGTAGACGCGATACCGCGTCGCCATCTCGGCGCGGTTGATGGTCGAGCGCACGAAGATGTTGTCGTTGTGGTAGTACTTGCGCTCGAACAACTGGCAGAACACCGAGTTGAAGAAGGTTTCGGCCAGTTCCGGGCGGCTGTGGTGATGCAGCAGCTCGGTATAGGCGCGCTTGACCTCCAGCCACAGGGCCTCGTCGAGGTGCTCCACGCCGAAGGTGGCGCGCAGCTTGCCGATGGTGTCGCGCACCCGCAGATCGTAGAAGCTGATGCGCTGCGCCGAGGCCTCCCGGGCCGCCTCCCAGTCCGCCCGCTCGAAACGTTGCCGCGCATCGCTGGTGATCTCGGCGAAGAAGGAATAGTGGCGTTCGAAGCCGGTCAGGATCGCATGCGCCAGCCGGCTCGCGCGGGCCCGGACGGGGCTCACCTGGAGCACGGAAACCGGCGGGGGGGTGGTCAGTGGGCGATAGCTCGTGGGCATCGGTCGAATTCCTTCGCTTTCCGGTTAACTTCGTCTAGACTAATTTGCTGCAATGCACAAGTACACGCGCGCACCAGGCCGACTGGCCGCGAACCGTCTACCGGAGCCTACCGGAAGCACCCAACAGCCGGCCATTATCACCCCTGGAGGAAACGAAATGAACGCTACTGTCAATCGCCAGACGCAGATCGAGACCCTGGAACAGGAATGGGCCGAGCACCCCCGGTGGCGCGATGTGCGCCGTGACTACACCGCGGCCGACGTCGTGCGCCTGCGCGGGTCGGTGCGGCCCGACTACACCTATGCGCGTCTGGGTGCCGAGAAGCTCTGGAACCTGCTGCACGGCGCGGCCCGCAAGGGCTACGTGAACTGCCTGGGAACGCTCACCGGTGGTCAGGCGCTGCAGCAGGCGCGGGCCGGCGTCGAGGCCATTTATCTGTCCGGCTGGCAAGTGGCCGCCGACGGCAACACGTCGGAGAGCATGTATCCGGATCAATCGCTGTACGCCTACGATTCGGTGCCGACGATGGTCCGGCGCATCAACAACACCTTCCAGCGCGGCGACGAGATCCAGTGGTCGCGCGGCGTCGGACCGGGTGACGACGGGTACATCGATCACTTTCTGCCGATCGTGGCCGACGCCGAGGCGGGTTTCGGCGGCGTGCTGAATGCCTTCGAGCTGATGAAGAACATGATCAACGCCGGCGCGGCGGGGGTGCATTTCGAGGATCAGCTCGCGGCGGTGAAAAAGTGCGGGCACATGGGCGGCAAGGTCCTGGTGCCGACCCAGGAGGCGGTGCAGAAGCTGACCGCCGCGCGTCTGGCCGCCGACGTGATGGGCGTGCCGACGTTGCTGCTCGCGCGCACCGATGCCGAGGCGGCGAACCTGCTGACCAGCGACGTCGACGACGCCGATCGCCCCTTCCTGACCGGCAAGCGGACCGCCGAGGGCTTCTTCGAGGTGCGCAAGGGGCTGGAGCAGGCGATCAGCCGGGGGGTCGCCTACGCGCCGCACGCCGATCTGGTCTGGTGCGAGACCGGCACGCCGGATCTCGGCTTCGCCCGGGAATTCGCCGAAGCGGTGCTCGCCGACAACCCGAACAAGCTGCTGGCCTACAACTGCTCGCCGTCGTTCAACTGGAAGAAGAACCTCGACGACGCGCAGATCGCGCGTTTCCAGGACGAACTCTCCGACTTGGGCTACAAGTACCAGTTCATCACCCTGGCCGGCATCCACAGCATGTGGTTCAACATGTTCGATCTGGCCAAGGAGTATGCGGCCGGGGAGGGGATGCGCCACTATGTCGAGAAGGTGCAGCAGCCGGAATTCGACGCGCGCGATCGCGGCTACAGCTTCGTCGCCCACCAGCAGGAGGTCGGCGCCGGCTACTTCGACGACGTGACCACCGTGATCCAGGGCGGCGGCTCCTCGGTCACCGCGCTGACCGGCTCGACCGAAGAGGAGCAGTTCTAGCGGCCGCCGGAGTCCTCCGTCGCCGCGCTGACGGTTCCACCGAGAAGGCGCCGTTCCAGGGAGGGTGCGGCGGTTCCTCCGTCACCGCGCTGATCGGTTCCACCGAGGAGGCGCCGTTCCAGCGGGCGCCGGACAACGGCACCGGATGCACTGAGGAGACACCATGTCGGAGGACCTCCGAACAAAGTGGAACGAGCGTTACCGGGAGGCCGACGTGGCTGCCGCCGAGCCGTGTGCGGTGCTGCGCGAGTTCGCGTATCTGCTGCCCGCGGCGGGCGAGGCCTTGGACGTGGCGAGCGGTCTGGGCGGCAATGCCTGTTTCCTCGCCGAGCGGGGGCTGAACACCCAGGCCTGGGACTTGTCGGCGATCGCGGTCGACAAGCTGGCCGACCACGCCGGCGCCCGGGGGCTTGCCCTGCGCGCGGTGGTCCGCGATGTGGTCGCGCACCCGCCGCCACC
>PWGH01000251.1 GCA_003555285.1 Thioalkalivibrio sp.
ATCGTTGCCGTGGAGAAAGGCCTCGAGCTGCTTCACAACGCCCTCGGGGAGCACCTCGAATTGGCAACCGTAGACCGGCCTGGGAGGTCCGGAGTCGGCCGCGGACAGCCGGACACTGCGGATCCAGCCGAAAAAGGGCATCGGACCGCTGGCGATGTGCAGGAAGCCCGCCACCTCCTTGCCCGCCTCGATCGGCCCCGACAGCCCGCCGTGAAACCCGAAGCCCTGGGCGGACAGGTTATCCACGGTGACCAGCCGTTCCGGCTGGCCCTCCAGATGAATCCGGGCACAGATCGGAATCGCGAAGCGATACTCCTGCCGGCGGTCGCGGGCATTGATCCGGGTGAAGCGCAGCAGTCCGATGGCAATGCTGATCACGAATCCGGCCCAGAACACATTGGCGATCAGGGCCGCCAGCGCCAGGTTGCCGTGGCTGTAGTGCAGGAAACCGACCGGTATAGCCACGGCGTTGAAACCGAGGACCAAAAGCTGCGGATACAATGGCGCGAGGGTCGGCGGATGGGGATTGCGTTTCTTCCCCGACACCACGAAGGGAAGCCGGCGGCGGAACACTCCCAGGGTAGACTGACAAAACACTGCGAAACGGGCGAAGTTGTATTCTTCGGAAAGAAACAGATGGCTGTGACCCCGAGTCAGCACACCGAAGGTCCAGAAGGTGATCGCCAGATATGACAGGAAAATCAACAGGAATTCCGGCACGGTGATATGGATCGGGAGCGTTCCGGACAGCAGCGCGTACGCGGGCACTGTATAAAAGATCGCCCGCTGCCAGCCCTCGAAATAGGTGATGATGCTGGAGAAATAGTTCAGGCGCTGCGGCAGGGTGAGCTTGCGGTTGCTCAGCACGCGCTCCCGCCGCCAGACCTGCATCGCGCCTTGGCCCCAACGCAACCGTTGCTGCATGTATTCACCGGCATCGAGCACCGCGATGCCATAGGCCAGGGGATGCGGATGGTACACCGAGTTGTAGCCCTTCTCGTGCAGACGCAATGAGGTATGCAGATCCTCGGTCACGGATCCGGTGGCAAAGCCGCAGATATCCTGCAGCGCGCGGCGCCGCAACAAGGCGCAACTACCGCAGAAAAAAGCCGCATTCCAATAGTCCTTGCCCCGCTGGATCACATTGAAGAACAGGGACTGCTCGGTCCACAAGTGCTTCTTCTTCCCGGTAAGCCGATGCTGATAGGAATCGAGGTTGTAAAATTCCTGCGGCGTTTGCACGAAGGCGACGGCCTCGTCCCGGAAGTAACCCAGGGTCTCGACCAGAAAGCGGCTGTGCGGCGCGTGATCGGCATCGAAGAGGACGACGATATCGCCTTTGCTGTGCGCCAACCCATGATTCAGGTTACCGGCCTTCGCGTGTGTCCGGTCTGCGCGCGCCAGATAGCGGCAACCCAGACGCTCGGCCAGGGCCTGCATCTGCGGTCGGTTGCCGTCGTCCAGCAACCAGGTCTGGTGGGCATGGTCCATGCCGACGGCAGCCAGCAAGGTGCGGCGGACCACGTCCACCGGTTCGTTGTACGTCGTAACGAACACATCCACGGTCAGCCCATGCGGCGGGGGCGGTGCCCTGCGGTTGGGCAGACGCCAAGTGATCAGCAGCAGCAAAAACATGGTCACGATGCCAAACAGTTCCGCACCAAAGACCAGGGCCGAGAAGATCGGGGCGTCGGGGTTCAGGGTGCCCGCACGCCAGACGACATAGGCCAGCGCCACCAGGGTATACACAACGACCACCGCGTAGCGCGGCCGGCTGGACGTCAGCGCGTATCGGGTCCTTGCGGGTAGATCCACCGGCATGGCATCGCCCTGATCTCGCGTGGGAGGTTCGGCATCGGCAGCGTCAGCGTCGAGGTCTTTCGGCACTGCCGTTCATGCTGACCGGGAAGCGCAATCCACGACAATGGGTATCCTTGCCCAGAATGCATGCCGGCAACACGGCGCGTGCGACCGGCCAACCCTCATCGATGCCCGATCGAAGGCCCGGGCCACCGCCCACCTGCGCATGGCCGATGGGCCAGGATCGACGCGCATGGCGTATTTTCCGCCGTTTCATCCGGGGCACGAAGGATGGTCCACTTCCAGCGAGGATGCTTCTCCGAGAGGCGAGAGGAAAAGGGGTCCTCTCCCGGTCACGCCGGTCACGACCACCAGGAGCCATCATGCACGCGATCGCGATTCTTGCCGCAGGTCTCCTGTTCATCGGCACCGCCGCATCGGTAACCGCCGACGAGGTACTGGATCTGGGCCCAGGGAATGCGGCCTTCGAACACCTGCCGCAATACGAGTCCTATCAGAAGAATTACGACGACACCCAGATGACCGAGTACGGGGGCTCCGTACCGCATCGCAAGCACGACAACTTCAATCCGCTGCCCAAGGGCTACAAGCATGCGCAGCCCTACCTGAAGAACCTTTGGCTGGGGTATCCCTTCAGCTTTGAATACGACCGTGCACGTGGTCATGTCTACGCCATCGAGGACCTGGTCCATATCGACCGGATCGATCGCTACAGCGAAGCAGCCGGGTTGCCGGCCACCTGCTGGAATTGCAAGACGAACACGGTGCCGCAGTTGCTCGAGGAATACGGGGATGCCTTCTGGTCGATGAACTTTCATGACTTTCGGAAGATGCACGACCCCCAGCGTCACACGGTCGGCTGCACCAATTGCCACGACCCGGAACGCCAGATGCGCCTGGTTATCCACAGTGTTCCCCTCGACGAGGCCCTGAAGCGGCAGGGTCGGGACTGGCGCACCGCCTCGCACAACGAGATGCGCTCCCTGGTCTGCGCGCAATGCCATGTGGAGTACTACTTCCAGACCGCCCAGCATGGCGTGGCCGCGAAACCCCATTTCCCCTGGGATGAGGGCCTGAATGCCGAGGACATGTACCGCTTCAAGGCCGATGGAAACCCCGACCCCGACGGCTTCGCAGGCCCCTTCGTCGACTGGGTGCATGCGGTTTCCCAGGCCCCGATGATCAAGGTTCAGCACCCCGAATACGAGATGTTCCACGACAGTGTGCATGCCCAGGCCGGCGTGAGTTGTGCGGACTGCCATATGCCTCGGGTCACCGAAGGGCCGCTGCGCATCAGTTCCCATCACATGACCTCGCCGCTGAAGACCGACCGGATGATTCGAGATGCCTGCCTGGGCTGCCACCAGGACCGCTCGCCAACCGAGTTGCGCGAGCGGATCGAGTACAACCAGGAACGGGTGTGGAATCAGCTCCTGATCGCGCAGGAGAAGTCGGTCCGGGCACACGAGGCGGTGCGCCAGGCCATGGAACACGGCGGCGCGGCGGAGCCCCTGCTCGAAGAGGCCCGCGAATTGATCCGCAAGGGCCAGTGGTTCTGGGATTACGTATCTGCGGAAAACAGCGCGGGCGCACACAACCCGGTCAAGGCGCTGGATACGCTTGCCTCTTCACAGCAATTCAGTGACCAGGCCGTGCAGTTGGCGATCCGCTCCACCGACTATGCGATTGCCGAATCCATGGATGTTCCCATCCATGACCTCGTGCCGCCGATTCGCGAACATAGCCGCAGGCTTCAGCAGAGCCAAGAGCACCTGAATTCCCATCTCTGGTTGCAATACCTTCCCTTGCTGCCTGAGGCCGAAATGATCTGGGACGGCACCGAACGAGTGCGTTGACAGCCCCAAGGTATTGATAGACAGAGGGTATTGATAGACCCACGGGGTGTAGACAACCGTGGGTGTGTCCGATGCCCGCCACCGCCGTCCTCAACGTTCATACGGGAGCAGCGGACATGACCAAGATCTGGATCATCGTCATCGTGACCGTCGTGCTGATCCTCGTGACTGCAGGTGGAACGGCCGCGCTTCAAATGACCACCTCAAACGCCTTTTGCAGTTCCTGTCATGCTTACGAGAAGACCTCCTGGGATCATGGCGTCCACCACGATGTCACGTGCATGAACTGTCATGGTAAGGGCTTCGTTCGCGACAAGACCCAAGGGGCGCGTAAGATGTTTCTGGTGTTCACCGGGCAGGTCGACCCGCATACAGATCCCCTCCCCAGCTATCCGGACGCGACCATGGCCAACTGCATGGATTGCCACATGAGCGAGCTAATCGCTGAACGACGGCCGGTCTACATGGAGCGCCATGCCCAATACATGGCGGCCGCGCCCTACTGCATCGGCTGTCATGAAGGCGGTCACGTTCCGGACATCCGGGCGATGCGCGATGTTGCGGTGCGGCGCGGCGACCTCTGAAGGCACACCACCAACGACGGCGGTTCCGATATCCATCTGCGCTAGAATGACCCGGACGCGCCGAGGGCCGATCCTCTGGATCCTGCCGAGCGCCTGTGAGCGGCCGCACCCGGATAGGATTTTCCAAGCGCATGAGCAGGAACACGGCATCCACCCCGCCGGCCCAGGCCGACCTCCCGCGCCGATCCACCGCGTTGTTTATTGCGCTGGGCTATGCACTCCTCGCCACGATCTGGATCATCGCCTCGGACCTGCTCTTGACCCATACCGTGATGGATGCCCGCGCGCTGACCATCGCCAGTGCGCTGAAGGGTGTGGGTTTCGTGGCGGTCACCACACTGGCGCTGTATCTGCTGCTGCGACGTCTTTCCCGCAGTGGGGATGCGAACCTGATGCCGATCCGAGGCCGCGGATTCATCGGATCACTCGCGGTCCTGGTCTTGCTGTTGGCCTTGGGTGGGACCTTTGCGATCAGGGCCCACATCGAGACGTACGAAGAACATGCGATCGAGAACCTGCAGACCATCGCGTCCCTGAAGGCGGTTCAGATCGAAAACTGGTTGGATGAACGCCGGCGCGATGGCGAATTGCTCCGGCGGACCGATCCGCTGAACGAGGCCTTGCGCCAATGGCGGGACAGCGGCCTCGCGGAGCACCGTACGCGGGTCGTCGCCCGGCTGGAATCCCTGCGGCAGGTCATGGATTACGAATCGGTGTTCGTGGTCGATGAACACGGCTCCGTCGTCGTCGGGGTTGGCGATCATCAGCAACTCGTCCCGGAATTGACGCTGGCCAAGGAACGGGCCTTGCTCCACGGCGAGGTCCAGTTCACCAACGTCTATCAGGTTCCGGACCCACAGGGCGGACACCTTCATTTCGACATGGTGGCACCCTTCCTGCCCACCGCAGAGCTATCCGGTCTGGTGTTGGTGATGCGCCTGGACGAGAGCAACCTGTTGTTTTCGTTCCTGCAGGATTGGGCCCACACGAGTCAGACCGGAGAGATCCTGCTGATGCGGGCAGACGCGCAGGCGGTCGCTCTGCTCAATCAGCTGCGATTGGGCTCCGGGGCGGCCGGCAGCACATTCCCCCCCTTCGGCGTCCGGAACGATGTGGCTACCGCGCTCGCCGCCGGCCGAACCCAGACCGGGGATGTGCTGCGCGGCACCGATTACCGAGGCATCCCGGTGCTGGCCGTGGTGGCCGCCGTGCCCAGCACCGACTGGTGGGTGGTCGCCAAGATGGACCAGAGCGAGGTGCACCAGCCCCTGCACATGGATATCGCCGGCGTCGCCTTGGTCGGCCTGCTGCTGATTCTGATGATCATCGCCACCGGGCATCTGTGGAATCAGCGGCGACAACTCGCCTGGGCCGCGCTGCGGCATCGCGAACAACAGGAAAGGCTCGACCTGCAACAGGCGATCGACCGCGAACGCGAACAACGACTGGCCGTCGCCGAGCGCTATGCAGCACTGCTCGAGAACGCCCGCGACCTGGTGCTGGCCATCGACAGCGACGGACAGATCTTGCAGGTAAACCAGGCGGCCGTCACCGCCTACGGATGGGACCGGGCGGCCCTGCTGACCATGCACCTTCAGGACCTTCATGCGCCCGACACGCTGGCTGATATCGAACGACTGTGGGTGCATACGAATCGGCCAGGCACGAAGGCCGGAGCTGATCCGGGGCTGGTTCTGGAGACCCTGCACCAACGCCAGGATGGTAGCCGCTTCCCGGTGGAGGTCTCGGCGCAACCAACGCACTACCGGGAGCGCGATGGCACGCTGCTGTTTGTTCGCGACATTTCCGAGCTGCGAACGGCCGAACGCCGGCACAGCCAGGCGGCGCTGGCGATGCTGACCCGTCGCGCGGAGGCCCTGTTGGAGTTGCCACGGGCCGCCGAAACCATGGACGAGGCCACGTTCATGCAACGCGGGCAGGAACTGGCCGAGGACCTTACCGGCAGTCATATCGCCTTCATTCATTTCGTGCACGAAGACCAGAACACCCTCGAATTGGTCACCTGGTCGCGCCGCACGCTGGCGCACTACTGCACCGCGGCCTTTGAGAGCCACTATCCGGTGAGCGAGGCCGGCATCTGGGCCGATGCCCTGCACCACCGCGAACCCGTGGTCGTCAATGCGTATGCCCGCCATCCGGGGCGGCACGGGCTGCCCGACGGGCACTCGGAACTGCAGCGCCTGATGTCGGTTCCGGTGATCGAACACGGAAAGGTGGTGATGCTGACCGGAGTCGGCAACAAGAATACCGACTACGACGACCGGGATATCGAAACCCTGCAATTGATCTCCAACAGCATCTGGAACATCGTCCAGAGCCGCCGGAGCGAGGCCCGGCTGCGACAACTCTCGCTGGCCCTGGAACAGAGCCCGGACAGCATCGTCATCACCGATCTCGACGCCCGTATCCAGTATGTGAACGAGGCCTTTCTGCGCACCACCGGCTATTCGTCCGAGGAGCTGCTGGGCCAGAACCCGCGCATGCTCCAGTCCGGCCACACGCCGCCCGGCAATTATCGGGCGATGTGGGCGTGCCTGAGCCAGGGACAAACCTGGAAGGGGGAGTTCTTCAACCGGCGCAAGGACGGCACGGACTATGTGGAATTCGGGCATATCGCACCGCTGCGCCAAACCGACGGCAGGGTCACGCAGTACGTGGCGGTGAAGGAGGACATCACCGAGAAAAAGCGTATGGGCGAAGAACTGGATCGCCACCGCCACCATCTGGAGATCCTGATCGCGGAACGCACCATTCAATTGGACGAGGCGCGCGCGCAGGCCGAGGCCGCCAATGAGGCCAAGAGCGCCTTTCTGGCCAATATGAGCCATGAAATCCGCACGCCGCTGAACGCCATCGTCGGCCTGGTGCACCTGTTGCGCAGCAGCGCGACCGAGCCGCTGCAAAAGAACAAGCTGGACAAGGTCGATGCCGCCGCCCAACACCTGCTGTCGATCATCAGTGACATTCTCGACCTCTCGAAGATCGAGGCGGGCAAGCTGCAGCTCGAGCATTGCGATTTCCACCTGTCCGCCGTACTCGATCATGTGCGTTCCCTGATCTCCGAATCGGCCCGCACCAAGGGCCTCCGGCTGGAGATCGACAGCCGTGGCGTGCCGCTGTGGCTGCGCGGCGATCCCACTCGCCTGCGCCAAGCCCTGCTGAACCTGGCCGGAAACGCCGTGAAGTTCACCGACCAGGGCACGATCGTTCTGCGCACATCGCTGGTGGCGGAAACACCCGACGGGCTGTGCGTGCGCTTCGAGGTGGAGGATTCCGGCGTGGGCATCGCCGCCGATCGGCTGAGCCACCTGTTCCAGGCCTTCGAACAGGCGGATGCCTCGATCACCCGCCAACACGGTGGCACCGGTCTGGGCCTCGCGGTCACCCGCAGGCTCGCGGAACTGATGGGCGGCCGCGTGGGCGCCCAGAGCACGCCGGGCCAAGGCAGTCGCTTCTGGTTCGAGGTCCAACTCACCCACGGGCGGGGCCGGCCCACCAAGGGGTTCTCATCCCATCGGGAACCGATCGGCAACCGCCTCGACGACCTGACCGACTTGCGCGCCTATACCGGCACCCCTGTGCTGCTGGTGGAGGATCACCCCATCAACCGGGAGATTGCCCTGGAACTGCTTCATGGTGTCGGTCTGGCGGTGGACAGTGCCGTCGACGGTCGTGCGGCCGTACGCATGGCCGGCACGCGAGACTACGCCCTGATCCTGATGGACATCCAGATGCCGGTGATGGACGGCCTGACCGCCACCCGGCAGATCCGAGCCCTGCCGGGGCGGGAGGCAGTGCCGATCCTGGCGATGACCGCCAACGTGTTCGCGGAGGACCGGAACAGCGCGCTGGCCGCGGGGATGAACGACTTTATTGCGAAGCCGGTCGAACCCGACTTGCTCTACCACACCCTGCTCCGATGGCTTTCCGCGCGGCCCGGCGCCGGCGCCGCCGGGCCGCGCGAAGGTCTACAAGGCGCAGGTTCACAGTTCAGCGTCATACAGGACAACTCCGCAGGGGATAGCACCACAGTGATCAGCGCCCCAGGGGACGGGGAGCTACCGGGCGAAATGGCCACGGGCCAGAACCTGCAGCACGGCCTGGTCATCGCGGGGCTGAACACCCACAAGGGTCTTGCGGCCTGTCGGGGCGATCGCGTCGGTTACCTGCGAATGGTGCATGCGTTCCTGCGCTACCACGCCGAGGACCCGAAACAGTTGCGCGCGTACGTGGCGCAAGGCGACCGGGTGGCGATACGCCAGCGTGCTCACGCGCTGAAGGGGGCCGCCGCCACGCTCGGGGCTTATCATCTGGCGGCAACGGCCAAGGCACTGGAGGCCGGCGCGCACTCCGAACCCGCGCCCGGGGAGCGGGCTGAGCCTGGGGAACTCGAACTCCTGTGTGATCAACTCGACACCGAATTGCGGCTGCTGGACGCAGCGATCGCCGATGCCGAGGCCGCGGCGGGTGCGGGTGAATGACGCCACATCCCTGTGGCGCACCGTGACTCGTGGGCGACCCCTAGAACTCCTCCCACTCCTGATCGCCACCGGTTCCGGTCTTCTTGGCGATGCGCGGGGCCGCCTTCTTCTCGACGCTGATTCGAGCAGCCGCATTGCCGGGACGGGGCGACGTGGAGCGAACGGGCGCTGCTGCGCGGGTGGCCGTGGCCTGGCCGTCCGTCTTGAACACACTGACGGCGCGGGTCAGGCCCTGCGACTGCTCCTCCAGGGACTCGGCGGCCGCCGCGGCTTCCTCGACCAGCGAGGCGTTCTGTTGCGTGACCTCGTCCATCTGGGTGATCGCGGTGTTCACCTGCTCGATCCCGGCACTCTGTTCGTCCGAGGCCGCCGCGATCTCGCCGATCAGATCGGAAACCCGTTTCACCTGGGCGACGATTTCCTCCATGGTCTTGCCGGCCTCCATCACCTGCGTACTGCCGGCATCGATGGTGCGCTGATCCTCGGCGATCAGGGTCTTGATTTCCTTGGCGGCGGAAGCCGAACGTTGAGCGAGGTTGCGCACCTCGGCCGCGACCACCGCAAAGCCCCGCCCCTGCTCTCCGGCACGAGCCGCCTCGACCGCGGCATTCAGCGCAAGTATGTTGGTTTGAAAGGCAATACCGTCGATCACCGTGATGATCTCGCCGATCTTGCCCGCGCTTTCGGTGATCGCCTTCATCGACACCATCGCCTGACGCGTCTTGTCGCCACCGCGCACGGCTACCTCCTGGGCCTCGCTGGACAGCCGATCGGCCTGACGCGCGTTGTCCGCGGTCTGCTTCACCGTCGAGGTCAGCTCCTCCATGCTCGAAGCGGTCTCCTCCAGACTCGACGCCTGTTCCTCGGTGCGCTGGGAGAGATCGGCATTGCCCGTCGCGATCTCCCCAGCACCGGTGTTGATCGCTTCCACCGCCTCGGTGATCTGGCCGATCAGGTTCTGCAACTGCTCGACCGTATGGTTGGTGTCGTCCTTGAGTTCACCGAAGGTGCCTTCGTAGGCGCCTTTCACCTGCTGGGTCAGATCCCCCTGGGCCACGGCGTTGAGCACCTTGGCCACCTCGGACAGACCCGCGGCGGTGCGCTCCATCAGCCGGTTCACCCCCAGGCCCAGGCGCTCGAAGAAGCCGTCAAGCTCCTCGGTGGTGATGCGCTGGGTGAAGTCGCCCTTGATCGCGCCCTCGACCAGATCGGTCACCTCCTGCTCGACCTTGAGTTCGGCCGTACGGTCGGTCCATTCGATCACCGTGCCGACGCGATCCCCTTCGCTACCCAGGATCGGGTTGGCCACCAGCTTGAACGTGCGCCCGCCAATGGCGTTCTCGGACTCGAAGGTGGTGCGCATCGCCTCCAGGGTCTGGCGCAGCTTGTCCAGATTGAACAGATCGACGTTACCCCCGCGCACCCGCTCCGGATCGAAGCCGGGCAGCGCCTTGCGCATCGCATTGGCCGCCTTGCGGAACATGCCGATCACGGCGTCGTTGGCATAGATGATCTGGGCATCCGGATCGGCGACCATCACATTGGAGGAGACACTGTCCAGCGCATAGCGAATCCGGAGATTCTCGGCGGCCACCCGCCGGGTCTCGGTGATGTCCGCCTTCAGCTTGGCCTGCATCGTGGACAGCGACGCCAGTGCCCGGCCCACCTCGTCCTTGCGATCGTCCTGAATGAGCTGATCGTAGGAACCGCCACCGATCGCCTTGAAGTGCTCCAGCAGCGCTCGCAGCGGGCGGACCATGCTCCGGAAGGTCAACACCGCGAGGCTCAGCCCCAGCAATACCGCGATGGAGATCGCCCAGCTGAGGTTACGGATCTCCGTGGTCGCCTCGGCCACCGCCGCATCGGCCTGCGCCGAAGCCCGCATCATGTTCCCGGCCACCAGCTCCTCGAAGGTCGCGCCCATCACATTGGAGATCGGCACCATCTGCGAGATCGTGCCGCGATACTCGTCCAACAGGCGCTCGTACTGCGCCGGCGTCCGGCTCTCGATCATCCGAGCGATCAGACCGTCCAGCTGCACATAGACCTCGCGCCAGGCCCGGTATTCCTGGGTCAGCCGATCGAACAGCTGCTGGCCGGCATCGGTCATCCGAGGAATGCCGGCGATCTGCGCCCAACCCTCATCGATGGCCTGCCAGGAACGCGCCCGTTGCTCGGCGATGGACTGCAAACCGCTGCGATCCCGCCCCGTGCCGTCCTGGGTCAACACATCGATGGTCTGGGCCCGAATCGACATGCGCTCGGTATTCAGTGCCGACAGCGCCTGAATCGAGGGCAAGCGGTTATCCCGCACCTGCTGCGCGTACGCGGACCCATTGGAGAATCCGGTATAGGCCTCGAAACTGGCGTAGCCCAAGGCCAGAAGCAACACCCCGCCGAGAAGGGCGATCTTGATACCTGCCGATAAATCATCAAACCAGCGCATGACACATACCCTCGCAAGGAAATAAGGAGTGGTTTTAAGGTGCTTCCGCCCGAATCTGGTCCATCAGGCCCATCTCACTGCTGCTCATCAGTTTCTCGATGTCCACCAGGATCACCATGCGATCCTCCAGCGTGGCCATCCCGTCGATGTAGTCGGTTTCCAGCACGGCCCCGAATTGCGGTGCCGATCGAATCTGCTCGCCCTGCAAGGCGACCACATCGGAGACGCCGTCCACCACCATGCCAATGACCCGCCCCGTGATGTTGAGGATGATCACTACCGTGAACTGGTTGTATTCGACGGCGCCCAGCTGAAACTTCAGACGCATGTCGATCACCGGGACGATGATGCCGCGCAGGTTGATCACCCCCTTGATGAAATCGGGCGAATTGGCGATCTTGGTCACCGCGTCGTACCCGCGGATCTCCTGCACATTCAGGATGTCGATCCCATATTCCTCGTCACCCAAGGTAAAGGTCAGGTATTCGCGGCTGCCCTCACCGGCGAGCGCCGTGCGGTCCTGCAATGTCTCGTTCATATCCCATCCTCAACCTGATGATCACGAATCCCTGTCGGCGCCCGCGTAGGAGGCGAGCCCCTCGGCGACCTTTTAACAGCTTCATGGTGACACCCATCGGACCAAACCGGCATCAGCGGCCAGCGGATTCATCTGTAGGGGAACGCCTGATCCGGGAGTCGGTGAAACCCCTACAGGAGCGGTCGGCCTGGGAGGCAACAGTCGGGAGGCAACAGCCGGGAGGCATCAGCCGAGGGGTCATCGGCACAGGGCGTCAGCCGGCGCCAAGCAGGCCCTGTTGCTCGCAGTAACGGGCCATCTCGGCGGTGCTCTTCAGACCGGTCTTTTCGATGATCCGGGAGCGGTAGGTCCCGATGGTCTTCACGGACAGGTGCATTCGCTCGGCCACCTCACTGGCGCCACGGCCCTCCGCGATCAACAGCAACACCCGATACTCCTGCGGCGACAGCGCCGCGTGGGGCAGGCCCGTAGCCACCTCCCCCGCCAGCAGGCCCGCCAGGCGCTCGGCCAGGCGAGCACTGATATACCGACCGCCCTTGAGCACCTGCTCAATGGCCGCGACCAGCTCGCCCGACCCATGCTCCTTGGTCAGATAGCCCGCCGCACCCAATTGCAGCGCATGCTGCGCAAACGCGGTCTCGTCGTGCATGCTCCAGACCAGCACGGGAACCGCGGGCGCGGCCCGGCGCAGCTGCACCAGCCCCTCCATCCCGGACGCATCGGGCATCGACAGATCCAATACGGCGACATCCCAGGGGCCTTCCCGGACGCGGGCCAGCGCCTGCGCCAGGCAATCCGCTTCACCAATCTCGGCCTCGGGCCAGTGTTGCTGAATCAACAGGTGCACCCCGTACCGCATCACGGGGTGATCGTCCACAATCAAAATCTTCATGCTTCCAGTGCCTTGACGATGCCCGCGGCGATAGACCGCAAGCGTTCCACAATAAGCCGCGATGCCCCACAGGGAAAGCACCGCCGACCATCACCGACCGCGTCGGTCCGCGCAGCCCGGCTGTGGCGCCGCACGCCCGCAGCGCGTAGATACGGATCAACGCACGCGGGCTTCCAGGCTGAGATTGCGACCCTGCGTCTCGACGAGGAATCGGGAGGCCAGCACCGCCAGTGCCGCGAAGCCGACCAACAGCCAGAGCCCGCGGCGGTAATCCTCCAGTGTGTAGACCGGGACGCCCGCCACCAGATGGCCGTCCCAGCCGCTATCCATGGCCCAGCCGAACAGCGGCTGAAACAGGGCGGTACCCAGAAAGAGCCCGGTATTCACCAAGGCAATGGCCATGCCCGAAAGCGCCGGATCCGCCACCTCTTTCGCTTGCGCGTAGGCCACAACGAAACAGCCACCGCCCAACCCCAGCAGGCCGAACAGCACCAGCGCGCCCGGCCCCGGAGTCCAGGGCAGAAACAGCAGGGCCAGGCACACCGCGAGATAGATCAGCGCACCGGCACGCAGCACCGAGCGCCGCCGCTGCAGCCGATCGGACAGCATGCCCGCCCCAAGGCACGCGACGGCAAAGGCCACCGTGCCCAGCGTCGTGTACACCGAGGCCTCGCCCCGCGTGAGGCCGTGCACGTCGCGCAGCATCGGCACCGCCCACAGGCCGAGCATCCCGAACAGGCTGCCGGCAATACCGAAGTCGTACACAAAGCCCGGCCACAGACGCCGGTTCGCCAGGATCGCCCGCAGGTCGAGGATCCAGTGCCGTGTGCGCGGCGCATGGGCCGGATGCCCCTCCATCTCCCGCATCGAGGGGAAGCCGAGCTGCTCCGGCCGATCGCGCACCAGCCACCAGGACAACAGCCCCAAGCCCATCGCGATCAGCCCCAGGGCGACGAAGAGCGTGCGCCAGTCCACGTGCAGCAGCATCAGCGCGAGCGGTCCGGTGGCCGCGATCGCCCCCAGATTGCCCAGCAGCAAGGTCAGCCCGCTCACCGTGCCGTAACGGCGCTCGCTGAACCACACCGTGTTGCTCTTCATCAAGCCCACGAACACCACGGAGACGCCAAGCCCGACCAGAAAGCGCCCGGTACTCGCGGCCGCGAAGCTCTCGGCGAGGCCGAACAGCACCGAACCGGCACCCGCCACCAGGTTGCCGACGGTCACCGAGAAGCGCGAACCGAGGGTATCGGCAAGCACACCGGCCGGGATCTGCATCGCGGTGTAGATGTAAAAGTACATCGCCGCCAACGAACCCAGCGCGGCCGCGGTGATGCCGAAGGCCTGGGTCATCTCCGAGGTGACCATTGCCGGGGCGAAGCGGTGAAAGAACGCCAGCATGTAGGCGGCGATCAGTACGCTGTAGATGGTCCAGCGTATCCGTTCGAAGCGGACCGGATCATGGGTAGAATCACGCATCCTGAGTATCACTGTAGGAGGGAGCGTTCTCGGCGACGCCCTTACGCCGGAAAAACCCGTTGCCCAGAGACCAGCCTCCTACGCGCCAATCGGACCACCGCCAACGCTTTGGTGCTCATCAGGTCAGCATTATACCCTTCGGGTTCACTTGTCTCTGGCACACAGGCAATCGCATGCGCCATAATTACGTATCCATCGCACTTCGGCACCCACCAACCGCAGCACACCCACGCGGTTGAGCCCAAAGCACTCGGCAGCCGGGCGAGTGCGGTATGGAATGGCGCAGGGCTTCCAAAGTTCGATAGAATAGCAATCCGAAGGAGCACGACAAGCGAAGGGATATCGATCACTCCGGTTTTACCGGGATTTAGCAATCGTTTCACTTCACATGAGTAGAGAGTAGAACACGATGTCGAATCAAATTATCGCGAATATGACGGCCGAAGAATTGTACGAGGCCGCACGTGAGCGACAGGCTGCCGAACGCAGGGCGGCACGCGAAAATGCCATGAAGGCCCTGCAACGGGTACGCAACGAGCGTGATGAACTTGGAAAGGAGCATCGGGCGCAACGCAATGCGTTGTTGAAAAAACACAGCGCGGAACTCAAGGAACAGGAGAAATCTCAGGCCGAGGAGTTCGTGGCGCTGGAAAAACGCATTGCAGACCTGAACCTGGTGTTGCAGATCCGCAGCCAGGAACAGGAAAGACGTCCATCCCGGACGGTCCGGACGCCGAGATCCGCAGCCCTCTAGGGAAACGCTGCTTTATCGGCGTTTCCCTGCGGCACAAGGACGTGCCACCAGAATCGACCACCGTAGGTGATTGATTCTGAAGCCAGCGTCAAATCGCATTTGCCGCGCAGCGTGCGCTGAGAAAGCCTGGATGGCTTTATTCAGCGCTTACCTAGAGGCCCATGTGGGACCGAGCGCGGCGCCCCCACTGTAGGGTCGGCCAAGCGCAGCAGGCCCACCAGCCCTACGCACGCGTATCCGAAGACCCGCGCTCCTCGATGGGAATGTACGGGGCGAGCCGGTTGCCGGTATAGATCTGCCGGGGTCGCGCGATGCGGCCACCCGGGGCCTGGCTCTGCTCCCACCAGTGGGCGATCCAGCCCGGCAGGCGGCCGATGGCAAACATCACCGTGAACATGTTGGTGGGGATGCCAATGGCGCGCAGGATGATGCCGCTGTAGAAGTCCACGTTGGGGTAGAGCTTGCGCTCGACGAAATAGGGATCGGAAAGGGCGATCGCCTCCAGTCGGCGGGCGATGTCGAGCAACGGATCGCTGTGGCCGAGTTGGGAAACCAACTCGTCTGCCATCTTCTGGAGCATCTGGGCGCGCGGATCGAAATTCTTGTAGACCCGATGCCCGAAGCCCATCAGTCGGACCTTGCTGTCCTTGTTCTTCGCCAGCTTCACGTAGTCCTCGGGCGTGACATCGCCCTTGTGGATCTGCTCCAGCATCCGGACCACCGCCACATTCGCCCCGCCATGCAGCGGCCCCCACAGCGCGCAGACCCCGGCTGCACAGGAGGCGAAGAGATTCGCGCCGCTCGAGCCGACCATGCGCACCGTGGACGTCGAACAGTTCTGCTCGTGATCGGCGTGCAGGATGAACACCAGATTCAGCGCCCGCCGCACCAGGTCCGGGCAGACAAACTGGTGGTAGGGCTGCGAAAACATCATGTGCAGCAGGTTGGGCACATAACGCAATGCCGGATCCGGGTAGATGTAGGGCAGACCGCAGGAGTGGCGATAGGCATAGGCCGCGATGGTGCGGATCTTGCTGAGCAGGCGCGCGGCCGCATGCCCGAGTTCGCGCTCGTCCTCGAGCTCGTGCAACTCCGGATGGAAGCAGGACAGGCCGTTGAGCATGGCCGAGAGAATCGCCATCGGCGGCGCGGAACGCGGAAAGCCCTCGAAGTGGAGTTTCATCGCCTCATCAAGGTTGGCAAAGCGCGTCAGATCCTCGGAAAAGGCCTCGTATTCCGCCTCGGTCGGCAGCTGGCCGTAGATCAGCAACAGGGCCACCTCGATGAAGGTGGGGCTTTCGACGAACTGCTCGATCGGGATGCCGCGGTAACGCAGGATGCCTTGATCGCC
>PWGH01000271.1 GCA_003555285.1 Thioalkalivibrio sp.
CCGCATCTACGACCAGAACCTGCCGGAATGGGACCGCAAGCCGGCCTGCGTGCGCGCCTGTCCCACCAACGCGCGACTCTACGGCGACATCCACGACCCGAACTCGGTGGTGTCCCAGGCCATTCGCGAGTCCGGCGGCTACCAGTTGATGCCCGAATGGGGCACCAAGCCCGCGAATCACTACCTGCCCCGGCGCAAGACCAAGATCACCATCCGCGACGATGAACTCGAACGCGCCGACAATCCGCTCAAGATCGACAGCCAGCTGCCCAAGCCCAACCGGGACGAGCCGGCCCTCGACGACGTCACCAGCTGGTAACCACGGACGAATCCCTCATGCATCCTGCCTTCTCTGTGATCTTCCTCACCACCCTGATCGGGGCCGGCCAGGGCCTGTTCCTGGCCCTGTTCTCGATCGAGGCCTCCGCCGGCCTCGGCCTGCTCCCGGCCCAGGACGGCGCGTTCTATGCCCTCGGCAGCGCCGCGGCGCTGGTCCTGCTCGGCCTGGGCCTTTTCGCCTCCTTCTTCCATCTCGGGCGTCCGGAACGGGCCTGGCGCACCGCCACGAAGTGGCGCACCTCCTGGCTGTCGCGCGAGGTAATCGTGCTGCCGGCCTTCCTCGGGATCGTGGCCCTATACGGGCTGGTGCACTGGACCGGCGTCAACCCCGCTTTGGGCATGCTGCCCGGCGACCAGGCCATGACGCTCTCGGGTATCCTCGGTATCCTCGGCACCGTGCTCGCACTGGCACTGTTCGTCAGCACCGCGATGATCTACGCGGCGGTGAAGTTCCTGCAGGAATGGCACTCGCCGCTGACCGTGGTGAACTACACCCTGCTCGGAGCGGCCTCTGGGTTCACCCTCGCCACGGCCTACGCCGGCTGGAGCGGCGTGAACCTGGTGCACTTTCTCGGCATCACCGCGATCGTGCTGACGCTGCTGGGCTTGGTCGGCCGGGTCGCTTCGCTGCTGCGCAACGCCCGCCTGAAGCCGAAATCGACGCTGCAAACGGCCCTCGGAGTCAAGCACCCGACCATCAAGCAGATCTCGATGGGCCTGATGGGGGGCTCCTTCAACACCCGGGAATTCTTCCACCACCAGTCCGCCGGCGTGCTGCGCGCGGTGAAGTGGGTCTTCCTGATCGGCGTATTCGCGATCCCGGTCGTGCTGCTGGGTGTGGCGATGCTGATGACCGTGGATCCGACGCCATTGCTGATCGCCGCCTTCGTGATCCAATACCTCGGCCTGCTCGCCGAGCGCTGGTTCTTCTTCGCCCAGTCGAATCACCCGCAGAACCTCTACTACCAGGCGGTATCCTGATACCGACGGCGGGAGGGTGGCCCGGATGGGGCGCCCTCCCGCCGCCGCAGGAGCCGCTCATGCCCGACAGGCAGGGCTAGACCGCCGGCCAGTAGTCGGTGGCAATCCCCTCGCCGAGGTCCGCCTCGACCAGCCGCCGGCGAACCTCCAACAGCTGCTCGATCAGCGCCGGCTCGCGCTCGGCATAGGCCGCAGCATCCGGCACCCGATTGACCACGACCCCGAGCAACTCGGTGATCGCATTGCCGATGGAATTCTGACTGATGGTCACGAGCAAACGCCCGTCATCGTTGCGATAGATCAGTTGCTTGAAGGCCGGCTGCCAGCGAATGGCGTTGGCGTAGCGGGCATCGCGAATGCAGCGGTCGCGCACCTTCTTCGCCGTCTTCAAAAAATCGTTGTCGAACAGCAGCACCTCCTCCACATGGCGGGGAAAATACACATTCGGCGGCATCGCCGCGTTGCGCGTCGACACCTGCGAAAAGAAGGTGCGGTAGAAGTCCAGGAAGCCCTTCAGAACCTCGTCGTATTCCCGCCAGAACCGCAGATCCTGCAGCGCCTCGACACCCCCCTGAATCTCCCAGCTCGGCAAGCCCTGCGGATAACCGGTGAGGTCGAACCGAGCCTCGGCGTCGGCCACCGGCTTCAGGATGCGCAACTCCAGCGCCTCGGTGAAAAAGCGCCGGTAGACATCGCGCATGTACGCCTGGAACAGGCTGTGCTGCCCGCCGTCGGTCAGATTGGGGTTGTCGGCGTCCGCCAGCGGCGCGGCGCGCAGATCGCGCATCGGGAAGACGATGAAGTGGTTGTGCAGCATGCGGATGCTCGGCACGCCGGGTGCGGTCAGCGGCCAGGTCGCGTCCAGACTCGCCTCGCCCGCAAGCACCAGGGCCTCGGCCGGATCCGGATAGCGCTCGAGCATGTACCCGATGATGATGCCGTTCATCCGGTTCCATACATGGCGCACCGCATCGGGCACCTGGGTACGTCGGACCGGCCGGCCCAAGGGATTCAGGATCACCTTCGAGGTGTTGTAGAGGATCGAGGCATCGAAGGCATTGCTGTGCCCGAGCGCCTTGCGATACAGGAGCAGGTTCTCGGGATTGGCCAGCAAGCCGTTGTTCTGTGCCAGATCGGCGAGATTCTCGGTGCTGTTGAAGAATTCGTTGGGCTTCATGCCCTCCGGAATATCGAGCGGAATCGGACGAAAGGGCGTGGTGAGGGCGCGTGGACCGGCTTCCATGGCTAGACGGGGCTCCGCTGTGGGGAAAAGACCTCGGCAAGGGCCTCAATTCGCGCAGCGCATCTTGTGCCCATTGCCGCAGACCCTGTACTGTTTCCGCCCGCAATGCACGGGCAACATTGGCCCAAGACCATAACATAGTCATCCACCCACAAAGGAGAGAACGATGCGACTGATTCTGTTGGGCGCCCCTGGCGCCGGCAAGGGCACGCAGGCCCAGTATATTTGCGAGCGATACAACATCCCGCAGATCTCCACTGGCGACATGCTGCGTGCCGCGGTCAAGGCCGGAAGCCCGATGGGCGTCGAGGCCAAGAAGATCATGGATGCCGGCGGCCTGGTCTCCGACGACATCATCCTCGGCCTGATCGAGGAACGCCTGCAGCAACCGGATTGCGCGAACGGGTTTCTGTTCGACGGCTTTCCGCGCACCATTCCCCAGGCCGAGGCCCTGAAGGACCAGGGCGTGCAGCTCGATTATGTGGTGGAGGTGGATGTCCCCGACGAGGAGATCATCAAGCGCATGAGCGGCCGCCGGGTCCACCCCGCCTCGGGCCGAACCTACCACGTGATCTTCAATCCGCCGAAGACCGAGGGCAAGGACGACGTGACCGGCGATGACCTGATTCAACGCGATGACGACAACGAGACCACCGTGCGCAAGCGCCTCGAGGTCTACCACAGCCAGACCAAACCCTTGGTGAATTTCTACTCCCAGTGGGCCGAAAGCGGCGAGCCCGGCGCACCCCAATACGTCCGGGTCGCAGGCATGGGTTCGGTCGAGCAGATCCGCGACCAGATCTTCAAGGCTCTCGGCTAGACCTCCTGGAGGGCGCCCGCCTCGCGCGGGATCAGCGCCCACCTCGCGGGATCACAAGGCGAGCCACGGAAGACACGGACATCACGGAAAATGAAGGGGGGTTCAATCTCGCTTCAGTGCGTTTCCGTGCCTTCCGTGGCAAAACTGCACGTCAAACACGCGCCAAACGCAACAAGCCCCCGCCGGAGAGTCCTCCGGCGGGGGCTTGTTGCGTTCACGGGTAGCGAGGCCCTCAAGGCCCCGCGGGCATTACCGTCCCAGTCGCATCGGGTTCAAGCTCATTCCTTCCCGTTCAGGACCTTGGACACCAGGTTCTGGCGCAGGCGATAGGCATCGGGCATGCCCGAGCCCAGCAACGGGCGCAGATACATGCGGAAGGCGTCGGTTACATCGGTGCCGGAGTCG
>PWGH01000075.1 GCA_003555285.1 Thioalkalivibrio sp.
CGCGGGGACGTCGAGGTGGGCGGCGATCTGGGCCAGGTGCTGCCAGGCCTGCTCGGGTGGGCAGATCTCCTCGGCCGACTGGGTGAGGAAGGCGGTGATGTGGTCGGCCAGTGCCAGGGCCTTGTCGGCCACCGGGTCGGTGCCGAAGGCGACGGTCGGTGTCCAGCAACCCTGGCCCAGAACCCGTCCCAGCGCCGGGCTTTCGGCATTCACCAGGATCTGCCCATGCCCGGGCACCGTGCGCAATAAATGGTGAAATTGCCGCTCGATCGCCGCCAGATCCGGGTAGATATCGGCATGGTCGTATTCCAGATTATTCAGCACCAGCGTTCGCGGGCGGTAATGCACGAACTTCGCGCGTTTGTCGAAAAAGGCGCAATCGTATTCGTCGGCCTCGATCACGAAGAACGGCCCCGTACCGAGCCGGGCACTGACTCCGAAGTCGCGGGGGACGCCGCCGATCAAAAAACCCGGCGCCAGCCCGGCGGCCTCCAGCAGGAAGGCCAGCATGCTGGCCGTGGTGGTCTTGCCGTGGGTGCCGGCGACCGCCAGCACCCACCGCCCGTGCAAAATATGCTCGGCCAGCCATTGCGGACCCGAGGTATAGGCAAGCCCCCGATCCAGCACCACCTCCACCACCGGCAACCCGCGCCGCATCACGTTGCCGATCACGATCTGCGCATCGCCGGGCAGATCGACTGGGTCATAACCCTCGCGATAGGCGATCCCGGCCTGGCGCAACTGCCCGTCCATCGGCGCGTACAGCGCCTCGTCGACGCCTGACACCGGAACCCCGGCGGCAGCGGCCAACTGCGCCAGGCCGCCCATGAAGGTACCGCCGATCCCGAGGATATGGATCGGTGCGGTCACTGGGTCGCGATCCCCAACGCCAACTGCGTGACCAGACTGGACAGCAACACGAAACCCAGCGCAATGGCGACGCCGAAGATGCGCAAGGCCAGGCTCAGAGACTGCTGCAGGATATGCCCGAAGGCCAGCAACAGCCAGACCACCACGGCCAGGTAGACGAACATGATCGGCGTGGCCATCGGCTCCTGATCCGGATCCGGTGGCGAGATCCAGAGCAGACCCGCCATCACCAGGCCGAGCAACGCGCTGACGCCGACCAGCGCCGTGTAGGTCTGCAGCCAGCGCCCGCTACGGCCCTGCAGACCCAGCAGCGCCAGCACGAAGATCCAGAGCACGGCCAGGTCCAGCGCACTCAGAAAGAGGCTGGCGACGAACCCGTACAGGGGTGCGGCCACCAGGATGCCGGAGACCATCGACGCGCCGATCCAGAAGATCAGCACGTCGCGGTCCGCCGGCAGATCCTGCGGACCGCTGCGCAGCCGCAGGATCTGCAGCATCGGAACCAGCGTGGCCAGGCTCACGGGCCCACGGCCTCGCGTTCCAGCGCCTCGAGTTCCTCCAGCATCTCGAGCTCATCCAGCCAGACGTCGTCGTCCACGACGGCACCGTCACGCACCAGGAACTCACGGCGCTGCAGCCAGGCATTGCGCAGCGCCACGTACCGGTCCTCGTGCAGGGCCATGATCGCGGCCTCGGTCGACAACAGGCCGGCACGCGTCTGCACCAGATCCAGGACCAGCAGGGACCAGAATCGCCCGGAGTCGTCATTCCATTCGCCCAGCACCTCATTGCGGGGATTGGTTTGGAAATCGACGTACAGGGCCGGAGCATCACGCACCGTACTGGGGCCGAGGAACGGGATCTGCAGGTAGGGACCGGAGGGAACACCCCAGTACCCCAGGGTTTGCCCGAAGTCCTCGTTGTTTTTGGTCAGCCCCATCGGGCTTGCGACGTCGATCAGGCCGAAGACCCCGAAGGAGGTATTGAACAGCACCCGTGAGACGTCCGAGGCCGCGTCGTGGAACTTGGCCTGCAGCAGGTTATTGAAGGCGATGCGGACATCCTCGAGGTTGCCGAAGAAATTGCCCACACCGGTGCGCACCGGACTCGGCAATTCCTGGTAAGCCACGGCCGTCGGCCGCAGGATCGCGCGATCGAGGCCGTCATTGAACGCAAAGACGGCCCGGTTGTAGCGTTCCAGGGGATCGCCCGGATGCCGGTCCTCCGAAGGCACCGTGGCACAACCGACCAGCCCGGCGAGAAGAACCGCGGCAAGCACGCGGGAGAAACAGAAGGCTCGTGGCATGGGCGGTCACATCTCGCTGAAAATCCGTCTGCCGCTGATCGGGCAGTCGTGAAACAACAACCCCTGGAGCAACAACTCTGGGGACCGGCCTGGGGACCGGCCTGGGAACTGGGCTGGGAACTGGCCTGAGCGCTGACTCCGCTCAGACCTGCGAACGATCACGACTGGCCGCGATACGCAGCCGCAGGGCATTGAGCTTGATGAAGCCCGCCGCATCCTTCTGATCATAGGCGCCGGCGTCGTCCTCGAAGGTCGCGATGGTGTTATCGAACAGGCTGTCGGACTTGGAACGGCGCCCGGCGACGATCACATTGCCCTTGTAGAGACGCAGGCGCACGGTGCCGTTCACCACCGACTGGGTCTGGTCGATCGCGGCCTGCAGCATGCGCCGTTCCGGGCTCCACCAATAGCCGTTGTAGATCAGGCTGGCGTAGCGTGGCATCAACTCGTCTTTCAGGTGCGCGACTTCGCGATCGAGGGTCAAGGACTCGAGCGCCCGCCGCGCCTTCAGCAGGATCGTCCCACCGGGGGTTTCATAGCAGCCGCGCGACTTCATGCCGACGTAGCGATTCTCGACCAGATCCAGGCGCCCGACACCCGCCGCGCCACCGAGCCGATTGAGTTCGGTCAGCAGCTGCGCCGGCGTCAGCGGCATGCCGTTCAGGGTCACCGGATCCCCGTGCTCGAAGCCGATCTCCACCAGGGTGGAGACATCCGGCGCCTTCTCCGGGGAGACGGTCCAGCGCCACATGTCCTCCTCGGCCTCGTGCCAGGGGTCCTCGAGCGGACCGCCCTCGTAGGAGATGTGCAGCAGATTGGCGTCCATCGAATACGGCGACTTCGTGCCCTTCTTCGCGAAATCCACCGGAATTCCGCGTTGCTCGGCGTAGGCCATCAGCCGCTCCCGCGAAGTCAGATCCCACTCGCGCCAGGGCGCGATCACCTGGATCCCGGGCTTGAGCGCATAGGCACCGAGCTCGAAGCGCACCTGGTCGTTGCCCTTGCCGGTGGCGCCGTGCGAAATCGCATCGGCGCCGGTCTCGTTCGCGATCTCCACCAGCCGCCGGGCGATCAGCGGCCGCGCGATCGAAGTGCCGAGCAGGTACTCGCCCTCGTACAGCGTATTGGCGCGAAACATCGGGAATACGTAATCGCGCACGAACTCCTCGCGCAGATCCTCGATGAAGATCTGTTTGACCCCCATCGCCTCGGCCTTGGCCCGGGCCGGTTCGACCTCCTCCCCCTGCCCCAGATCGGCGGTGAAGGTGATCACCTCGCAGCCGTACTCCTCCTGCAACCAGGTCAGGATCACCGAGGTATCGAGCCCGCCGGAATAGGCCAGCACAACGCGGGAAACATTCGCACTCATCTCTACCCAGCCCTTTTCAGATTCTCAACCACAACGCATCCCCGCCCCATCCCGATCATGCACCAGGATCACGCGGCGACCACGCAACAGGGCGCCATTGTAGCCCGAACCCGGAATCAACACAGACCCGCCCCCGCCCTGGACCTCCCCGACGCAATCCCAAGCCGGGAGCGGGGCGGGCGCGGGCCGGACCGTTGGCGGCCAGGGATGGCCGCATCGAGCGCTCA
>PWGH01000279.1 GCA_003555285.1 Thioalkalivibrio sp.
CAGGCGGATGCCGCGCCCGCCGCCGCCGTTGGTGGCCTTGAGCATCACCGGGTAGCCGACGCGTTCGGCGACGGCGAGTGCCGCTTCGGCGTCCTCGAGGTTGCCGTCGGAGCCCGGCACGACCGGCACGCCGGCCGCGATCATCGCCTCGCGGGCCGCGACTTTATTACCCATGCGCCGGATCACTTCCACCGAGGGGCCGACGAAGCGGATGCCGCGGGCCTCGCAGGCCTGGGCGAAATCGGGGTTTTCCGATAAGAAACCATAGCCCGGATGCACCGCGTCGCAGCCGGCCGCGCGGGCGATGTTGATCAGCCGGTGGATGTTCAGGTAGCCGCCCATGGTGTCGGGCCCGATGGAATAGGCCTCGTCGGCCTTTTTCACATGCAGCGCATGGCGGTCGGCATCGGTGAAGACCGCGACCGAGGTGATGCCCATCTCGGTGCAGGCACGGGTCAAGCGCACGGCGATTTCGCCACGGTTCGCAATCAGTAATTTGCGGATGGGGGTCACACCCAAGGTCCTGTCAACGGTCACGGGGCTTGCAGTATCCGGAAGGCTCCCCGATGCTGCAAGTAAGCCACTGTTGGTTTTGACAGAAAATCCGCGTACGCGTATATTCCTGCGCCTCGATATGAACCGTATCCCTCTTTCCCTGGATCCGTTTCTCCCGCGCGCCCTGGATCAGGAATGGGCCGATGCGTACACGGGGCGTGAGTTGCCTCGGGTGCGCGCGCTTGCGTTGGAGGAACTCCCCCTGTCCGTGCACGCGGAGCTTTCGATCGTGCGCGGTGTGGTGGGCGAGACCCGCCTGCAGGGGACGATCACCGGTGAACTGGGTCTGCGCTGCGAGCGCTGTCTGCAGCCGATGGCCTGGCCGATTCACCTCGAGCCGGATGTGGTACTGGTCCGGCCGGGTGAGCTGCCAGAGGGCCTCGGGGACGCGCAGGAGGTCGTGGAAGTCGATCCCGATGGCCTGTTTCGGCCCGCCGCCTGGGTGGAGGAAGAGATCCTCCTCGCGCTGCCGCTGGCACCGCGCCACCCGGACTGTGGCGCCGAGCGTGAGCGCGAGTTCGAACCGGGGGAGGGCGATCGGCAGGCGGAGAACCCGTTCGCGGTGTTGGGAAGATTGAAAAAGAAACCCTGACGGCCCCCGTCAAACCCTTTACACTCCACCCGGATTACCCCGGGTTGACCCTTTCGGAGACTTATCATGGCAGTTCAACAGGCCCGTATGACCCCCTCCAAGCGCGGCATGCGCCGTTCGCACGATGCCCTGAAGGGCGCCACGCTGTCGATCGAACCGACCACGGGTGAGGTGCATCGTCGCCACCACGTGTCGGCCGACGGCTTCTATCGCGGTCGCCAGGTCATTCAGAAGGACGTGGTGGCCGAAGACGACGAGGATTGAGCGCCCGTTTCGGGCTGAACCTCCATCGTGCGGGTGCCGGGATCGTCATCCCCGTCGCCCTCACCTTCACAGACGTTATTCCTCCATGCCACCGGTCCCCACGCCACCGGCTCGCTTTTCGCCGGCCGGAGCGCTGGCTCTGACCCTGTCTCCTCGTGCTTCCGGTCCTGCCCATCGGGCGGCGGTGGCCGATGGCCCCAGTGCAAGACGCCTGGAGGAAGCCAAATGGGGTGATGAGGGCCAGCTCGGGGGCGATGCCGGCGGCATGCAGGACACGGGCAGGTTGCAACCGGCATGAGCCATAAATACACCCTTGCGCTGGATGTGATGAGCGGAGATCACGGGGCCTCCGTGATCATGCCGGCCGCGCTGGCGGCGCTGCGGGAGACGGCCGACATCGGCATGATCCTGGTCGGCGACCAGGCCGTGATCGCTGCGCACATGCGCCATTGGCCGGAGCGGATCAAACCGCGCGCCCAGATCCTCCATGCCTCCCAGACGGTCGCGATGGAGGATCTCCCGGTGGTGGCCTTGCGCAACAAGCGCGACTCCTCGATGCGCAAGGCCATCGATCTGGTAAAGGAGAAGCGGGCCGATGCCTGTGTCAGTGCCGGCAATACCGGGGCGCTGATGGCCACCGCGCGCTACGTGCTGAAAACCTTGCCGGGGATCGACCGGCCGGCGATCGCGACGGCCCTGCCCTCGTTGTTCGGGCACACCCATATGCTGGATCTGGGTGCGAATATCGATGTCGAGGCGGCGCACCTCTACCAGTTCGCGGTGATGGGTTCGGTGCTGGTCAGCGCCATCGACGGCATCGAATCCCCGCGAGTGGGATTGCTGAACATCGGATCCGAAGCGATGAAGGGCAACGACCGCGTGCGCGAGGCGGCGCACCTGCTTGCGAAGTCGTCGCTGAACTACATCGGCTTTGTCGAGGGCAACGATGTCTACTGCAGCGACGTCGATGTCGTCGTCTGCGACGGCTTCGTCGGCAATGTCGCGCTGAAAACCAGCGAGGGCGTCGCGCGGTTGATCTCCGATAACATCCGCACTGAATTCAAGCGCAACTGGATCAGCAAGTTGCGTGGCCTGGTCGCAATGCCGGTGTTGAACCGGTTTCGCGACCGCATCGATCCGCGGCGCTACAACGGCGCCTCGCTGCTGGGGCTGCAGGGGATCGTCATCAAGAGCCACGGCGGCGCCGATGTGCTGGCATTCCAGAATGCCATCCGGATCGCGCGCAAGGAGGCCGAGGCCAATGTCTCGCAGCGAATCGACAAGCAGCTCGGCCGGATGCTGCGTCAGGAGGTGGAAGTGTGAGCTTTGCACGCATCGCAGGTACGGGCAGCTATCTGCCGAAGCGCATTCTGAGCAACGCCGAGCTGGAGCAGATGGTCGATACCACCGATGCGTGGATCGTCGACCGCACCGGCGTCCGGCAGCGGCACATCGCGGCGGACGGCGAGACGACCTCGGATTTGGCGTTGCAGGCCTCGCTGCGAGCACTGGATGCGGCGGGCTTGCACGCGAAGGATCTGGACATGATCCTGGTCGCGACCACCACGCCGGACCAGATCTTCCCCAGCACCGCCTGCCTGCTGCAGGCCAAGCTTGGCGTCGGGGGTTGCCCGGCCTTCGATATCCAGGCGGTCTGCAGCGGTTTCGTGTATGCCCTGGCCACCGCGGACATGTTCCTGCGTAACGGCCAGGCTCGGCACGTGTTGGTCGTGGGTGCCGAGACGTTGTCGCGGATCACCGATTATACCGATCGCGGCAATTGCATCCTCTGGGGTGACGGGGCCGGCGCCGTGGTGCTCTCGCAATCGAAGGAACCCGGCATCATCTCCACGCATCTGCACGCCGACGGGGCGCACCGGGCGTTGCTCGAGGTGCCCGGCGGCGTGTCGCGCAACGATGTCGACGACATGAAGATTCGCATGGAGGGCCGCGCGGTCTTTCGGGTCGCGGTGAACACCCTCGATCAGATCGTCGACGAAACCCTCGCCCATAACGGCATCGGCAAGGCCGATCTCGACTGGCTGGTTCCGCATCAGGCCAATATCCGCATCATCCAGGCGACCGCGAAGAAGCTCGCGATGTCGATGGACAACGTGGTGGTCACGGTCGACACCCACGGCAACACCTCGGCCGCGTCGATCCCGCTGGCCCTGGACGTCGCCGTGCGCGACGGGCGCATCCGCCCCGGCCACCTGATCCTGACCGAAGCCTTCGGCGGCGGCTTCACCTGGGGCTCCGCGCTCATCCGTATGTGATGGCTCGGCGAGCCTGTGCCAGATCGGCGCCGAGTGGGCGTAGGGTCGGCCAAGCGCAGCGGGCTTACGATGGCCGTGCCCAAGCCGTGCGGGGTGTGCCCGGTCCGGACACGCTCGAGTCGTCCATGAGCGCTCGAAGATGGCCATCCATGGCCATCTACGGTCCGGACCGGGCATACCCCACACGGCTTTGCAGCGCTTGGAAAGTCGATGTCAAGGGCGAGGTCGAGGTCAAAGGCGAGGGCGGTGGGCCACGAACGTCAGAGGTTTATAGATGGGTCGAGAAATCGAGCGTAAGTTTTTGTTGAAAAACGATTCGTGGCGGGATTCGATTCAGCGATCGAAGCCGATGCGGCAGGGGTATTTGTGCGGGAATCCGCGGGCGTCGGTGCGGGTTCGGATCAGTGAGAAGGTCGCCTGGCTGAACATCAAGAGCGCGACGCTGGGGGTCGAGCGGCTGGAATTCGAATACGTGGTGCCGGTTGCCGATGCCCAGATCATGCTGGACAAGCTGTCGGGGGAACAGGTCGAGAAGATTCGCCATGAGGTGCAATTCGAGGGCCATCTGTGGGAGATCGACGAGTTTTCCGGGGCCAATGCGGGCTTGATCGTGGCCGAGATCGAGCTTGATGCGGCGGACGAGACCTTTGCCCGGCCGCCTTGGCTGGGGACGGAGGTTTCCGAGGATCCGCGCTATTACAATAATCAGCTTGCCCGCCATCCGTACACCCGCTGGTGAAGCCGATCCCCGTATTCGACGCTGCGTGTCGGCAATGCCCACGCCTGGCGACACACCTGGATGCGGTTCGGGCCCGGTATCCGGAGTACCACGCCGCGCCGGTGGCGCCGTTCGGGCCGGCGAATGCCCGCTTGTTGATCGTGGGGCTGGCGCCGGGGTTGCACGGGGCCAATGCGACCGGGCGTCCCTTCACCGGGGACCATGCCGGAATCCTGCTCTACCAGACGCTGCACCGCTTCGGGTTCGCCAGCCAGGCGCAGGGGGTGGCCCGAGACGACGGACTGGTGCTGCTGGATTGCCGGGTGACCAATGCGGTGAAGTGCCTGCCACCGCAGAACAAGCCCACTCCTGCCGAGGTGCGCAGCTGCAACGGCTTTCTGGCCGCCGAGATCGCGGCGGTGAAGCCGTCGATTCTGCTGGCATTGGGGCGGATCGGTCATCAGGCGGTGCTGCGTGCCCTCGGTTTGCCGCTGTCCCGCCACCCCTTCGGGCATGGTGCCGAGCACGCCTTGCGCCCGGAGTTGACGCTGTTCGATTCCTACCACTGCTCGCGCTACAACACCCAGACGCGCCGCCTGACCCAGGCGATGTTCGAGGAATTGTTCGGGACGATTCGCGCGCGGTTATCCTGAGCGCATGAGCGACCCCACCTCCGGTTTTCCGGCGACCCCCGAAACCCCGGCGCCTGGCGAATCCCCAGAGCCAGGCGCCTCGCTGCGGGCCGGCGAATCCCTGGGGGGCGGGGAGTCCCCGGAAGCTGGCGAATCTTCCAGAACGGAAGAGCTCGACACCGGGATGCCCCGGCCGGCAGCGCCCGCCTTTGATTCGAAGGCCTTCCTGGAGACCTGCACCGCATCCCCAGGTGTCTACCAGATGCTCGATGCCCAGGGCACCGTGCTCTATGTGGGCAAGGCCAAGAACCTGCGTCGGCGGATCACCAGCTATTTTCGGGCGGCCAGCGGCCACAGCCCGAAGACACGGGCGCTGGTCGGGCGCATCGCCGACATCCGGCTCGCGGCAACGCAAACCGAGGCCGAGGCCCTGCTGCTCGAGGCCAACCTGATCAAGCGGCACCGGCCGCGCTACAACGTGTTATTACGGGACGACAAGAGTTATCCCTATATCTATGTTTCTGAACATGAATACCCTCGGCTGGGTTTTCATCGCGGCGCGCGCAAGAAGGGGAAGGGCGCGCGTTATTTCGGCCCCTACCCCTCGTCGGTGGCGGTTCGCGAGACGCTGAATCTGTTGCAGCGCCTCACCCTGGTGCGCCAGTGCGAGGACAGCGTATTCGCCCACCGCAGCCGGCCCTGTTTGCAGCATCAGATCGGACGGTGCTCGGCTCCGTGCGTCGGGCTGATCGACCCGGAGGACTACGCCGCCGACGTGGAAACCGGGGTGCGTTTTCTGGAGGGCCGCAGCGGGGCGGTGATCGACGATCTGGCCCAGCGCATGGAGACGGCGGCGCGGGAGCTGCGCTTCGAGCGCGCGGCCCGCCTGCGCGACCAGATCGCGCACCTGCGCCAGATCGCGGAACAGCAATACGTGGCTGGCGGCGATGGCGACGCCGACGTCTTCGCCCTGGCCCGGGAGGGCGAGACCGCGGCCGTGCAGATCTTTTTCGTGCGCAACGGCCAGAATCTGGGGAACGCGGTCCGCTATCCGAAGATCCCCGAGACGACGGGAGACGCTGAGATCATGGCAGCGGTCCTCGCCCAATACTATGCCGAGCGCGACCCGCCGCGTCTGGTGCTGGTGTCGCAACGGCCACAGGCCCCGGAGGGCTTGTCTGCGTTGCTGGAGGAGCGCCGCGGGAGCAAGGTCAAGCTCGCCTGGTCGTTACGCGGTCAGCGCGCCGAATGGGTGCGTATGGCCGAGCGCAACGCCACCCTGGCGTTGCAGACCCGGCTCGCCGGTACGGTGGGGCAGCGAGCCCGGCTCGAGTCCCTGGCCAAGGTGCTCGGTCTGCCCGCGTTGCCGCAGCGCATGGAGTGCTTCGATATTTCCCATACGCAGGGGGAGCGCACAGTGGGTTCCTGCGTGGTGTTCGGGCCCGAGGGGCCGATCAAGTCGGACTACCGTCGCTTCAACATCGAGGGCATCGAACCGGGTGACGACTACGCCGCGATGCATCAGGTGCTGGAACGGCGCTTTGCCCGCTTGCAGAAGGGCGAGGGGCAGGTCCCCGACCTGCTGTTCATCGACGGCGGCAAGGGGCAGGTGAACCAGGCGCTGGATGTGCTGCGAAGCCAGGGGCTGGAGGGCCTGCGGGTGATCGGGGTGGCCAAGGGTGCGGATCGCCGCCCCGGGCTGGAAACGCTGGTGTTGAGTGGGGTGGACGGGCCTTCTATACTGCCGGCGCAGTCCAGTGCCCTGCACCTGATCCAGCAGATCCGGGACGAGGCCCATCGCTTCGCGATCACCGGCCATCGTGCGCGTCGGGCCAAGGCGCGGCGGGAATCGCCTTTGGAGGCGATTCCTGGCCTCGGACCCAAACGCCGCACGGCATTGCTGCGTCACTTCGGGGGGCTGCAAGGCATCGGCGGAGCCAGCGTCGAGGAACTGGCAAAGGTTCCGGGCATCAGCCGCGTGCTGGCGCGGATCATCTACGAAGGGCTTCACGAGAATTGAGATGCTGCGCAAGTTGCCCACCTGGCTGACCTGGTCGCGTATTGCCATCATTCCGCTGATGGTGCTGCTGTTCTACGGCCTGCCCGCGCCCTGGGGCGGCCTCACGGCAGCCCTGCTGTTCGCGCTGGCCGGCTTCACCGACTGGTTGGACGGGTATCTGGCGCGGCGCCTGCAGGTGACCTCGCCCTTCGGGGCCTTTCTCGATCCGGTGGCCGACAAGCTGATCGTTGCCGCGGCGCTGGTGCTGGTGGTCGACACCTCGGCCGGTCTCGGCATCGCGGTCGCGGCCATCGTGATCATTGGCCGTGAGATCGCGATCTCCGCGCTGCGGGAGTGGATGTCCACCATCGGGCAGCGCGCGCGGGTGGCCGTGTCCTGGGTCGGCAAGGTCAAGACCATCGCCCAGATGGTCTCGATCTTCCTGCTGCTGTGGGCGGTGCCGATCGGGCCGTTGCCGGTCTTCCAGATCGGCGAATGGCTGCTGTATCTGGCCGCGATTCTGACGCTGGTTTCGATGATCCAGTACATGTTGGCAGCGCGTCAGACGGTCTGAAGCTGCGCGACTTCGGGTCGGCACACGCAGGCGTCCTGGTTTGACAGGCGCCGATGGGGTCTGGATACTTCGTCGCGCAGTGGTTGTTCTAGGTAGTTATATTCGTTGCCAAGCCCCGGCAGGATTCGGGCCTGGATCAGGGGGGGGCCTCGCCGTCGGTGCATCCCGAAAGACCTCAATCCTCCGGTCGCCCCTGTCATTCATTCAGCGGCTCTATTCAGTCCTCACAGCTTCGATTCCGCCGAGGTTACCGGCTGGCTCCGAAAATCTCCGGCTGACCGTTTTGTCCCGTTGCTAGGCCAGGGCGGTTCGAAGGCCAGAACGAGTGGTCGACTGAAGACGTTTTCGTTCCAGGATCGAAATCGTCAGCATCGACCGGCGTCGGCGCGCTCATGCTGAACAGGGGAATGGAGCCGCCAGACTTGCCATCCGGTGCAGGATGACCACGCCGTATGCAGGGGCGCGTCAACGGTGCCCACCCGAAGCCATGAGCGTGACGGACAAAACACATCAGAGCGCATAAGGGAGCAACACGATCGTGAACGAAAAACAAGAAGAAGATCTGGACAAGAAGCTGGCGGATCTGGAAGAGGTCTACAAGACCGAGCACGAGATCGGCGCCCAGAACATCAATCCCCTGGGGCTGGATCTGCACAACCCGGTCTTTTTCGTCAGTGCATTGCTGATCCTGGTCTTCGTGATCGGATCGCTGCTCTTTCCCGACGTGTCCCAAACCTCCCTGACCGCGATGCGCGTCTGGATCGGTGAGACCTTCGATTGGTTGTTCCTGTCGGCCGGCAATATCTTCGTGCTGTTCTGTCTGGCGCTGATCCTGTTGCCGGTGGGCAAGATCCGCATCGGCGGACAAGAAGCGAAACCCGATTACTCGGTGATGTCCTGGTTCTCGATGCTGTTTGCGGCCGGCATGGGCATTGGCCTGATGTTCTGGAGCGTGGCCGAACCGGTGGGCTATTTCACCGAGTGGTTCGGTACGCCGCTGGGGATCGAGGGCGGCACCGAGGAGAGTTACCGGGCGGCCTTGGGTGCGACCATGTACCACTGGGGACTGCATCCCTGGGCCATCTATGCGGTGGTGGGCCTGTCACTGGCCTTCTTCACGTATAACAAGGGCTTGCCGCTGACCATTCGCTCGGCCTTCTATCCCTTGTTGGGCGATCGCGTCTTCGGTCCGATCGGGCATGTGATCGACACCCTGGCCGTGTTGGCCACGCTGTTCGGGTTGGCCACATCCCTGGGGTTGGGCGCGCAGCAGGCCGCCTCCGGTCTGGAGTTCATGTTCGGGATCGACAGCGGTCTGAACACGCAGGTGGCGATCATCATCGGCGTCACCGTGGTGGCCCTGCTGTCGGTGATGCGCGGGATCGACGGCGGCGTGAAGGTGCTGAGCAACGTCAACATGGGTTTGGCGGCGATACTGCTGCTGTTCGTGATGTTCGCCGGCGGTCTGATCGCCTTCCTGTCCAATGTCGGCACGACGATGTCGGCGTATGCCGAGTATTTCCTGCCGCTGAGTAATCCGGTGGGTCGTGAAGACGAGGTCTTCTATCACGGCTGGACCATCTTCTTCTGGGCCTGGTGGATTTCCTGGTCACCCTTCGTCGGCATGTTCATTGCCCGCGTATCGCGTGGCCGGACGGTGCGCCAGTTCGTTACCGCGGTGCTGCTGGTGCCGACCCTGGTTACCGTGGTGTGGATGAGCGCCTTTGGCGGAACCGGTCTCGGTCAGGTGACCGCCGGTGTCGGTGCGTTGGCCGACGGGATCTCGGATTCCTCGCTGGCCTTGTTCCAGATGCTGGAGCATCTGCCGCTGACGGGCATCACCTCGCTTCTGGCGGTCAGTTTGGTGCTGGTGTTCTTCATCACTTCCTCGGACTCCGGTTCCCTGGTGATCGACAGCATCACCTCCGGCGGCAAGACCGACGCCCCCCAATCCCAGCGTCTGTTCTGGGCGACCATCGAGGGCGTCATCGCCGGTGTGTTGCTGGCGGTGGGTGGTGCTGCAGCGCTGCAAGCCCTGCAGGCGGGGGCGGTGAGCGCCGGGTTGCCCTTCGTGATCGTGTTGTTGCTCATGTGCGTCAGCCTGGCCAAGGGCCTGTACCACGAGCTGCAATTGATCAAACTGGGATCTGAGGAGGCCAAGTGAGCCTTTGGCCGTAGGGGGCGGGGTCGAATTCGACCACCTCCGGGCTCAGGCGCATGTTGATTCCTGCATTCCGAAAACGGGTGCAGGAGTCGATGTCCTGCGGTCCATGCGGTTTGTGATCTCGGGGTTGCGGTCCGGCCTGGTGGCTGGCTTTTGGACAATGTCCGTTCAGGGTGGGCCGGCGGTACTCTTACGGGGACGGATCCGCAGGCGCGGCATGGGGCTCTCGATCGATACCTCGGCCGCGGTCTCGTCCACGGCCTTCGCGAGCGCGTGCAGGCCTTCCAGGCCCCGGACTTCGGCCATGCGGGCGATCAGTTCCGCGCCGTTGCTCACGGAGATGCCGTTGCCCTGACCGGGGGCGGCCTCCGGCTGCAGATGCGCGCGCAAGGCATGGTGGTAGCTTTCAGGAAGTTCCAGTTCGACCACCGCCTGGCGATGGAGGGCGGCCAGGGCCGTCTCGATGGTCGCGGAGCCTTCCCAGAGCAGGCGTTCGATGGGGGCTTTGTCCATGATCTCGGGCTCCTCAGGGTTCAGAGTGTTCAGGGTTCAGAGTGTTCAGGCGGGCCTTCGGTTGCCCCGATCAGGCGGCGGAATGCCGCTTCGTCGATGCAGGTCACCCCGGCTTCCTGGGCCTCGTCAAGCTTGCGACCGGGGTCCGCGCCCACCACCAGATAGTCCGTATTGCCGCTGATGCTGGAACGTACTCGGCCGCCCAGGGCTTCCACCCGCTCGGCGGCCTCTGAACGCGTGTAGTGTTCCAGGCGGCCGGTGAATACGAAGACCTGCTGCTGCAGTGGTGTGGCTTCTGCGTCGGACAGCATCGGCTGGACTTCCACGCCGGCTTGTTGCAGGCGTTTCAGCACGTCGCGGTTCTTCGGTTCGGCGAAGAATTCGTGCACTGCGCGGGCGATCTCGGGACCGATCTCCGGGACCGCTTCGATCGACGCTCGGCTCGCCTCGGCCAGCGTGTCCAGGGTGCCAAAGGCCTCGGCCAGCAGCCGCGCGGTACGTATGCCCACATTTCGGATGCCCAAGCCGAACAGGAAACGGTCCAGTCGAGGCCGCTTTCCATGCTGGATGGCTTGGTGGAGTTGCTCGGCCGAGCGTTCGGCGAAGTGGTCCAGGGCCTGCAGGTCCTGGACCCGCAGTCGGTAGAGATCGGCAAGATCGCGGACGTGTTGGCGTGTCACCAGTTGTTCCGCGGTCTTTTCACTCAACGATTGAATATCCAGTGCATTGCGTGAGGCGTAGTGAACGATGCGGCCGACCCGTTGGGCCGGGCAGGCGAGTTCGGCCGGACAGCGGTGGTAGGCGCCTTCGGTGATCACCGTCGTGCCGCAGGCCGGACAGTGTTCGGGCATGGCAAACGCTTCGCCGCGCGAGTGGCCCGGTGCCCCCACGCGCTCCTTCACCTCCGGGATCACGTCGCCGGCGCGAACGATCCGCACCCGATCCCCCTCACGCACGTCCTTGCGCTGCACCTCACCGGCATTGTGCAAGGTGGCGCGACTGACCGTAACGCCGCCCACGTCCACCGGCTGGAGCAGGGCGACCGGCGTGAGGATGCCGGTGCGGCCGACCTGAACGACGATGGTTTCGAGCGTGGTAATCTCCTCCCGCGGCGGGAACTTCCAGGCCATCGCCCAGCGCGGGCTGCGGGCGCGCACCCCGAGGCGTTCCCGTAAACGGTGATCATCCACCTTGATCACGATGCCGTCGATCTCGTATTCGAGTCGATCGCGCTGGTCAGCGAGCCGTTTGCGATAGGCGCGAATCTGTTCCAGGGTCCCGAACGGATCCGCCGTGGAGCAGGCCTGATTCAACGGGCAGGTGCGCAGACCCCAGCGTTCCAATTGTTTCAGCGTCTCAGCGTGGCTGGAGAGAGGCGCACCCGGTTCCACCTGCAGGATTTCGTAGAAGAAGATCTCCAGCGGCTTGCCCGCGACCTTGCGCGGGTCGAGTTGACGCATCAGACCGGCTGCGGCATTGCGCGGATTGGCAAAGGGTGCCTGATCGGCCTGGATGCGCTCGCGATTCAAGCGCACGAAGCCCTGGCGGCGCAGGAACACCTCTCCACGGACCGCCATGTGTCGAGGGAGGTGGCGCTTGCGGTGCAGCGCCAGCGGTACCGCCCTCAGGGTCTTCAGATTGTGAGTAATGTCCTCGCCCACCTCGCCATTACCGCGGGTGGAACCGGTTTCGAGATGCCCGTTCTGGTAGATCAACTCCACGGACAGACCGTCGAACTTGGGTTCCAGCAGGTAGTCGATCTCCGCTGCACCCTGCTGCTGGCGGACAAAGCGATCGAAGGCCACGATATCCTGTTCATGGGTCGCGGCCTGCAGACTGAGCAGAGGCGCAACGTGCTCCACCTTCTTCAGCGCGCTGACCGGCTCGGCACCCACGCGAACGGTGGGTGAGTCGTCGCTGCGCAGGGCCGGGAAGGCCGCCTCGAGCGCTTGCAGGCGCCGAAACAGGGTGTCGTAGGTCGCGTCGGAGATTTCCGGCGCATTCTTCACATAATAGAGGTGATCGTGATGCCGGATGCCCTCTCGCAGGGCTTCGACCTCCTGTGCGGCCTCGCCCTCGCTGAGCGTGCGCAGATCCCTGAATTCGGTGTTCGGATGCTGCTTGAAGTCCATCGCAGACCCTCGTTGCCGGAAAGATGCAGGGATCTAGCAAAGTACGGGCCGTGAAGGTCACCCGTCCGGCGTGCCCGCGCCAATCGGGCCAGATCGAAGATCGGGATCGGGATCGGGCGCCCGGGACCGAACGGGCATTCCGGATGTTCGAACGGGCTGGGACATGCGTGTCCCTGGATGAGAATATACCAAGCCGCGTGCCGATCCAGCCACTAGCGGGATGGGTCGAGATGCCGGGTATCGGCGCGGTTGGTCCGGGCGGGGAATCGATGGGAACGTCTGCGTAGCCGTGCGCCTTGCGCCCGAAGGCCGGGGGAGGGAGCATTCCTGGGTATGGACGGGATGCAGCCGATCGGCAAAAAGCAGCATCGGTCGGGTGGGGTTCGGCCCAGATACCGGCGACTGCGCGAAGGGGTCAACCGGATCTCCCGCCGTGGCTGCGCCCGTGGCCGGCATTCCGTCATCGAATGCTATCGGAGGCAAGAATGACCCGGTGGCAACCCCGCACCGCGATCCTGGTGCCAGGCCGAAACTGTTGGCGCCTGGAACCGGCGCGACGGGTGGCCTTCCTCATCGACGGTCAGGCCTATTTCACTGCGGTGCGTGCGGCCGCGGTGCGGGCGCAGCGGTCGATCTTCATCATCGGCTGGGACATCGACAGCCGAACCAGGTTGGTGCCGGAGGGTGCCGGCGATGGCCGGCCCGAACCGCTGCTCGAGTTGCTCAATGCCCTGGCAGCACGCCGGTCGGGCCTGCACGTGCATGTACTCGACTGGGACTTCGCGATGCTCTATGCGACCGAACGCGAACTGCTGCCAGCCTACAAACTGGGCTGGCGCGCACATCACCGGCTGCACTTCCAGCTCGATGGTACGCATCCGGTGGGCGCCTCCCACCATCAGAAGGTGGTGGTCATCGACGACCGCATGGCCTTCGTCGGGGGCTTCGACCTCACCAACTGTCGCTGGGACACGCCCGCGCATGCACCGGACGATCCGCATCGGCGGCACCCTCGGGGCGGCGCCTGTCCACCGTTCCACGATGTGCAGATGGCGGTGGACGGTCCGGTCGCGGCCGCGCTCGGCGAACTCGCGCGCGAGCGCTGGCGCCGGGCCACCGGAAAGACGCTGGAGGCCACGGATCCTGGGTTCGAGACGGATCCCTGGCCACCCGATCTGGAACCGGATCTGCGGGACAGTCGGGTTGCGATTGCGCGCACCGAGCCTGAGTACCAGGCCAATCCAGGCCTTCAGGAAATCAAGCAGCTGTACCTCGATGCCATCGCCGCCGGACGCGACAGCCTGTATTTCGAGAACCAGTTCTTCAGTGCCGGGGCCATCGCCGAGGCCCTGGCGGCGCGACTGACCGCCGCAGAGGGACCGGATATCGCCCTGATTTCCCGTCTGCGGGACGAGGGCTGGCTCGAGGCCACCACGATGGGGGTGTTGCGCGCCCGCCTGTATCAGCGGCTCCAGTGTGTCGATGCGCAGCACCGCTTCGCGAGCTTCTATCCCCATGTTCCGGGGCTCGAGCCGGGATTTCTGAACGTGCATGCCAAGCTGTTCATCATGGACGATGAATTGGTCACTATCGGTTCGGCGAACCTGAGCAATCGTTCCCTGGGCCTGGACACCGAATGCAACCTCGCGATCGAGGCGCATGGCGATGCGCGGGTGCGTCAGGCCATTCGGGGCCTACGCCATCGCCTGCTGGGTGAGCATCTCGACGTTCCGCCGGAGGCCGTGGCCGAGGCCCACGCGAAGGCCGGCCGATTGCTGGCCGGTATCGCGTCCTTGCGTGGCCGGGCCCGCACCCTGCGGCCGTTGCAGCCCGAGCTTTCCGAAGACCTGGATGCCTGGGTTCCGGACAGCCGACTCATCGACCCCGAGCAGCCGGTCGAGCCGGAGGAATTGGTCGCGCAATGGGTGCCCGTCGAGGCACGGGTGGCCCTGGCCAGCCGTGTGTTTGCGGTGGCGGTGCTGGCGGTGGTGGTCCTGTCGCTGGCCGTGGCCGGGCAGGGCTTGCGTGTGGAGCCGTGGCCCGATCTGCAGGGGCTTTTCCAGGCGATCGAGCGTCTGGTGCAGGCCCCGGTAACGCCGCTGGCCGTACTGGGCCTGTACATGATTGCGGGTCTGTTGTTCGTGCCGGTGATCGTGCTCATCGGGGTCTCGATCGTGCTTTTCGGGGCCTGGCCCGGCCTGGCCTACGCCTGGGTCGGAGCGCTGCTCAGTGCCGCGGCCAGCTATGGGTTGGGGCGGGCGCTGGGCCGCCGCCGGGTGCGGCATCTCGTTGGCGGGCGTCTGGATCGTCTCAGTCGACGGCTCGCACAACGCGGGATGTGGAGTTGGGTGATGGTACGCCTGCTGCCGGTGCTGCCCTTTAGTGTGGTGAATCTGGTCGCGGGGGCGCTACGCGTCGATCTGCGGCATTTTCTGATCAGCACCGGACTGGGAATGACGCCCGGTATCCTGGCGATCGCGATCTTCATCGATCGGATCGTTGCCGCCATTCGCGATCCGGGTTGGGGTGCCGGGCTGCTGTTAGCCACGCTGGTCGCGCTGATGGCGGCGGCGATGCTGGTGCTGCGTCGCAAGGCAACCGCGGCCGGCGCGTCGTGAGCCGGCTCCTGCCGTCATGACCCGCATCCGTCTGGCGACTTACAACATCCATGCCGGCATCGGCCGCGACGGTCGCTTCGATTTCGAGCGCATCGCAAGTGTGATCAACGAACTTCAAGCCGATGTGGTGGCCCTGCACGAAGTCGAATCGCAGCCGGGCGACCTGGGTATGCTGGGGTTGCTGGCCGGGCAGACCGGTCTGCGCGCGGTTGCCGGGCCGACCCTGATCCGCGCGAGCGGGCACTACGGTAACGCACTGCTGACCCGGTGCCGCTTTCTCGATGTGGTGCGCCTGGACTTGAGTGTGCCGGCACGCGAGCCCCGCGGGGCACTGGATGTCCAACTCGAATGCCGGGGATTGGCACTGCGCGTGCTGGCCACGCACCTCGGGCTGCGGCCCGCCGAGCGGCGCCAGCAGGTCCGGATGTTGCTCCGGCACCTGGATCCGGCCCCGACCGGGTCCACGGTCCTGACGGGCCCTACGGTCCTGATGGGGGATCTGAACGAGTGGTTTCTCTGGGGTTGGCCACTACGCCGGTTGCACCGGTTTTTCGAGGAGTCACCCGCCCCGGCCACCTTTCCCTCGCGATTCCCCCTGTTCGCGCTGGATCGATTCTGGCTGACCCCGCGACATGGGCTGTGCACCGTGTTCGCCCACCGGAGCGCGTTGGCCCGCATCGCTTCCGATCACCTGCCACTGGTGGCCGAAATCGATCTGTAGTGCTGTAGCGGCGCGGGACGTGCAGCGCATCGGCAGGAGCCGCTAGTGCGGAATTTCCTCATCGCGGTAATGGGAGTCGGTCCAGCAGCGGGGCAGATCCTCACCGGAGGGAAAGACCAGCGCGGCCTTGGCAAAGGGTTCCGGATCGGGAAGATCCTGCCCCCAATTGTAGCGGCCCTGGAAATGGGTCTCGGCAGGGTCGATCAGAGTCGCCATGTCGAGCACTTCGACCAGGTGATCGGTGTTCTTCTCCTTGAGAAACATGGATGTGGCCTCCGTTGATGTCGATGGGGTGGGGCGGAATCCAGGCGGTTTCGGCGTTTCCGCATTCATTGCCATTCGACCTCCTTGGTTTGACCCTCTTGCAGTTCAATGCGCTGGCCGCAGACCTCGAGTTCGACCGGCAGGGCCTGGCAGGCCAGCGAGTGGATCCGGATCCGATCGCTGGCGATGTCCAGATCGAGCCAGTGCCCCCGGTAACGGATATGCATCCGCAGGCGTTTCATGTGTTCGGGAAAGCGGGGATTCAGGTGCAGCACCTGGCCCGAGGTGTCCAGGCCGGTGTAGCAGCGCTGAACCAGGTCGATGCAGCCCGCCATGGCCCCCAGGTGGATGCCTTCGGCGGTGGTGCCGCCCTGGATGTCCGCGACATCGGTCTTCAGCGCCTGGTTGAAGAGCTTCCATGAGTGTTCCCGGTCGCGTCGGGCGGCCACCCAGGAATGGATCACCCAGCTCAACGAGGATCCGTTGGAGGTGCGCTCCAGGTAGTAGTCGACGTTTTTGGGGATCATCTGTTCCGGATCGAAGGCATAACCGAGTTGCTCGAAGAGCCCGGTCAGTTCCTCGGCCGAGAACAGGTAGAACAGCATCAGCACGTCGGCCTGCTTCGAGGCCTGGTAGCGGTTGACCGTGTCGCCCTCGGCCTCCAGGATCCGATCCAGGCGTTGGATGTTCCCGTATTCCTCGCGATAGCGCGCCCAGTCGAATTCCTGCAGGTCTTCGTAGCCCTCGAACTGGCTGATGATGCCGTCGCCGTGAAAGACCACCCGCATCCGGCGACTGATATCCCGCCAACGCTCGACTTCGGCCGGCTGGATCGCGAGCCGTTCGCAAAAGACCTGACATTCGGTATCCGGCAGCAGATCGAAGAGCGCCAGAGCCTTGTTCATCACGAAGACGGCCATCAGGTTGGTGTAGGCATTGTTGTCGATGCCCGGACTCTCGGTATCGGGGTAGGCGTCGTGGAATTCGTCCGGCCCCATCACCGCCAGGATCTCGTAGCGATCCAGTTCTTCGTTGTAGGTGGCGCTGCTGGCCCAGAATCGGGCGATTTCCAGGATCATCTCGGCGCCGTAGGCAGCGAGGAATTCCAGATCGCCGGTCACCTCGAAATACTGGGCGACGTTGTAGACGATGGCCGAGTTGATGTGCCATTGCAGGAAGGAGTTGTCCGGCATCCAGCGCCCGGATTCCGGGTTCAGGTGCAACTGTTGCGATTCCTCGCGCCCGTCGCTGCCGCTTTGCCAGGGGTACATCGCCCCCCGGTAGCCGGCCGCCGCGGCCGCCTTGCGCGCCTCGTTCAGCCGGCGGTAGCGGTACAGGAGCAGGTCTCGCGTGATCTGCGGCGCGCGGAAATTCAGGAAGGGAAAGATGATGATCTCGTCCCAGAAGATGTGCCCGCGGTAGGCCTCGCCATGCCAGCCACGCGACGGCATGCCGACGTCCAGGTGCAGCGAATGCATGGAGATGGTCTGCAACAGGTGCAGGCTGTAGAGCCGGATGATGCGCTGGATGTGATGGTCCTCTTCCGGGCTGTCGGCCTCCAGACGCATGTCGAACTGCTGCCAGAGATGGCGCCAGGCGAGGGCATGGACATCCAGCAGTTCCTCGAAGCGATGGGTCTGTTGCACCGCTTGAATGGCAGCGAGCCCGGGTTCGCTGATGGCGGGATCCCGGGAGGTGTAGACGGCGACCGTCTTTTCCAGATGGATCGGCTGGCCTTGCGTGACACCGATGTTGAACGCCTGGGCGATATAGGCGGTTTCCTCCTCGGTCGGCCGTTCCGGCATGTAGGGGCGGTCGTCGCGAAAGATCGCGAGCCGGGCCGCCTGCGCCATGACGATCCTGGATTGATTGGTGCGGACCCGTAACAGCAGGGTCTGGGGATCCGGAGCCTCGGTGCCGACGGATTCCAGATGCACGTTCTTCAGGGCCCGGTAGCGGGCGACACCGGTGTTTCGGACCTGGCCATCGAGAGCGGAATGCACCTCGAGCGTGCCGGACCAGTTCAGCGGCAGGATCTCGGTCTCCAGCGCCCCCAGATGCATCGTCGGCGCCATGCTGACCAGCCGGCGCTGAGCCAACCGGGTTTCCTTGCCCGAGGTGTCACGAAAGTGCACCGTGCGCAGCAGCAGACTTCGGCGAATATCCAGTTTCTGCCGATAAAAGAGGATGGTGACGTCCTGCAGATCGAGCCACGCGCCATCGATGCTGCGAAGATTCAGGCTCAGCCAGTTGGGAAAGTTGACGAGATCCTCGTTCTCGATGACGCGCCCGGCGAGGGCGGTCTTCAGCCGGTTGTAGCCGCCGGCCAGATAGGTGCCCGGATAATGGGTGCCGTCGGCCTTGGCCTCCGGTGCGACCCCGCGGGTGGCGAAATAGCCGTTTCCCAGCGTGCACAGGGCCTCGCGCAGGCGCTCTTCGCCCGGCTCGAAGCGATCGTAGCTCAGGGTCCAGGCCTCGCGCTCCCGCAGGGAGTTGGTCAGTGCATGGAAGAAGCGCTGCACCTGATCGGGATCGTCCAGACGGTATTCGGCATGGGTGTCGCGCGCCTCGGTACCGACGACGATGCCGATACCGTGTTCCTCCAGGACCCGAAAGGCGTCTTCGTCGGTGATGTCATCGCCCAGGTAGATCGGCAGCACGTCCGGGTGATCCAGGCCGAGCCGATCGAGCAGCCAGTGCAGCGCGCGGCCCTTGTCCCAATCCACGGCCGGCTGCAGCTCGAAGATCTTTTTGCCTTGGGTTCGCCGTAGACCTGCATGGGCTTCCAATGCCTGATCCACCGCTTGTTCGACAGTGGCCACCGCGGAATCCGCGGCATTGCGGTAATGGATCGCGACGGAAAAGGGCTTGCGTTCGACTTGGACACCCTGAACGGCGCCCAGACGCTCCCGCAGGGTCGCCTCGGCGGCCTCGAGCGCGGGCAGACCTTGGCGTGCAATCTCCTGTTCCATGTGCAGCCCGTCGGGGCCGGCGATCTCGAAGCCATGGCTCCCCCCGTAATACAGGGCCTCCATGCCCACCCGGTCGCGCACATCCTGGAGTCCGCGTCCGCTGAGGATGGCGACCGGACACTGGTCCGCCAGCGCCTGCAAGGCCTCGCGCATCGCATCGCCGAGAACGGCATCCTCCGGTCGCGACACGATGGGCGTCAGGGTGCCGTCGTAGTCCAGGAACACCACGACCTCGCGATGACCGATCCGCTGCTCGAGGACGTCCATGACCTCCAGCGCTACCGGTAGATCCGGCATTTGCACCGCGATCTGCATTTCCTGCAGATCGCGGATCACCACATCGGCCCCGGCGTCATACAACGCCTCGGCCTGATCCTCCCGATCGACACCGACGACCCGGGCGAATTCGCCGTTGCGCCCGGCCTCGACGCCGGCGGTGGCGTCCTCGAAGACCATCGCCCGTTCCGGGGCAATTTCCAACTGGTGCGCCGCCTCGAGAAACAGGTCGGCATACGGCTTGCCCTTCAGATCCAGGGCTTGCGCGACGTTGCCATCGACCCGGACCTCGAACAGGTGGGTGAGATGAACCGATTCCAGAATCCGCGGGCAGTTCTTGCTGGCCGACACCACCGCGGTGCGAAAGCCCTTGTTGTGCAGGCGGCGAATCAGCTGCACCGAGCTGCGGTAGACCTCGGGTCCTTCGGTCTTCAGGTGTTCCTGGAACAGGTGGTTCTTGCGGTTACCCAACCCGCAGATGGTTTCCTTTTCCGGCAGGTCTTCCGGATCGCCAAAGGGCAGTTCGATCCCGCGCGACTCCAGAAAGTGCCGGACCCCGTCATACCGGGCCCGGCCGTCGACATAGGTCCGATAATCGGAGGGTTCGAAGGGCTTGAAGTCCCCGCCATCGGCCTGTTGGCGCAGGAACTCGTCGAACATGGTTTTCCAGGCCCGTTCGTGGACGTGTGCCGTCTGGGTGACGACGCCGTCGAGATCGAAGATCACGGCGTCGAATGCGCTGCGGGAGATGACCTTCTGGTTCTTCAGCGTCGGCATGGGCTACCTCTCGATAGACTGAGCCTTCGAAGCAGCGGCGAACCGCAGTGGATGACTCCGAGCGTGGGCCGAAGCATCCGGTGCTGTTTTCATGGTACTGAATCCCCTCTAGTGATGGCAAAGAAAACAAAACAGACAGTGGGAGGCGAGTTCTTGGCGACCCCCTTGATCGTGCAAGGCGGCATAGGGATTATTACCAGGAAAACCGCGAAGACACGAAGAAGGCCTTTTTGAGCTTTGCGGTGGGTGTCCGATAAGGTTGAGTCGCTGTGGAAGGCGAGCCTCTGGCAATTGGAATGTCGCTTGTCATCGCGACGATCGGACCATCGGCGGAGCTTTTGTGCTCATCCAGAAAACAGGTCGTTTCACCTGTTTTGGGTAAAGACGCGCCTAGAGGAAATACCTAGGTAAGACAACCATAAAAAAATATGCGATAGGTTTTGTATTCTTGCAGGAGACGAGCCCCTCGGCGACGCCCTTCCCAGCGCAAGGCCGGGTAGGGGTTCTCCACCAGGAAGACTGCGAAGACACGAAGAAGGGTTATCGGGGCGCGCGCCATCGATGCGTTCGGGCGCTGGAGTCCACTTTATCCCGGTCGGCATGTGATCTGGTTCCGCAGCTTCGGATGGCGCTTGACCCCATCGCCGAAAGGCTAGTAGTTTGAGTCATTATGGGGAGCGTCGTCGGCAGGCGGCCTTCGGTCCCGATGCCTGTCATTGGCCCTCCTGTTTAGTGTCGATCATTTCAGGATCGATCATTCGATGAATCCATCCAGGATGAATCCATCCAGGTGGATGGACTTCCAGAATAGGGTTTTGGTCGGCCTTGGTCGTGCCAGACCGTGTTCATGCCAAGCCGTGTTCATGGCAGATCTTCATCAGGGCAGGGCATCGACATCCGGAACGGGTGCCGTTGCAGTGCCGTCTTCGAGGCCGTAATCCGTCGAGGAGAACCCAACATGAATGACGCGCCCCTGATTCGCTGGTTTTCCGACCTGAATCGTGACGATGGCGATCAGGTGGGCGGCAAGAATGCCTCGCTGGGCGAAATGATCGCCAGCCTGCGCAGCGCGGGAATCCGAGTTCCGGATGGATTTGCAACCACCGCGTCGGCCTACTGGCAGTTCATCGATGCCAATGACCTGCGCGACCGGATCACCGAGACGCTGGGCGAACTGAACGAGGATCGCAGCAATCTACAGGACGTCGGAGAACGCGTTCGCGCGATGATCCTCGAGAGCGAACACCCGCAATCGCTGGCGGAGGCGATTCGCGGCGCGTATCGGGAACTGGCGCAGACGCTCGGTCGCGAATCACTCGATGTCGCGGTGCGCAGCAGTGCCACGGCGGAGGACCTGCCGGAGGCGAGTTTTGCCGGGCAGCTCGAGACCTACCTCAACATTCGCGGCGAGTCCGCGCTGCTCGACGCGGTGAAGCGGTGTCTGGCCTCGTTGTTCACCAATCGCGCGATCGCCTATCGGGAGAACAACGGCTTCGATCACATGAAGGTCGCGCTCTCGGTCGGGGTGCAGCAGATGGTCCGGGCGGATCTTTCCGGCTCCGGCGTGATGTTCTCGATCGACACCGAGACCGGCTTTCCCCGTAGCGTGCTGATCAACGCCGCCTGGGGTCTGGGCGAGACGGTGGTGCAGGGGATGGTCGACCCGGACGAGTACCAGGTCTTCAAGCCGCTGGTCGAGGAGGCGTCGATTCACCCGATCCTGCGCAAGGCCATGGGTCAGAAGGATCGCAAGATGGTCTATTCCGAGGAGGCCGATAGTCCATCGAAGCTGGTCGAGACCCCCGAGGAGGAGCGGAACCGGTTCGTGCTGAACGACGACGAGATCGTGCAACTGGCGCGCTGGGCGTGTGCGATCGAGGCGCACTACGGCGTGCCGATGGACATGGAATGGGCGAAGGACGGCGAGACCGACGAGTTGTTCATCGTCCAGGCGCGGCCGGAGACGGTGCAGTCGCGCAAGGGCGTGGGCACGCTGAAGAGCTATCGGCTGCTGGAGCAGGGCGACCGGCTGGTGCAAGGTCTCTCGATCGGCGACTCGATCGCGGCGGCCGAGGTCTGCAAGCTCGCGAGCCCCGATGAAATCGAGCGGTTCAAGCCGGGCAACGTGCTCGTCACCGGCATGACCGATCCGGATTGGGTGCCGATCATGAAGCAGGCGTCGGCCATCGTCACCGACCACGGCGGGCGCACCAGCCACGCCGCCATCGTCAGTCGCGAGCTCGGGCTGACCGCCGTGGTCGGGACCGGCAACGCGACCGAGGTCCTGGAGGAGGGGCAGGCGGTCACCGTCTCCTGCGCCGAAGGCGACGAGGGCTTCGTGTACGCCGGTGCCCTGGACTTCGAGGTGCAGGAAATCGATCTCGGCGAGGTGCCCGAGACCCGAACCCGGATCATGGTCAATCTGGCCAATCCGGCGGCGGCGTATCGCTGGTGGCGCCTGCCGACCGACGGCGTCGGACTCGCGCGGATGGAATTCATCATCGGCAACATGATCCAGATCCATCCGCTGGCGCTGATTCATTTCGACGAGCTCGAGGATCAGGACGCCAAGCGCAAGATCGAGGCGCTGACCCAGGGCTATGCCGACAAGATCGACTACTTCGTCGAGACGCTCGCGCGCGGCATCGCCCGCATCGCCGCGGCGCATCATCCGAACCCGGTGATCGTGCGCATGAGCGACTTCAAGACCAACGAGTATGCCGAACTGATCGGCGGGCGCGCGTTCGAGCCCAAGGAAGAAAATCCGATGCTCGGCTGGCGCGGCGCCTCACGCTACTACGACTCGGGTTACAGCCGCGGCTTCGCGCTGGAGTGCCAGGCGATCCGGCAAGCGCGCGAGCAGATCGGACTGCGCAACATCATCGTGATGATCCCGTTCTGCCGAACGGTGGCCGAGGCGGACCGGGTGCTCGAGGTGATGGCCGATCAGGGGCTGATGCGCGGGCGCGACGGGCTCGAGATCTACATGATGTGCGAGATCCCTTCCAACGTGATCCTGGCCGGCAAGTTCGCCGAGCGTTTCGACGGCTTCTCGATCGGGTCCAACGACCTGACCCAGCTGGTGCTGGGGATCGACCGCGACAGCGACCGGCTCGGGCACCTGTTCGACGAGCGCGACGAGGCGGTGCAGTCGGCGATTGCCGAATTGCTCGAGAAGGCGACCCGCAGCGGCGTGAAGACGGGCATCTGCGGCCAGGCGCCCAGCGATCACCCGGACTTCGCCCGCTTCCTGATCGAGCACGGAATCGATTCGATTTCGGTGAGTCCGGACAGCTTTCTGGCGGTGAAACGAACCGCCGCCGCCGCGGAGGCCGGGATGCGGCACGAGGGGCCGTCGGAGTGAGTGCGTTCGCCAGGGCTGGACAGCCCGAGGCGGACTCGCACGGAGTGGATTCGCCTGGATTGAACTCGCACAGGGTGGGCTTGCACGAGGTGGCCGTGCACGGGGTGGCCGTGCACGGGATGGCCGCGCATGTTCGGTGAGAATTTCCGGTTGTTTCGGGTTCTGGGCTTCGACATTCGAGCCAACGTCACGTGGCTGTTTCTCGCGTTACTGATCACCTGGTCGCTGGCGGCGGGTTTCTTTCCGGCGGTGTTTCCGGATCTCGAGCCGGCGATGTACTGGCTGATGGCCGTGGCCGGCATGCTGGGCTTGTTCTTCTCGCTGCTCTTTCATGAACTCAGCCACTCGGTGGTCGCCCGTGCCTACGGATTGCCGGTCGGCGGTATCACTCTGTTCCTGTTCGGCGGCGTGTCCGAAATGCAGGCCGAACCCCGCGAACCGCGGGTGGAGTTCTGGATGGCGATCGCCGGTCCGATCGCCAGTCTGGTGCTGGGTGCGGCCTTCTACGGGTTGGCCTTCGCCCTGACAGGAGCTGGTATGCCGGAGCCGATCGTCGGTGTGACCAGCTACCTCGGCCTGATCAATATCGTGTTGGCCGTTTTCAACATGGTGCCGGGTTTTCCGTTGGATGGCGGTCGCGTGCTGCGCGCCGCGCTCTGGCACTGGAAGGACGATCTGCGTTGGGCGACACGGTGGGCCACCCGCATGGGCCAGGGATTCGGGCTGTTGCTGGTCGCCCTGGGAATTCTCAACTTCCTGGCCGGGAACTTCATCGGCGGCATGTGGTGGTTCCTGATCGGGTTGTTCGTCCAGGCCGCCGCGACCGCGAGCTATCGCCAATTGTTGACCCAACAGGCCCTGAAGGGACGGACGGTGCGCCGCTTCATGAGCGACGATCCGATCAGCGTTCCACCAGACACCCCGATCACGGATTTCGTGGAGAACTATCTCTATCAGCATCCCTACGATCTCTTTCCGGTGGCCCGTGAACAGCGTCTGCTGGGCTGCGCCAGCCTGAAGGATGCGAAGGCGGTGCCGCGGGAGGACTGGGATCGAACCCGGGTGGCGGATGTGTACCAGGAATGCAGCGACACCAACACGGTGGCGGCGAATGTGGACGCGAACGACGCCTTGCAGCGGATGCAGCACCACCGTAGCGGACGCCTGATGGTGGTCGAGGACGATCGTCTGGTGGGGGTGCTGGTGTTGAAGGATTTGCTGCATTTCCTGGAGCTTCGTTCGCAACTCGAGGCCTGAATCCGCTGGCATGCCCTCGAGTCCACGACCCACCGAAGGTGGGGATGACGGACGTGCCGGCGCGGCCCAGCAAGGAGGTCGAAAGCCCATGGGTAAGGTACGGATTTGGGCGCCGAAGGCGCAGCAGGTGGCCCTCGAATGGGCGGAGCAGACGGTTCCGATGACGCCGGAATGCGGCGGCTGGTGGTCGGTGGCGGCGCCCGAAGTGCTGGAGGGTACCGATTATGCCTTCCGGGTCGATGGCGGCGGGCCGTTTCCCGACCCGCGCTCGCCCTGGCAGCCCCACGGGGTGCACGGCCCCTCACGGTTCGTGGATCATGACCGGTTTGTGTGGCGCGACGCCGGCTGGCAGGCCCCGCCGCTCGCCTCGGCGGTGATCCAGGAAATCCATATCGGCACCTTCACCCCCGAAGGCACCTTCACCGCCGCGATCGCGCGCCTGGATGATCTGGTGGATCTGGGTATCACGCATGTGGAACTGATGCCCGTGGCGGAATATTCCGGCAACCGGGGTTGGGGCTATGACGGAGTCGCGCTGTTCGCGCCGCATCGCGCCTATGGCGGACCCGAGGGCCTGAAGCTGTTGGTCGACGCCTGCCATCAAAAGGGCCTCGCCGTGTTGCTCGATGTGGTCTACAACCACCTCGGACCGAGTGGCAACTATCTGGCGGTCTTCGGGCCCTATTTCACCGATGCCTACCACACCCCCTGGGGCGAGGCGGTCAATCTGGATCGTGCCGGCAGCGACGAGGTGCGTCGCTTCTTCATCGACAATGCGCTGATGTGGCTGCGGGATTACCACTTCGACGGGCTGCGCATCGACGCGGTCCACGCGATCATCGACAGCTCCGCGATCCATTTTCTGCAGGCCCTGGCGGGGGCGGTGCAGCGGCTCCAGAATGCCCTGGGCCGGCATCTGGTGGTGATCGCCGAAAGCGATCTGAACGATCCGCGCGTGGTGTGGCCGGAGGCGGTTGGCGGGTACGGTCTGGATGCGCAATGGAACGAGGATTTCCACCATGCCTTGCATGCCGCGCTGACCGGGGAGCGGGATGGTTATTACCGGGATTTCGGTGATCTGGAGCACATCGCCGGTGTCTTGAGCCGGGGGCTCTATTATGATGGCCGCTATTCGCCCTACCGGGACCGTGCCCACGGCCGCCCGGCCACCGGGCTCGCGGGGCGCCATTTCGTCGGCTGCCTGCAGAACCACGATCAGATCGGGAATCGCGCCCGCGGCGAGCGCAGCAGCGAGCTGCTCTCCTGCGGCCTGTTGAAGGTCGCGGCGACCCTGGTGCTGACGGCTCCCTTCGTGCCGATGCTGTTCCAGGGCGAGGCATGGGGGGCAACGAACCCGTTCCTGTATTTCACCGATCACCCGGAACCGGATCTCGCCGAAGCCGTGCGCCAGGGCCGGCGGCGCGAATTCGCCGCCTTTGGCTGGGATCCGGAGTCCATACCCGATCCGCAGGCCCTCGAGACCTTCACGCGCTCGCGACTGGACTGGGACGAAGCCGAGCGATTGCCGCATTCGGAACTCCTGGCCTGGCACCGAACCCTGATCGCGTTGCGCCGGTGGCATCCTGCCTTCGGCGACGACCGGCTGGAGGCGATCGACGTGACCTTCGACGAGGCGGCCCGCTGGTTGATCCTGCGCCGCCCGGGGCTTCTGGTGGCGTGCAACCTCGACCGCTCGGGCCAGCGGCTGGCGTGTGCCGAGGCTGTGCAATGGGCGCTGCTCGCGGGGTCCGAATCCGGTGTGGCGGTGGAATCCGATTGCGTGGTCTTGCCGGGTGAGTCGGCGGCGATCCTGGGTCAGCCGGTGCCTTAATCAATCCAATAAAGGCCCCAACACGTGCCGGCATCGACCCCAAACCTGCCGTCGCCGACTCCAGTCGGTGCCGGCGTCACGATGGTCGGCCCTGGCGTGGCGGGGGGGCGGCGTCGCTGGAACCGACAAACGACTGTGGGGAGACGCGATGAGCCTGTTCTGGATCACCCTGTTGCCCTTCGTGGTGCTCTTCGTGTGGCTGGTGCCGCTGCGTCGCCCGGCGTATGAAGCGGCACCGCTCGCCTATCTGGTCACCCTGGTCATCGCGGTATGGCTCTGGCAGGTTTCCGGCACTGTGATCGTGGCCAGTCTGCTCGACACCCTGATCGTCTTCGTCGAGGTTCTGCTGATCATCGTCGTGGCCCTGCTGGTGCTCAATGTGATGATCCAGACCGGCAATCTCGAAACCATCAAGACCGTCATTGCCAGTGTCTCGGCCGATCATCGGGTGCTGGCGATGCTGCTGGCCTGGGGCCTGGTCGGCTTTGTCGAAGGAATTGCCGGCTTCGGCACGCCGGCGGTGCTGGCGGCCCCGCTGCTGGTCTACTTCGGCATGAAGCCGCTGAAGGCGGTGGCCATCGCGTTGATCGGCAACAGCACCGCGGTGCCCTTCGGTGCCGCCGGAACCCCGGTGATCATCGGTTTCGCCGGGTTGGATGCGACCCCGGAGGTCGTCGCCGATGCGGTCAGCCTGGCAGCGCTGATTCACGCCGTAATGGCGATCTTCATCACCTTGGCCATCGTCTATGTGGTGACCCTGGGCGAGGAGAAGGGCCGTTTTCGGCGTTTCATCCCCTTTGCGGTCTTCTCGGCACTCGCCTTCAGTCTGCCGTATCTGCTGCTGGCCCATTGGGTGGGTCCGGAGTTGCCGGCCATCGGTGGCGGGGTGGTGGCGATCGTCGCGATCGCCATGGCCGCGCATCACGGATTTTTGCTGCCTCGGGGCGAGCGGGCAGCGACTGGAGAGCGCCCCGCGTTGGCGGGCGTGATGCGCAGCTTTACCCCTTTTCTGGTGATGGCCGTTGCGCTGATCCTGTCGCGGACGGTGCCGGTGCTCCGGGAAACCCTGGACGACGTGAGCTTTGCCTTCGGAGAGTTCCGGGGCATCGAGCTGGGGCAGGAGCTGTCTCCCCTGTACACCCCCTATTTCTACTTCGGCCTGGCACTGATCACCGCCCTGCTGGTGTTCCGGGGCGGTGCTCGCGCGCTGGCCCCGGCGGCGGTGGCCACCTACCAGAAGGTCCGTGTGGCCGCGATCGTGTTGCTGTTCATTATCGCGATGACCCAGATCCTGTTGCTTTCCGAGTGGAATGCGGCGCAATTGCCGTCGATCCCGCAGGTGCTCGGCGAGGGCCTCGCCGATCGCTTGGGCGGAGCCTTCGTGCTTTTCAGCGCCTTCGTCGGTGCCCTGGGCTCGTTCATGACCGGCAGTGCGACGGTGTCCAATCTGCTCTTTGCCGGACTGCAGGTCGATACCGGTCAGGCCCTGTCGATTTCCGTCGCCTCGCTGCTGGCGCTGCAACTGGTCGGTGCCGGCGTCGGCAACATGGTCTCCTTGCACAACATCGCGATGGCGGCGGGTGCGGTCGGGCTCGAGGCGCGGGAGGGGCAGGTGATTCGGGAGACGATCGTGCCGGTGCTGGTGATCTGCCTGAGTGCGGGCATCCTGCTGCTGTGGTGGTGATGGCGGCAGGCGCGGGCCCGATCATCAGGCCCGATCGACGGGGGGCCAGACCTCTTCTTCGCCGGATCGATCCCAGTCCTGGCTGACCATGTCGCGATACCCGTGCCACATCGCCAATCCGAGCCAGGGGAAGATCACGATCAGGGCGATGAAGGCGGTCAGCACCGAAAGCCCGAACAGGAGGGTGATCAGCAGGGCCCACAACAGCCCGGGCCCCCAATTCGTGTTCAGGGCCTTGATGCTGAGGCCGACGGAATCGACCAGACTGCTGCGCAGATCCAGCATCGCCGGCAAGGTCACCAGGCTGATGGCGAAGGTGACCAGCGCGAAGATCGCCCCGGCGACCACCACCCCGATCAGCGAGACGATCCCGTGCCCGGTGGTGAGCATCGCTGCCAGCATCTGATCGAGCGAACCCAGGATTCCGACCTCGCCCACGTTCAGCACGGCGATCCACAGCCAGACGAAGGTGGCCCAGAAAGTGAAGATGATCGCGAGGATCAAGGCGAAGTACCACAGACGGGCCCCGAGTCCGGGAATCGCCTTGAGGCCGGTCTGAAACCCGACCCGCCCGTCTTGTTCCAGCCGGCGGGCCAGTTCGTTGACCCCGACCGCCAGCACCGGACCCACGAGCAGGAATCCGGAGAGCAGGTTGAAGCTGAGCCAGGTCTGATCCCAGGTCAGGGCGATCATCAGCATGCCGAGCACGCTGACCACCAGCCCGTGGAGCAGCGCGATCGGGGCGCGCCAGAGATCGCGCCAGCCGAGCCTCAGCCAGCGCCAGGGCGCGCCAAGGGACACCGTGCGGACCGGGGGCGTACCCAGTGTGCGGGTGGGACGGATGGTTTCGGGATCGCCGGGATAGCGGCGTCGGATCAGCTCGACCACGATAGGATCTCCTTGTCCGTAACTTGGCTGAAAACCGCAGGGGTCGGTCGACTCAGAAATCGCTTCCATCACAACACAGTGGCGGGACTGGGCGCAATCGCGATAAACAACGCGGATCGATCCGCTGTCGATGCAACTGTTGCTGGCCCTACCGGTCAAAAATGAGGTGAACTCGCGCAGTGACCCACGTTGTTGCTGCCAGCCTCCGGTCATCCGCGCCTACTTTGACCGCGTCCGTTCAACAAGATCCGTTCAACAAGATCCGTTCAACAAGAGAGGTGATCCATGACCCGGATTCTCGTCTTGTATTACAGCACCTGGGGCCATGTGGAGACGATGGCGCACGCGGTCGCCGAGGGCGCGCGGACGGTGGATGGGGTGGAGGTCACGGTCAAGCGGGTGCCCGAAACCATGCCCGAGGAAACCGTTCGGCAGATCGGTGCCAAGGCCGATCAGGCGGCCGCGCTCGCGGAACCGAATGAACTGGCGGCCTACGATGGGGTGATCTTCGGCACGCCCACCCGCTTCGGCAACATGTGCGGTCAGATGCGCAATTTTCTCGACCAGACCGGTCAGCTCTGGGCCGAGGGCACGCTGATCGGCAAGGCGGGCAGCGTGTTCACCTCCACGGCCACTCAGCACGGCGGCCACGAAACCACCCTCACGTCCTTCCACACCACGCTGCTGCATCTGGGCATGGTGATCGTCGGCGTTCCCTACAGCTGTGAGGCGCTCAACAACATGCAGGAGATCACCGGTGGCAGCCCCTACGGGGCCGGTACCCTGGCCCAGTCCGACGGGAGCCGGCAACCAAGTGCCAACGAATTGGAGATTGCCCGGTTCCAGGGCCGGCACGTGGCGACGATCGCCGGACGCCTCGCGGCCCGGTAGCCCGCTGAAATCGGTCTGCCAGCGTGGACTGGGCTAAGCCCAGGCGTATTCCACGAAGACCTGCAAGGGGATGATCATGGCACGAGAGCGGCTTTTGCATCCGCGTCCTCAGGATCGACCGTTTTCCAGTCTTGCGCGAATCCAGCCCTCAGGGCGCAGGCCCGGTGCATGTACGCGCGCACGCACGGCGGCTTTAAACAGATCTCCGGTAGCGCCCATCACGCCCGTGGAGGCCGCGTCGGTGGGTGGCGAGCCGTGGGTCGGGGAAGGGCACGCGCGCAGTGCCTTCGGGATGTCGGCAGCCCCCGAGACCACAGGCCCACAATCGGAGGGACCGCAGCACCTGCCCGGACGGGTTCGTGCCGTCATCGAGGGCATCCAGCCGCAGGTGGACGCGGGCCGCTTTGCGATCAAGCGCACCGTCGGCGATCGGGTGACGGTAGAGGCGGATGTCTTCACCGACGGGCACGACAAGGTCGCCGCCGACCTACTGTACCGCTGCGCCGAGGACGACGAATGGCAGCGCGAACCGATGCAGACCCTGGACAACGACCGCTGGCGGGCCCGCTTTTCGCTGCCTCGGCTCGGCGTTCATGAGTACACCATCGAAGCCTGGGTGGATCCCTTCGAGACCTGGCGCCAGGATCTGGTCAAGCGTTTCGAGGCCGGGCAGGACCTGAGCGTGCCGTTTCTGGTCGGCCTGGCGCTGATCGACGCCGCGGCGGGGCGGGCCGCCGGTGCCGATGCCCAGGCCCTGCAGGATTATGCGCGCGAGTTGCAACAGACCCGGGACGATCCGGTGTCGGCCTACCATCGGGCGCGGGAGGACGAGCTGGCGGTGCTGGTGCGTCGCTACCCGGACCCCGAGACGGTGGGGCGCGCGCATCCCCCGCTGAGCTGCCGGGTGGACCCCACGCGCGCGCGCTTTTCCAGCTGGTATGAGCTGTTTCCGCGGTCGGCCAGTCACGACCCGGGCCGTCACGGCACGCTTCGGGATGTGATCGACCGTTTGCCCTATATCGCGAGCATGCAGTTCGACGTGCTCTACCTGCCGCCGATCCATCCGATCGGCCGGTCGTTTCGCAAGGGCCGCAACAATCAGGTGGGCGCCCAACCGGACGATGTCGGCAGCCCTTGGGCGATCGGTGCCGAGGAGGGCGGGCATAAGGCCATACATCCCGAACTTGGCACGCTCGAGGATTTTCGCGAACTGGTGCGCCGGGCGGCTGAGCACGGGCTGGATGTGGCGCTGGATGTGGCGTTTCAGGTCAGCCCGGATCATCCCTATGTGCAGGCGCATCCGGAGTGGTTCCTGAAGCGGCCGGACGGGTCGATCCAGTACGCGGAGAATCCGCCGAAGAAGTACCAGGACATCTACCCCTTCGACTTCGAGAGCCCGGCGTGGCCGGCGCTGTGGGTGGAACTCAAAAGCGTCTTCACCTTCTGGATCGAACAGGGTGTGACCATCTTCCGGGTCGACAACCCGCACACCAAGGCCTTCGGGTTCTGGGAGTGGTGCATCCGGGAATTGAAGGCCGAGCACCCGGAGCTGATCTTTCTCGCCGAGGCCTTCACCCGACCCAAGGTGATGCACCGCTTGGCGAAGCTCGGGTTCACGCAGTCCTATACGTATTTCACCTGGCGCAACACCCGGCAGGAACTGATCGAATACTTCACCGAACTGAGCCAGGAAGCGGGGCGGGAGTACTTTCGCCCCAATGTCTGGCCGAACACTCCGGACATCCTGCACGAGTACCTGCAGTTCGGGGGACGTCCGGCCTTCGTCGTGCGTTTCGTGCTGGCCGCAACCCTCGCGGCGAGCTACGGCATCTACGGACCGGCCTTCGAATTGTACGAAGGCCGTGCGGCGAAGCCCGGCAGCGAGGAATACCTGGACTCGGAGAAGTATCAGCGGCGCCGGTGGAACCTCGACGACCCGGCCAGTCTGCGCGACCTGATCGCGCGCGTGAATCGCCTGCGCCGCGAGCACCCGGCGCTGCAGCACAACGCGAGCCTCGCCTTCCATCCCACCCAGAACGAGGAACTGATCGCCTACACCAAGCACGCCGGCCGCCAGGGCGACATCCTGCTGATGGTCGTCAATCTGGATGTCCACCACGCCCAGAGCGGCTGGGTAACGCTGCCGCTGGAGGCCTTCGGGCTCTCGGAGGCGCCCTATCAGGTCGAGGACCTGCTCAGTGGCGCGCATTACCTCTGGCACGGTCCGACCAATTACGTGCGGCTCGATCCGCAGGGGCAGGCGGTCCACATCCTGCGCCTGCGTGGGCGGGTGCACCGCGAACAGGATTTCGATACCTACAGCTAAGGAGCGTTCATGGCGGGCATGAAGAAGAACTCCGGAATCGTGCACGATCCGCTCTGGTACAAGGACGCGATCATCTACCAGACCCACGTCAAGGCCTTCTACGACAGCAATGGCGACGGAATCGGCGACTTCCGCGGCCTGGCGAAGAAGCTCGATTTCATCCAGGGGTTGGGGGTCAACGCGATCTGGTTGTTACCGTTCTATCCCTCCCCGATGCGCGACGATGGCTACGACATCGCCGATTATCGCAACGTTGCCGAGGCCTACGGGAGCAGGGCCGACTTCAAGGCTTTCGTCCGCGAGGCGCACCGGCGCGGCGTGCGCGTGATCACCGAGCTGGTCATCAACCACACCTCCGATCAGCACCCCTGGTTTCAGGCCGCCCGCCGCGCCCCGCGCGGATCGCGCAAGCGCAACTTCTACGTCTGGAGCGACGACGACCGCAAATTCCCGGAGACCCGGATCATCTTCACCGACAGCGAGCGCTCGAACTGGGCCTGGGACGAGGTGGCCGGGCAGTATTTCTGGCACCGGTTCTTCAGCCATCAGCCGGACCTGAACCACAACAACCCGGAGGTGGTGAAGGCGGTGATCCGGGTGATGCGCTACTGGCTCGACATGGGCGTCGACGGCCTGCGCCTCGATGCGATTCCCTACCTGTGCGTGCGCGAGGGCACCGACAACGAGAACCTGCCCGAAACCCATCAGGTACTCAAGCAGATGCGCCGGGTGATCGACGAGCACTACCAGGACGTGGTGTTTCTGGCCGAGGCCAACCAGTGGCCGGAGGATGTGCGCGAATACTTCGGCGAGGGTGACGAGTGCCACATGGCCTATCACTTCCCGCTGATGCCGCGGATGTACATGGCGATTGCCCAGGAGGACCGTCACCCCATCGTCGAGATCATGCGTCAGACTCCGGAGATCCCGGAAAACTGCCAGTGGGCGATCTTCCTGCGCAACCACGACGAGCTCACCCTCGAAATGGTCACCGATCGCGAACGCGACTACATGTACGCGATGTATGCGGCCGAGCCGCGCATGCGCATCAACGTCGGCATCCGGCGCCGCCTGGCGCCGCTGATGGGCGACAACCGGGCTAAGATCGAATTGATGACCTCGCTGCTGATGACCATGCCGGGCTCGCCAATCCTCTACTACGGCGACGAACTGGGGATGGGCGACAACATCTTTCTCGGCGACCGCAACGGCGTGCGCACCCCGATGCAATGGACGCCCGACCGCAACGCCGGCTTCTCGCGCGCCGATCCGCAGCAGCTCTACCTGCCGCCGACCATGGACACCATCTATGGCTATCAGGCGATCAATGTGGAGGCGCAGGAGCGCAGCCCGAGTTCGCTGCTCAACTGGACCAAGCGCCTGATCGCGGTGCGCAAGCGTTATCGCGCCTTCGGGCGCGGCGATCTGCGCTTTCTAACCCCCGGCAATCGCAAGATCCTGGCGTACCTGCGCTGCCACGAGGAGGAGACCATCTTCTGTGTGGCCAATCTGTCGCACTCGCCGCAACCGGTGGAGCTGGATCTTTCGGCCTTCTCCGGCCGTGTTCCGGTGGAGCTGACTGCGAGCAGCGTGTTTCCGCCGATCGGAGAATTGCCTTATCTGCTCACGCTGCAGCCCTACGGCTTCTATGTTTTCCGCTTGGCAACCGATGTGGATGTCCCCAGCTGGCACGAGGAATACGCTCACCTGGAGGACCTGCCGGTGGTGGTGTTGCTGGAGGGCTGGCAGACCTTCGGCGGCCTTCGCGGGGATGCCAGTCAGGTCCGTCAGCTGCTCGCCAGCCGGACCCGGGCTCAGCTGCAGAACGAGGTCCTGATGCCCTATATCGAGACCAAGCGCTGGTATGCCGCGAAGGGCCAACCCATTGCCCAGGTGGCACTGCGAACCCAGAGCGAGTGGCAGACCCCGCACGGTAGTTGGCTGCTCACCCTGGTGGAGGTGACGCCGCGGGACGCGCCGGTACAAACCTACGTGTTGCCACTGGGGCTCGCCTGGGAACACGAGGGCGACAGCGCGAAGTTCGCCGCGCTGGCCGTTGGGGCGCTGGCCCGCGTCCGGCAGCGGGCACGCGAGGGCATTCTTTATAGTGCTCTGGGCGACGACGCCTTCTGCCGAGCCCTGCTGGCGGGCATCGGCGACGGGACCGAGGTGGCCCTGGGTGATGGTCGCTTGCAGTTCTTTCCCACCTCGGCGTTTGCCGAAGGAGCTCGGGGGGCGCTCGAGCAACCGGTCCACCACCCGGGGCTGGAGCAGAGCAACACCAGTGTATATTTCGGCAACCAGTTGTTCTTGAAGGTGTACCGTCGCCTTCAGGTGGGCGTGAATCCGGAATTCGAGATGGGCCGTTACCTCACGGAGGCGCAACCATTGAGCCAAGTGGCGCCGGTGCTGGGCGGCATCGAATACACCACCGCCGAGGGCGCGGTGATGACACTGGCTCTGCTCCAGGGCTATGTGGAAAACCAGGGCGATGCCTGGGCCTATACCCTGGACTATCTGGGGCGTTATCTGAGCGGGTTTGCGGAGGCCCCTCCCGAATCCCTGGAGCCCCCCCATCAGGCCTACCTGGTGTTGATGGAGACCCTGGGGCGCCGGATCGGAGAGTTGCATCGGGCGCTGGAGCAACCCAGCGAGGATCCGCTTTTCGATCCGGAGCCGGTGCCGCCGGAGGAGCGGGCCCAGTGGGTCACGCAGATCCGCACGGATGTCGCGACCACCTTCAGTGCCCTGCGTCGGCGCCGGGAGGCGTTGCCCGCCGAACGGGTCGAAGCGGTGGACCGGTTGCTGCTGCATCAGCAGGATCTGATTCGGCGCATCGACGCGGCGGAGGCCTCCGATCGGGTCCTGCAGAAGTGCCGCTATCACGGGGATCTGCACCTGGGGCAGGTGCTTCTGGTGGAGAACGACTTTGTGGTCATCGACTTCGAGGGCGAACCGGCGCGCCTCATCGAGGCGCGCCGGGCCAAAGGGCCGGTGCTGCGGGACGTGGCCGGCATGCTGCGCTCGTTCAATTACGCCGCCCATGCGGCATTGAAGAATGCTGTGATCGATCATCCCGAGGAGCGCCCGGACATCGAGGCCCTGCTTCGGGAATGGGAGACCGCCAGCAGCGAGGTCTTCCTGCACGGCTACCGGGAGGGCATCGGTGTCGATGCACCCGGTCCGGCCCCTGAAGAGCCGCTCACCCAACTCTTCCTGATCGAAAAGGCCCTCTATGAAATACGCTATGAACTGAACAACCGCCCCAGCTGGTTGAACGTCCCGGTCGCCGGCCTGCTGGATATTCTGGCGGTCGCGGCCCTGGAGTAACGGGCGTTCGGCTCACTCGCCGCCACAACGCACCGTGACGTCCCGGGTGACGAACTCGGCGCGGGTGGCGCCGGCCGGTACGGCCACCAGGTGGTAGGGCTGTGTCAGCGCCTGGGTGGTCATGCAGTCAGGGCCGGGTGCCTGCAGCAGCACCTCGACGGTGAGGCGCTGACCCTCGCGCACAACCTGCTCCACTCGGATGGCGTGGCCCCCTGTCGGACGTTGCCCCATAAATACCGCCAGCACGGATTCCCGAGAGAAGTCCACCTCCGGGATCGGACCGCGGGAGGTGCGATCCCACAGCGGTGCCCACTCCGCCTGCGTGGTCACGAATTCGAAGCGGGGTTCGGCCTGCTGACTGTAGCTTCCGCTCGCCAGTTCCCGAACCGGCTGTTCCCCGCCGGGAAGCACGCCGGCACAGGCACTGAGCAGCACGGCGGGTAGAAACAAGAACAGGCTGCGCATCGGGGATTCCTCAATGATGTCCCGGGGCGGGACGGATCGACCCGGGCCGGAGCGGATAGGGGCGGGTCCGATGGGGCATCAGGGTCACGGCCGCGCATCGGGGTTGGACCGTTTATCTTGCCAGGGATGCGGGATCCCCGCGAGTCGGAGGAAAAAGTCCCTGGCAAGGCCACGCCGATGGTGGTGCTTGGACCGGGAACTTGATGAGGTCAGGGGATGTTGCTGGGAGTTGTGGCTTACCATGGGGCCTTTGAATCGCCAAGCAAGGGCAGGTCACCATGAAGACATCACTGATCCTTACGTTGATTGGACCGGATCGTCCGGGTCTGGTCAGCGCCGTCGCGAGCTGTGCCGCCGCGGCCGGTGCAAACTGGTTGGAGAGCCGTATGGCCCAGCTGGCCGGTCAATTCGCCGGCCTGGTCCATCTGGAGGTGGATCCGGAGGGCGTCGAGCACCTGGAGGCGGCCCTGCACGAACTGGAAGGGAAGGGCTTGCGCATCACGATCGAACGGGGTCGGGAGGTCGCGGTGGCCGCCTTGCATCCGGTTCAACTCGATCTGGTCGGTCATGACCACCTCGGCATCGTGCAGGACATCACCACCGTGCTCGCACGCCATGATGTGACGATCGAGTCTTTGGAAACGAGCTGCGAACCGGCCTCGATGTCGGGTGAGCCCCTGTTCCGGGCCCGTGTCGCACTCGGCGTTCCGCCGAGCACCGATCTGCACGAACTGCAGGATGCCCTCGAGGCGCTGGCCAATGCCTTGATGGTCGATCTCGACCTGCAGGACCAAGCGGTCGAGGCGCAGTGAACGACCGGCGCCCACCCGGAACGGCATGACCGCCGACCGGGCCAGCACGCGAAGGCGTCGGGGGGTCGGGAGACCTTCGCGCACGGATGATGGCTACCCAAACCTCCCTTTTGACCCGAAGAACAGCTATTTTATAAGAACATTGTTGGGGGCAGCGTCATCATGAACCGTGACTTGCGCTGACGGTTTAGACTTGAGCAGGGATAGGCGATGAGCGGTAAGCACCGTGAGACGGGCGATTGGCAGGGCAAGTACTACGATGCCCTGGGCGAGCTGGAGGCCCGAGAGAAGACCTGGACCGCGACCGAGCAATTCCTTCGCCAGGGACTGAGCCGCATGAGCTTCGTGGTCGATCCGGCCAATCCGGTCCTGAACCGTCAATTGGAAGAACTGCGGGCGGAGTTGCGCGGCGAGGGCAACCCGGAACACCTGAGCCCGTTGCTCGAGGCGATCGCCGAATCCATTAATCAGTCGGTGAATCCGGGATCCACGTCACCTGCGCCTGCGTCGACGCCAGGCTTTCTGCGTCGTTTTTTCTCCAGCCGCGGTCGCACCTCGGCGGTGGCCGATGGGAACGCGGATCCTCTGGCGCTGGCGAAGCGGCTGTTGGCCGAAATCGTGGAGGCGATTGTTCCTGCCGGTGCCGATCGGGAAAAGCTGTTGCAGCACCTCGCGGGCTGCGACGGCGCCATCGCCCTGCACAACCTGGGCCACGAGTTGGTTCTGTGGCTGCTGCCGCGGCTACGCCGATCCATCGAGTGCGTTGCCGTCGAGGCGCCCGGGTTTGAGGAGGCGTTGCTGCAAATCATTGAACGCATCGATGTGCCCAGCGACCTGACCGCGCAGTGCGACACGATCAAGACGATGCTCTCGGACCCCAAGGCGCCACCGGCCATGGAAAGCGCCGTGCTGGCCATCGTGGATCTGTGCGGGAACATGCATAGCACGGTGCAGCACGAGAAGGACGAGATCCAGGCCTTCCTGCAACAGATGACCGATTGCCTGAGGGAGATCGACGTCACCTTCGAACAGAACGCGGCGACACAGCGTGCCTCCTTTGAAGAAAGCAAGGCCCTGGACGCAACGGTCAATGTGCAGGTGCGTGAGATCGAGGCCTCGGTCACCGAGGCGACGGCGTTGGCCCCGCTGAAGATCGCGTTGCAACAACGCGTCAACATCATTCGCGACCGAATGCAGCGCTATCGGGTCACGGAGGAACGTCGCCTGCAGCAGGCGGAGCAGCAGGTCAGGGCGCTCAACGAGCGCCTACAGAGTGTGCAACAGGAATCGGAAACCCTGCGCCGAAGGCTGAAGGAGGAGCGGGATCTGGCCCTGATCGATCCGCTGACCGGTATTCCCAACCGTTTCGCCTACGACGAGCGTCTGCAGCAGGAATTCGCCCGCTGGCGCCGCTACCGGTCACCGTTGGTGCTGACCTTCTGGGATGTGGACCATTTCAAGCGCATTAACGACACCTACGGTCATCAGGCCGGCGACAAGGTGCTGGCACTGATCGCCAAATTGTTTCGTAGCCAGGTGCGCGAGACGGATTTCGTCGCCCGTTATGGGGGTGAGGAATTCGTATTATTGTTGCCAGAGACCGCGATCGAAAACGCCGGTGTGGCGGCGGATCTGATCCGCAAGAGCATCGAGACCTGCGGCTTTCACTTCCGCAACCACCCAGTACCGGTGACGATCTCCTGCGGCATGAGCCAGTTCCGTGAGGGGGATACCCCAGAACAGGTGTTTGCGCGTGCGGATACCGCGTTGTATCAGGCCAAGGCCAACGGTCGCAATTGCGTCTGCTTGGGGTAGCGGAGCCCGTTTGCAATCCCGATACCCCTGAGGCTTGTTACCAGTGCAGGTCGTCCGGAATCGGAAATTCGGCGTAATCGGCCTCTTCCGCGGCGATCCGTTGCCTGCGGGTCTGGTCGTCCTGCACGACGGTGGCCGGGTCCCGCTGACGAATCCGTTCCGCGATTGCGGCCGGCACGAGCGCAAACGCCTGATCCACGGCCACGATCACCACGGTCTGGGCCGACAGCTGTTTCTGCAACTCGGCATCGACCCACAGAGACTGTACGGTGTCGTTCCAGATGAAGTTGTAGCGCACCTCCCCGTTCCTGGGCGGGTGCACGCGGTGCTGCTTCACCAGTTGGCGGATTTCGGCCCGGGCGGCACGTTGCTCCTGTTCCCGGTGCCGCTGTTCATTCAACAGGCGATCTTTCTGGATCTTTTCCTGACGCGCACGTTCGATCGCGGCGGCGCGTTCGTGGTCTTCGGGGCTTTGCTGCGGTTTGCCCTGCTTTTTCTGCTTCCGCTTCTGCAGCTCGATATCCTTGGCCTGCTTCCTGCTGGCGACCCCCGCCTTCAGGAGCTGATCCTTGAGTGAACCTGCCATGATGTATCTCCTGATGAATTCTGCGGCCGAGCACGACGTCTCCGGCGTGCCTTGGACCGCATGCCGTCGACCTGAACGTGAAATCCAAATCGCACGGTCAAGGATAGAGTAGGACGGGAGGCCGATTCTAGCATCCGGATCGTTCCGGTTTTGGGTGCGAGCCGATGCCGGCCGAAGGGATCGGAGCGGGGCATCATGGCACTGGACGGTGAAACGCGCCCGGCGCGAGACCAACAGAATGGGCGCCGGATGGAGATGGCGTTATTGACCGGCAGGGGCCGTCCGGCTATTTTGTGATCTGATTGGTGTTTTGCAGCCGCCCTGGACGGTGGTTCTTGTGCCGAAAAGGAGGGAGCGAACGGGCACCTGCAGACGATGCCAAATGGCTTGCGTACCTGAAGGTGGCCATGACCCCCGAGATTCGTGACGCGCTGGAATATTGTCCGAACCTGCCGAGTCCGCCGGCGATTGCGCTGCGTATCCTGGAACTCGGGCGTGACCCCGACGTGCAACTCAAGGCACTCGCTCAGCTGCTGGCGCGGGATCCCGCACTGACCAGCCGGGTGCTGCGGGCCAGCAATTCCAGTCTGTACGCCCAGCGTCGGCGCAGCGATAACCTGCGCCAGGCCCTGGTCGTGATCGGGCTGAATGCGACGATGACGCTGGCGCTGAGCTTTTCGCTGGCCGAAACCCTGAGTGACGTGCGGCACTCCAGCGCCAGTATCGGCTTGGTCTGGCGCCGGGCCCTGGTCTCGGCGACGGCCAGTCGCCTGTTGGGCGAGCAGCTCGGGCTGCGTGAACCGGAAAAGCTGTTCCTGGCGGCCTTGCTGCAGGACATCGGCATTCTGGCACTCGATTCGGCGTTGCCCGAGCGCTACGGTCCGGTTCTGGAACAGACCCGAAACCATCACGATCTGTTGAAGATTGAACGCGAGGCCCTGGCTTGCGATCACGGCGAGGCCGGTGCCTGGTTGATGGCGCACTGGCGTCTGCCGGAGCCGCTGGCCACGGTTGCCGCCGCCGTGCATGAACCGATGAGTCCGCTCATTCCGGAGGGGCTACGGCCGTTCGTGCGCTGCGTCGCCCTTGCCGGGGAGATCGCGGACTTGTTTCTGGGTGAGGAGGGTCAGGATCGCATCGGGCCGATCGTCGATCGCGCCGAGCGTTTGCTGGGTATCCAGGGGGAGACCATCGAGCGAATCCTCAACCAGGTGGCTAACGTACTCCCGGAAGTGGCCGTCCTGTACGGGACCGAACCCTTCGCGCGGCGCAAGGTGGCCGGGGTGATCGATCAGGCCCGGGAGATTCTCGCAGTGCGTAATTTGCAGCTGATCCATCAGGTCGCGGAGCAGCAGCGCAAGGTCGACGAGATGGAGCTTACCGCCGAGCATTTGCGTGAAAACGCGAGTCGCGATGCGCTCACCGGACTGCATAACCGGCGCCGGCTCGACGAGGTTCTCGAGGCCGAGTTTCTGCTGGCGACCGAGAACGGGTGGCCCCTGACGATCAGCTTCATCGATCTCGACGGCTTCAAGCGCGTGAACGATACCCACGGCCATCTGGCTGGAGATGCCGTGCTCATCTCGGTGGCCCACATCCTGGAGACCCACCTGCGCCGGCGCGACTTCGTGATGCGCTATGGCGGCGACGAATTCATGGCGCTTCTGCCGGGGACCGACCTCGAAAGCGCGCGTCAGGTCTTCGAGCGCTTGCGGGAGGCCATTGCCGCGCAGAACTACGAAGACGCCGAGGGTGCCGAATTCCGTTTGACCGTCTCGATTGGGCTCGCGAGTCACATGGACGGCCCGCGTCGCGCAGGCAGCGCCGTGGAACTGGTGCGTGCCGCCGATCGGGCACTCTATGAGGCCAAGGGTGCGGGGCGCAATCAAATCGGGATCGACACCGGGCCCGACGACGTGAGTGCCGCTAGTGCCGCGGCCCAGCTGCGTTGAGCCGGCTGTAATAAGCCCCGCCGATATATGCCCGCTGCGCTATGCGGGCTGGGATGGCAAACGCGGATTCAAGCCTCACGCGGGTAATCGCACGTCTTGACGTTGACGGAGCGGACAGTCAAGTTGCGGTTTCCAAGCACTTGCGAGTTCCAAGAAAGCACCAGGAGACGAATGTGTTCGGTACGGCGGAAGCGACCCGGGAGGCCATTGCGGCGATTTGCGGGCGCTTCGACGCCCCGCACGTGCTCGATATCGGGTGCGGCGAGGGCCACCTGCTTTGTTCCCTGGCCCCGTGCATCGCCCGGGGGGTTGGTATCGACATCGCCGAGTCGGCGATCAGCACCGCTCGGCAGCGTGCCGCCGGTCTGGATCACCTGCGCTTTCGGGTGGCATGCGCGGAGCAGGTGTCGGAAGCGGACTTCGGTGTTTTCGACATTGCGCTGTTCGGCGCGTCCCTGGAACACATGGCGGATCCGCGGGTGGCGCTGCAGACGATTCGTGCTTGCGTGCGCGAAGGCGGGCTGGTGGTCGTGGTGGTGATTGCACCACAGGCCCCGCACGCCATTCTCTCCCGCTGGTGGCTGAAGCACAGTCAGACACCGGTCATTCTGCACTCCGGTGTATCCGGATTGCAGGCCATCGCCGCGAGCGTTGGATTTCAGGTCCATCAGGTTACGGCGCTCTACCGGGGTTCCCGTCAGGGCCGAGCGGCCCGAATGCTGGGCCCGCTGCTACAGGCCTACGACCGTCTTGGCGGGCCGACGCAGGTGGTTGCGCTCGAGGATGCCGCCGCCGTACGGTCCGAGCCCGGGACCGCGGCGACATAGGTCGCGCCGACTGCACGCGGGCCGGCGCAGCAGCCCGGGTTTGCACGAAGCGGCTTGCACGAACGGGTTTGCGCAAGATGCCAACGCCGTCGCCGTTCTGCTCGTGGGCCTACTCGCGATCCGTGCCGGCGATGAACGCGAAGGCGTCGGGTTGCCGGCTCGCAACCAGACTGGCCGCCAGGGTCACCGCATTGATATCCAGGTGTTCCTTCCAGCTGGCCGCGTCCTGGCCTTGAGGAGATCGCCAGAAATCCTCGATGTCGGTGGCAAGGGGAAGGTAGGGGTCCAGCGCGCCAAACTCCAATCCGGCCGCCTTCAGCCTGCCTTTCATTCGGGACAGTGTGCGCAGGCCCAATGACAGACCGCATTCTCCAAAGGGCAGGCGCTGGGAGTCGGGCAATGCCGTCGCCGGGGGTTCACCCTGAGGGCGTTCGGGCAGCTTTTTGCCGATCCGCAGTCCGCCGGCCGTAGGACGCGCCCGGCCCTGCGTCTCCGTCAAGCCGCTGATCCAACCCGTACGGGCATCCTCAGGGTGATGGCGTTCCAAGGTTTCATGCACCTGCTCGATCAGGTGAAAGGCGCGATCCCGATAGCGGTCGTCGTTCAGGATGCACGCCGTGTTTGCTGGAGACCGACTAATGGCGACATTCCTTCGCGGGCGTCCAACCATATTGTGACCCGGGTGGGCGGTTGCCGGTTTCGTGTCTGCGGAACACTGGATGAGTGCTGTCGAAGGTCAGGGGTTGGTTGGGTACCGGGGAACACTGGGTACTGGCTTCATGTCCATCGAAGAGGATCGGTGTTATGCAAGCCGTTCCATTTGAATGCCTCGCAGGCGAAGACGGAGCAGCACCGGGATCCAGATGAGTCAATTCGGCCCCGACCACCCGGGCCGCCCGAAACCGTATGGGAGGCGGAGCCATGATTGAAGGGAACGATAACGCTCAGACGCTTTCCCAGATCGTCGATGAGATGACCGGGGTCGGCGACGACGCTGCGGACTATGTGACGGTGGCCGACATCCTCGATGCCGTCGGCCGGCGTTCTTTTGGCGCAATGCTGCTGGTACCGGGTCTGATCGTATTGTCACCGATCAGTGGGATTCCCGGTGTCCCGACATTAGGGGCGATGGGGGTGCTGCTGATCGCGGGTCAGATGCTGATCGGTCGCAAGAGCTTCTGGGTGCCGGAGTTCCTGCGTCGGCGGCGAATCTCCCGCGCCAAAATGCAGAAGGCGCGCGGTTTCCTGATGACCCTGGCCCGTGTCGTGGATCGGGTGGTTCGGCCCCGGCTGAGCGTGCTGACCCGGGGTCCCTTCGTGTATCTGATTGCCGTCATTTGCGTGCTGATCGGGCTGATCATGCCGCCCCTGGAGGCAATTCTGTTCGCCAATGTGGTCACCTCGGCTGCCATTTCGGCCTTTGGTCTGGCCCTGGTGGCCCACGACGGTCTTTTGGCCAGTCTCGCCCTGATCTTGACCCTGGCCAGCTTCTGGTTGGGGATCACCCAACTCCTGCTCTGAATTGAGCGCGGGTGGTGCCGGCCTTTGCCGAGGAGAGGCCCCGCCAAGGGCGCACTTTTGCGCATTGACGTTTGTTAGGAAACGATCGGCACCATCGGGACAGCATTAGCGTATTTCTCCGCGTTGGTGTTTGTACTCCTTGATGACGTTGTTGGTTTTACCTATTGTTTTTATTCGGTTGACGAAATAGCGAGATGGCCGAGTGCGAGATGGCCGAGTGCGAGATGGCCGAGTGCGAGAGTCACCTGGATCCAAAACAGAACTTGAATCGAACACTCCGAATCCGAACACAAGGAGAGCCGCGATGGCTCGCAGCGATGAACAGATCAAGCGCGATATCATCGACAGCCTGTACTGGGACGACCGTGTGAATGCCAACGACGTGGATGCTGAGGTCAGTAACGGCATTGCGACCTTGCGCGGCACAGTGCCCAGCTACTTCGTACGGTCTTGTGCGGCCGACGATGCCTGGGCGGTGGCGGGTGTCACCGGCGTGAGAAATCAGCTCACCGTGCACTACCCACCGGCCGTCGCTCTGCCCACCGATGACGAGATCCAGTCGGCGGTGGAGGATCGTCTGGCCTTCGATCCGGACATCGATGTGTTGGATACCTGGGTCCAGGTGACGGCCGGCGTTGTAACCCTGGAAGGCAGCGTCGATGCGTACTGGAAGAAACGCCATGCCGAAGATATCGCCGCAGCCGTCCGTGGCGTCACGGCCATCGAGAATCGGCTGGCCATCGTGCCCACCCGCGACTACACCGACCAGGAGATTGCCGCCGACATTACGGCGGCATTGGAGCGCAACGTGCTGGTGGATCCGGAGGAGGTCAATATCCGGGTCAGTGACGGTGTGGTCACCCTGACCGGGACCGTCGACGGCTGGGCGGCGCGTCGGGCGGCCGCCAACAGTGCCCGCAATACGGCGGGCGTACGCAATCTCCGCGACAAGATCGCGGTATCCGGCGTGGCGCGTTCCTATGGCTGAGGCCCGGGAAATCCCTCCAGGGAGCCGACCTACGGACCCGTGGTGACGGCCGTGGATTCGTCCGGGCATGGAGTCATCCATCCGCCACACCCCTCTAAACCACCAGTCAGGAGTACGCCATGAATGTGCGCGAAGTTATGACACCCAATCCAATCCTGTTGAAGCACACCGCCTCGGTGCTGGAAGCCGCGCAACACATGCGGGATGCCGGCGTCGGCGACGTGCTCATCCAGCAAGATGGCAAGCTTAGTGGCATCGTGACTGATCGGGACATCGTGGTCCGGGTCATCGCCGATCACAAATCGCCGGATCAGACCACGCTGGGCGACTGCTGCAGCCATGAACTGCACACCCTCACACCGGACACGGATGCCGACGATGCGGTCCGGACCATGCGGGAGTTCGCGATCCGACGGATCCCGGTCGTGGAGGGCGGTCAGGCCGTCGGGATCGTCTCGATGGGCGATCTCGCGGTGAAGCGCGACGAGAAGTCTGCATTGGCCGATGTCAGTGCCAAGCCGCCCAATAACTGATCGTCAAAGGCCGCTCGTGACGAGTCGACGATGCAGAATCTTCATTTCCGGCCCGGCGCGCCCTCAAGGTAGAGCGTCGGACCGTCTTGCAGTGATCGTTCTGCGTTGGGGCCATGCTTTGTGGGCCGGGCGGCGGTCGGATGGCGGCATCGTCGATCCGGCCGGTACCCATGCCACGGACCGGTTCCGCTGGGCCGACTCCACCATCGGCGCGACCCCGCGGCTATCTCGACCCGTGTCTATTCTGACCCGGGCCATCGCAACCCGCGGCTGACAAGGAGGATGTGATGCAACTGGACATCTACAAATCAACCGAAGCACCGACCCGCCATTTCCTGGTTCCCGCAGGATCCGATGTCTCCGGTCTGCCCGAGATCGTGGAGGACAAGCCGCGGACCTCGGTGGAGGTCGAGGAAGGCAAGACCCTGGTGGGCGTTTCTGGGACCGAGGCGCTGCGGGACATCAGCAAGCAGGGTTTTCACGTGGTCGAGGTGCCCTACGACTTCACCTGAATCCGCTTTCGCGACCACCGTCTTCGTGGATTGCGGGCTCGATTGGGTCGACTCGACCCCGGCGCCACGCGTGATAACGCTTCAACCAGGCCAGGACCCGCTCGGGTGCATGGGCCTTCTTCCACTCGCCGGCGGCGAACTTGTTGGCCTCGGAAAGCGTCGGATAGACATGGATGGTCGACAGGATCTTGTTCATGCCCAGTCCATGGCGCATCGCGGTCACGTATTCGGTAATCAGCTCGCCGGCATGCTCGCCGACGATGGTGGCCCCCAGGATCCGGTCCTTGCCCGGGACGGTGAGCACCTTCACCAGGCCCTCGGCGGCACCGTCGGCAATGGCACGATCCAGGTCTCCGATGTCGTAGGTGGTGATCTCGTAGGGGATACCTTGGGCCGCGGCACCCTGCTCATTCAGCCCCACCCGCGCGACCTCGGGATCGGTGAAGGTGGTCCAGGGCAGGGCCCGGTAATCCACTTTGAAGCGGCGCAGGCTGCCGAACAACGCGTTCACCGTGGCATGCCAGGCCTGGTGGGCGGCCGCATGGGTGAACTGGTAGGGTCCGGCCACATCACCGACCGCGTAGATGTTCGGGTAGCGGGTCTGCAATGCGGCATTGACCTCGATCGTGCCTCGTGCGGTGGTGGGAATGCCGAGCACCTCCAGGCCAAATCCGGTCGTATGGGCCTGGCGCCCGACCGCCACCAGAATCTGGTCGAAGGCGATGCGCTGTTCCACGCCCCGGTATTCGACGACCAGATGCTTCTGTCCCTCCGTGATTTGCACCGCCTTCGCCTCCGTGTCGGTGTGCACCGCGATGCCCTCGGCGACAAAACGAGCCATCACCCGTTCGGAAACCTCCGGGTCTTCGCGCGACAACAGGCGCGAACCCCGCTCCACCTGGATCACCTGGCTGCCGAGCCGGGCAAAGGCCTGGGCGAGTTCGCTGCCGATCGGACCTCCGCCCAGCACGATCAGCCGCTCGGGCCGTTCGCGCAGCGCCCATACGGTATCGGAGGTCAGGTACCCGGCCTCGGCCAGACCCGGTAGCGCCGGCACGAACGGGCTGGCGCCGGTGGCAATGATGATGTTGCGCGTGCGGATGCTTCGACCATTCACCGTCACGGTCCAGGGGGAGGTGATCTGCGCCGTGCCCTGAACCACCTCTACGCCCAGACCCTGATAACGCTCGATGGAATCGTGCGGCTCGACCTCGCGGACCACCCGCTGGACGCGTTCCATCACTTCGGCAAAGTCGAAGGTGGCCTCGGCACAGCGGATGCCGTAGTCGCTGGAACGGCGCATCTGGTCCAGCAGGCGGGCGGTGCGGATCAGCGCCTTCGAGGGTACGCAACCGGTGTTCAGGCAGTCGCCGCCCATCTTGTGTTTCTCGATCAGTGTGACGCGCGCCTTCACCGCCGCGGCGATGTAGGCGCTTACCAGGCCGCCGGATCCGGCGCCGATCACAACCAGGTCGTCATCGAAGGCCTTCGGCTTGTCCCACCCGCGCAAAGCCTTGCGCGCGGCCAGCGCCTGCAGCAGCTTGCGCGCCACCAACGGGAAGAGACCGAGTACCGTGAACGAGGCGATCAGCATCGGCGAGAGCAGGCCGCCGATCGACGTGACGCCGGCGAGTTGGGTCCCCGCATTCACGTAGACCAGGGTTCCGGCCAGCATGCCCACCTGACTCACCCAGAAGAAGGTGAAAACCCGCATTGGCGTCAGGCCCATCACCAGGTTGATCACGAAGAAGGGAAAGGCCGGCACCAAGCGCAGGCCGAAGAGGTAGAAGGCGCCGTCCTTGTGCACCCCCTCGTTGATCTTCGCCAGGCTTGGGCCGAAGCGCTGCTGGATCCGGTCCCGCAGCAGCGTGCGCGAGACCAGGAAGGCGAGCGTGGCCCCGATGGTGGAGGCAAAAGACACCAGCACCAAGCCGGTGAGCAGCCCGAACAGGGCGCCGGCCGCCAGCGTCATGATCGCCGCGCCGGGCAGAGACAGCGCCGTGACCCCAACATACAGGGCAAAGAAGGCCGCGAGAGTCTGCACCGGATGTTCGGCATAGAAGCCCTGGAAGACCTCGCGCCGCGATTGCAGATAATCCAGGGTCAGGTATTGTCCCAGATCAAACAGCAGAAAGACCCCGACAAGGGCTGCGATCGCGACGAGAATGAGTGCCTTGCGGTAATCCATGACTGCCCTCGGTGGGTTCGGCAATGGGAGTGGCCGATGGGTATTGTCGTACGCTGTTGTCGTAACAGGGACGTCGGCAATGGGTGCCGACGGGGGTGTGTAAGGTGTAGTGTGCCGCAGGACGCCGATCCAGGGTGTTCGCGCAAACCCCTACGGGATTACCGAGGGGTTCTCCCGACTCGGGACCAGGCCAACGAAGGGCAAAGATTGAGATGAAGATCTGGGTGGATGCGGACGCCTGTCCGGTGGTGATCAAGGAGATTCTGTTCCGGGCGGCCGAGCGCACCGGGATCGAGGTGATCCTGGTGGCGAATCAGCCGGTGCGGGTGCCGCGTTCGCGCTTCATTCGGATGGTCCAGGTCGGTGCAGGCTTCGATGTCGCCGACAATGAGATCGTGCGGCGGCTGGATCCAGGAGATCTGGTGATTACCGCCGATATTCCGTTGGCGGCGGAGGTGATCGAAGAGGGCGGCCATGCCTTGAACCCCCGCGGCGAGCTCTATTCGGTGGACACCATCAAGGCGCGCCTGGATGTGCGCGATTACATGGAGACCCTGCGTGCCAGTGGCATTGATACCGGCGGCCCTGCCACCCTGAACCAGCGGGATCGCCAAGCCTTCGGTAATCAGTTGGACCGCTTCCTGCAGCGCCATGGCAAGGCCCGGCGTGTCGGAACGAAGGGCTAGGCGCAAGCGGCTGCGCTGAAAGGTCGTGCTATGGTAATCACCCCGGCCCCGCCCAGCGTACGGCGGCCGGGGTGCAGGGCGCGGCGGTCGTGCCGCGCCCTGCACCCGTTTCCACCTCGCAAACGCACTGCAAACGACTGCAAGGACTTCTCTGGATGAACGAACCGATCGATCAGAAGGCACGGGACGCGTTGTTCTTCGACGCGCGCACGCACAACGAATGGCTGGACCGACCGGTGGGCGACGACCTGCTCCGCGAGTTGTTCGAACTGATGCGCTGGGCGCCGACCAGCGCCAATTGCAGCCCGGCGCGTCTGGTCTTCGTGACCAGCGACCAGGCCAAGGCCAAGTTATTGCCGGCATTGATCGAAGGGAACGTGGCGAAGACCCGGAACGCACCGGTGACGGTGATCATCGGGCAGGATCTCGAATTCCATCAACACCTGCCGCGCCTGTTCCCGCATGCCGATGCCCGTTCCTGGTTCGAGGGCAATCAGCCGCTGATCGAGGAGACGGCCTTTCGCAACGGATCGATGCAAGGTGCGTATCTGATCCTGGCCGCACGGGCCCTGGGGCTGGATTGCGGTCCGATGTCGGGCTTCGATCCGGCCCAGGTGAATGCGGCCTTCTTCGACGGCACTTCGGTGCGCGTGAACTTTCTCTGCAACCTCGGCTATGGGCGGCCCGAGGCCCTGTTTCCGCGCAGCCCGCGCTTCGACTTCGAGGACGTCTGCCGGATCGAATAGGTCCGGATCACCAGGGCTGGATCGAACAGGACCGGATCGAATGGGGTTGGCCGCCCGGTCACCGGGGTGCTGTCGGTCGCGCTCGATGAGGCCGATGAGGCCGGCAAATCTGATATCTTCGTCCTGTTTTGACCACGCCCTTGGGCCCGATTCCACCGCGCCGACTCCGGATGGCCGCTCGTGACCAGCACGCAGACCCCGTTTCGCCAGCGCCTGATCGCCGAATCCGTGCGCCTGCACGAGGACCGCCTGGGTCGGATTCTCGATGACCCCACCGCCGAGGCTCGTGCACGCGAGGCCACGGGCGACTTCGAGCAGCGGATCCTGCGGCGGGCCGAGGAGCTTGCGCTGGGCCGGCGTCTGAACGAGACCCTGGAAGCGGTGCGCCCGGTTCGTCGCGGGTTGCTGCTGGCGGCATTGCTGCTGGCCCTGCTGGCCGGAATCACCACGTCGGCCGCGGTCTTCGGGCAGCAGAATACGGTCAACATCGGCTGGGCCCTGTCGGCACTCCTCGGATTGCAGCTGTTGATGCTGCTGCTCTGGTTGGTCTTCATGCTGTATCGCCCCGGCAGCGGGACGGCCACGACCGGAACCGGAACCGGCACCGGGGGCGGACTGCTTGGGCGGGCACTGATCGGGGGGTTCGAGCGCCTTGGCCGGCGCTGGTCCCGGCGCCCGGAATCGGCGCTGGTGATCGCCGCCGGTGCCGGGCTACTGCGCCGGGAGGCCCTGGGGCGCTGGGTCGCGAGCAGCCTGACCCACGGTTTGTGGACGGCGTTTTGTATCGGCGCCCTGGTGGCCACGGTCTTCGCGCTGAGCGTGCGCCAGTACGACTTCGTCTGGGGCACGACGCTACTGACCGAAGACAGCTTCGTCGCCCTGATGGCCCTGCTCGGCACGCCGGCACAGTGGCTGGGCTGGCCGGTGCCGGACGAGGCCGTGGTGCGCGCCAGCCGCATCGGCGTCGAGGAGACCCGAGGCCGGGCCCTCTGGTCCGGTCTGCTGCTGTCCTCGCTGCTGTTCTACGGCCTGCTGCCGCGCCTGCTGTTGACCCTGTTGAGCATAGCGCTGGCGCGTCGCGGCGCGCGCCGGCTGCGCCTGGATACCAGCCTGCCGGGTTATGCGCGGCTGTCGGAGCGCCTGGGATCCCACGCCCGGTCGATCGGCGTGCTGGATCCACGGCCGGCCGATCTCCAGACCGCGGCGCCGGAGGCACCTCGGGGCCGCCCCGATCCGGTGACCGGCGCGGTCCTGCTGATCGGCATGGAACTCGAACGCGGCAGCGAGGGCTGGCCGCCGCGATTGCCCGGCGTGGCGTGGAGCACCCTCGGGCGGGCCGATGACCGCACGCAGCGCCAGGATGTGCTGGCCGCACTCCGCGCTCGGGTTGAACCGCCCGGCGTGGTGCTGGTGGCGTGTTCGCTGGCACGGACCCCGGATCGGGGCGCGGAGCGCTTCCTCGCCGGTGTGCGGGAGCAGGCGGCAGCGCCGGTGTGGGCCCTGCTCGACGAGGGCCATCGTCTGGAGGCCCGCGGCATCGACCGGCCCGGGCGCGTGCACCACTGGCAGCAGGCCGCCCGGCGCGCGGGTCTCGAGTATGTGCTCGAGGTGAACCTGGACGATCCCCGGCATGCCGGCTGCCGAGAACTGGTGGAACTGGTCGGATCGGGGGAGGCGACGGCATGAATGCACCGCTGCAGGTGGTCGTGGTCGGCCACACCAATACCGGCAAGACCTCGCTGCTGCGAACGCTCGCCCGCGACGAGGCCTTCGGCGAGGTCTCCGATCAACCCGCCACCACCCAGCAGGTGGAGGGTATCCAGCTGCTGTTGTCCGATGGTGAGGCGGTGATGGTGCTGCTCGACACCCCGGGTCTGGAGGATCCGGACGGGGTGCTTGAGGTGCTGGACGCGTTGGCCGGTCCGGAGCGCTTCAACACCCCGGAGCGGGTGCGTGCGTTTCTGGAGCAACCCGAGGCCCGCACCCGCTACGAGCAGGAGGCCAAGGTGCTGCGTCAGATGCTCGAAGCCGAGGCCGCAATCTACGTGATCGACTGCCGGGAACCCGTGCTCGGCAAGTACCGCGAGGAGCTCACCATCCTCACCTATTGCGCGATTCCAGTGCTTCCGGTGCTGAATTTCGTCGCCAGTCCGGCGAGCCGGGAGCCCGAATGGCGCGAGCAGCTGGCGCGGTTGAACCTGCATGCGGTGGTGGCCTTCGATACCGTGGTCTTCGACGCGCAGGGGGAGCAGCGGCTCTACGAAAAACTACGCACCCTGCTCGATCGCCACGACCGCGCCTTGCAACGCCTGCTCGACGACCGCCGTCGGCAGGCGCAGTGGCTGCGTCGTGCGGCCGCGGAATACCTCGCCGATCTGCTGATCGACACCGCCGGCTGCCTGCGGACGATCCCGGCCCAGGTCCAGCCGGTCGAGTTGCGCGAGCGGATCCTGGACCATCAGGAGGCGGTGCGCGAGCGCGAGCAACAGAGCGTCGAAGCCTTGCTGCGCCTGTTCCGCTTCAGCAGCGCCCATTACGAGCCCGATCGCCTGCCGCTGGTGAACGGGGCGTGGGGCCTGGATCTTTTCAATCCCGACGCCCTGAAGCACTACGGCCTGCGCGTGGGCGGCGGCACCGCG
>PWGH01000169.1 GCA_003555285.1 Thioalkalivibrio sp.
GTCGTCCCCGAACCGTCGAGCACCCGGTTCACGTGCGTCGCATCGACCCCCATCTCGCGCCACCGGTTGACGAGCCGAAAAGGGATGTGGACGTCGCACAGAACGCGCATCAGGCCACGTAACGCACTGGCTCTCCGGACAACAGGAGGCGCGCATAGTGCAGGCAGGCGACGATGTCCTCGCGTTCCAGTTCTGGATGGTCGGCGGTGATCTCGTCCATCGTCATGCCCGATCCCACGAGGTCCAATACCACCTCGACGGGCCAGCGCATGTGCCGAACACAGGGCTTGCCGTGGCAGATCTCCACGTCCAGGGTGATGCGACTCAGATCCGCCATGGGATGACTCCAGCGGTGGGATTCGGGTTCATGCTACCCCCGAGCGCTTGCAGGCGTTCAATCGAAAGCGCGGGCGCTGGAAGCACCCGGTTACCCCGACAGGCCGGACAAGCCCGGGGCGCTCTTGAAGTGGCAATTGGCAGGGTTCAGCCATGATCTGTCACCCACTCGTTCTTCACAAACGACCCTCTACAGATCCGCTGGGGGCGCCTGGAAAAAGCCCATTTCGGGAACCGTTATCCCGGGCCGGCGTGCCAAGATGGGTATTATCAGCGCCTGGAGGGCCTGAGCAGAGCGGCCCGATCTACGGCAAGCCGCCTCTGTGCCAATGCGATTCTCGCCTTACAGACTGGACTCTGGAGGTGGTTCGGTCGGCGTTAGGCGAGTGGCAAGAACTTGTGTAATGCGGAAGTGTTCCACCGCGACGACTTCAAAGCGGTAACCAGCATGCTCGACGCCGTCCGCGCGGCGAGGAATCTTGCGCAGTTTCCACATCAGGAACCCGGCCAACGTTTCGAAATTCTCGTCTTCTTCAAAACGTTCGATCTGAAGCACCGAGCAGACTTCATCCACCGGGGTGAGGCCGTTGATGAGCCAAGAGTCCCTGTCGCGGCGGACGATCATGCGTTCTTCTACGGCCCAATTGCTTACGGCCATGACGGTATCCATCACGTCGCGTAACGTGATCAGTCCCACTACCATCGAGTATTCGTTGATGATCAGGGAGAAATCCTGGCCGGCGCCCTGAAACGCTTCCAGCGCTTCGAGCAGGGTCAGCGTATCGGGGAAAACCAACAGGTCCCGCCGGATCGTCTCGGGTGTGAGGGCCATAGGTTCGCCCGCCAGCAGACGGGACAGCAGATCGTGTGTCTCGACATAGCCCACGGGGCGGTCGAGCGACCTTTCGCACACCGGAAAGTGGCGCCGAGGATGCTTGCGCATTAGCTCCGACAGCCGCTCCGGCGCGGCTTGCTGGTCCAGCCAAACAATGTCGTCGCGACTCGTCATCGACGAGGTGACCAAGCGCTGATCCAGCGCAAAGACCTTTGCAATCAATGCCTTCTCTTCAATGAGCACCTCGCCGGACTGCGCCGCAGCCTCGGCCATTGCGATGATTTCGTCTGCGGTGACTGCTTCCTTTTGCGTGAGCTGGATCCCCAGGCGTCGAATGATGGCCGTGGCGAGGCCGTCGATCGCCCATGCGACCGGACGCAGCACCCAGATCAGTATGCGCATCGGCCGGGCAGTGTACGCCGCAACACCCTCGGGAACCGACAATGCAACGCGCTTGGGGATCAAGTCAGAGAACAGAACAAAGGCTAGCGTGACCAGCAAGAAAGCTGCAATTGAGGCCACAAGGCTGGTCTGGAGCTCAAAGCCGCCGGACAGACGCCACGGCTCGGCGCCGCCCATCAGCGACTGAAACCAAGGCGCCAAGACCGCCTCGGCAAGTATCCCTCCGAGCACGCCGAGAACGTTCACACCGACCAGGATGACCGTGAAGAAACGGCCCGGCTGCTCGCGCAACTGCAACGCAAGACGCGCACGCCAGTCGCCCTGGCGCACGCGCATCTCCAAGCGCGTCGGCCGAGCCGCCGCAAACGCGATCTCCGAGAACGACAAGAACGCCCCTGCCGCCACCAATAGCGCCAACCAGAACATGCCGTCCATCGCGACCCTCTCAGGAAATATGGGAAGAACGATTCGTCCGCAGAATCGGTGACAGGGCCGTCGAAATCAACCAGCTCTTGAGTCAGCGCCCACCCGGAGGCGAGGAAGGTAACGCTGCCCCTTCACTGGCGCCTACCTCTCGTTGACCATGCTCTTGGTGCGATAATGGTGTGTTTGTCAAAATCAAGCGATCCCGGATGCACGGAGGTCTCCTGATGTGAATCTTTACGAACCGGGGTGCTCTCTCAACTGTCAACAGGTTCAGCCTGGTTATCCTCGGTCCAGAGGGTGACGCTTTGTCGGCTGTAGAGGCAGCAACGGTCACGCATTCGCAACCGCTGAGTGGCGGGTTCAGGCCTTGAACAGACTGACTGTCCAAGCCATGCTCGGTGCCCCACCCTCTCGATAAGCGGCGTCCCGCGGTGCGCGGTAGTGATTAGGTAGGCCTGCTGCGGCTGGGTGCCGGCGGCGGCAGCATGGGGCCACTCCGACAATAGGTCGCCGCACGCGTCCTCGCCCCGGAGAAATCTGGACCGTGTTGCCAAAGAGGGCGATAACCCGAGGCCGGATGCACACGCACTTGGCGCAGCGGGCTGAGACCACGGTGGTGATTGCCGCCTTCAGGGAGTTTCTCCACAAGGAACTGGGGATGCTGGTGCAACGCCTCAATTGCTGGTCAGCGAGATGGCGGTTTATTCTCCCTTTTTCGAACGCGAAACTGTTCCTCACACCGATTCGCGAAGCGCCTCGAGGGCGACGTTGCCGGCCCTGTTGGGATATCGTGAAACGACAACGCGCAGCGAGGTCATGGGCACTCGAATGAAATCTTTCTCGGAATCGGAAGCCCTGCTGGACAGGATGGTTTGCGATGCTCATGGCGACGATGAGCAGCTGTGGGCGCTGCGTGAAGGCATCGAGGCTGGCCTGGATCTGCCGATGGACGTCCACGTCGTCGGCGAGCCGATCTCGCTGATTGCCATCGACTACGATGGCAATCCCCGCCGGGGTCTGGTCGGCCGTTGCCTTCGCGAAGACGGCAACGAGTACCGAATCGCCTTCGCCGACATCGAGCTTGCACCCAACGCAACCGGCTATCCTTATCTCGTTGCGTACTGCGGGTGGCTCGGTGTGCAGCCCGCCAGGGCCCGACCGCCAAGCGGCTCAGGGTCGAAAGTGCGGCACCACAAGGCGAGCGAAGAGGATATCGACCTCGCGAAGTCCGTCGATCTTGTCGTGATTGCGCTGAAGGAGCAGGCTGCGCGCTGCCGGCTTATCGGGAGCGAACGGGTGATCACCCTGCGCGCGAGATCTCTGGGCGGGGTGGTGCCCGGCCACGTTGTCACGGTGCAGGCGAACAAGCACTGGCGCCACCACGGGCACCCATACCTCTCCGGGAAAATCACCGGCACTCGCATCGACGCGGCCGCGCTCGGGCTCACCCCGCTGGCCTTGAACGAATTCGGAGTTTGGGATCCGGCCGAAGCGTACTGGGGCGAGGGAGACGACGCCATCGAGGACTGGGCCAAGCCCATCATCGCGCGCGGGCCTCGGCCGCTGTTCGAGATGGAGCAGGTGCTGCCGGGTCGCGATCCGGAGGACCTTGACTGGGACCCGATCCTCGAAGCGAATCATCTGAAGGACGCTGACGAAACGGCTGGAGCGCAGGACATACTCGCCCAGCTGCTCGAGGCCGATCTGCGCTGCCTCGACGCCCATGCGCATCTGGGCCATCTGCTTTTTCAAACGAGTCCACATTGGGCAATCAACCACTACGAGGTCGGTGTGCGCATCGGCGAATTGTCGCTGAGCGCGGACTTTGACGGTGTGCTCGCCTGGGGCCTCATCGACAACCGGCCGTTCCTGCGCTGCATGCAGGGCTACGGGCTATGCCTCTGGCGGCTGAAGCGCTGGGAAGACGCCGAGCGCGTGTTCGAGCGCATGCTCTTGCTGAACCCGTCGGACAACCAAGGGATCCGTTTTCTCTTGCCCGACGTCCGGGCGCGCGCGGCATGGGTGGATGATGACGACTGAGATCGGGGTGCGCCGCTCATGACCAGGAAGAACCGGCCGGCCGCCAAAAAGGTCAGCGCACGCCGACCCATCGCCGACAGGCTGATGAAGAAGATGCGCCGCTATATCGGAGCGAAGGTCGTCGATCTCAGCGCCGTACGGGAAGGCAGGAGGAACGCCGAGGCGCTGCAGCACACCGTCGCGAGTCGTGCGACGTTGGCTGACTTTCATCCCGCCCACGCGGCCTACGTGTACGCCCAGAACCAGACCTCGGTGATGGCCGAACAGCTCATGATGTTGCCTGAGATGGATCGCTTCGCCCGGCTCATCGAAAGCGCCCGGGACGAGTACATGCCGGGCGGCCCGCCGATGAGTCCGCTCACCCCCTCGTTCTTCACGTGTTGGGCGTTTTTCGACGCCTGTGTCGGTCTGGGCCAGGAGACCCTCGGCACGACGACCATGGCGGTCGGGGAAGCATCTGGCATGGATAATGACCTGCTGCGCGTGATCAGCCTCATGCAGGACTCCCGAATGGCGGTGCACGTCCATCTGGGTTTCGACCATGGCGCAATCGTCCTGCGCGAACTGGTAACCGACCGAACGTGCAAGGCCATCTGCCCGTCGGGGTACGACGGGCAGGCTGGGGAGCTCTGGTACACCCGCGTGCTTCCGCCCCCGCTCACTGGGCTGGACGAACACGTGGTCTTCACAACCCCCTACGTGTTGATCGAGCCAAGTGAGCGCGAGTGGTTGGCCTACTTCGACAGGACGTTACCGCCTGAAGCGTCCGGAAAGCGTTTCGCCGCCTACGAACGGCACATGAAGTGGGGTCCGACTCGACATTACTGGAACGAGTTCGTGTTCGAGGCGTACGTCAATCACCGCCACGACGTGATCTTTCTCAGGGGCTTGCCAGATGTACCCGAGAGTCGACCACACTCCCACGCTGCTGTAGCCAGACCGCCTCGATAGGTAGATGGCGCGTTACGCCAATCCGCGTAACACGGGGCTGCTCGATCCCAGCACCGGTGCGCCGTCCGACCCCATGTCGGCGGGGGCCACGGTCATCCAGGAGCTGATCGCGCCCTATGTGGACTACCTGGAGGCGATCAACGACAGGGTCGACCTGCATATCCAGGCCGAGCCGGTCTGCCAACCGCGGCCCGGGACGATCACGGTGGCACCCATTGCTCGTCAATTGCGCGAAACCCGCGCGGCCGTGCGCGAACGGCTGCAGGTGGGATCGGATCTTCCGTTGGTGCTCGTCAGCATGGGCGGAGTGCCCGCGCAATACCCGTTCCTGAAACGGCTGCGCGACCGCCGTGATGCGGTCTACCTGATTCCTGGCGCGGCGGCCGAACGGGGGCGCGACGGGGCCCTGCTGGCCCTGCCCACCCGGTCCGACTTCTACCACCCGGATCTGGTGAATGCCTGTGATGCCCTGGTCTGCAAAGCCGGCTACAGCACCCTCGCCGAGGCCTTTCAGGCGGGAGTGCCGCTGGCCTGGTTCCCACGCGAACGTTTTCCCGAGTCGCCGGCGCTGGTGTCTGGATGCCTTCATCGTCCGCGAGATGCCGGGAATCAGGCTCCTGCCATCCGACTGGGACAGCGGGGGCTGGATCGATCGAATACCCGACCTGCTGACACTGACCCGACGACCGCAGACCACCACCAACGGGGCCGGCCGCGTCGCGCAGTTGCTGCTACAGCGGATTGCCGATGGACCCTCGGGAACGGTGAGGTCGAGCGGCTACGTTATTTGAGCTGAGCTGGATAGAAACATGAGCTGGTGACAAGGTTGGGCATGCGCAGGCCCACAGGCCGAAGCCGCTAAAACAATGCCGCGCCCGCCGGGTAACGGTCGCGGTTTTATGCGTCATCTATCATAAAATAGCTTTATCGTGTTTGGCTCATAATTAACAACTATGCGTTAATTCCGATATTGCCTTCTTATGCGATTTGGCGCATATTCAAGGCTGGAGACAAAACATGACAGACCTAGCCCGCACACCCAAACAACTTGGTAATCTGGTCCGCCGCGCCCGAAAGAAGCGCGGCCTCAGCCAGACGCAGCTTGGCGACGCCGCCGGGCTGCGTCAGGAGACCATCTCGCTGATTGAGACCGGAAATCCGGCGGCAAAGCTGGAGACGATCCTTGCCGTCCTCGCCGCGCTCGATCTTGAGGTCCGGATCGTCCCGCGCTCCAAGCTGACATCCAGGGACATCGAGGACATCTTCTGATGACACGGCGTCGCCAACATGCGCCGCTGCGCGTGCTGCTGAACAATCGCCTGGTCGGTTATCTTGGCAAGGAACCCGGCGGCGCGATCGACTTTCGGTACGATGAAACCTGGCTCGGTTGGGAACACGCCCTGCCGGTTTCGCTATCGCTGCCGCTGCGCGAAGACGCTTACCGGGGTGCGCCGGTCGCTGCCGTCCTCGAGAACCTGCTGCCGGATTCCGATGCGCTGCGTGGCCGTGTCGCCGAACAGGTCGGGGCAGAAGGCACTGATGCCTACAGCATGCTCGCTGCGATCGGCCGCGATTGTGTCGGTGCCCTGCAATTTCTAGCCGATGGCGATGACGGCGGCGACAGCGCTGCCATTACCGGCGATGCCGTAGACGATCAGGCCATCGAGCAGCTGCTGGGCAATCTCGCGCGGGCACCGCTGGGGCTGCGCCGTGATGACGACTTCCGAATCTCGGTCGCGGGCGCGCAGGAAAAGACCGCCCTGCTCCGGCATGAGGGGCGATGGCTCAAGCCGCACGGCACGACGCCAACCACCCATATCCTCAAACCCCAGATCGGCGCGCTGCCAAACGGCATCGATCTCTCGAACAGTGTCGAGAACGAATATTACTGCCTGAACCTTACCGCCGCATTCGGCCTGCCGGTCGATACCGCCACGATCGAGACCTTCGGCAACACGACCGCGCTCGTCATCAAGCGCTTCGACCGGCGCTGGACGAAGGACGGCCGCCTGCTCCGCCTGCCGCAGGAAGATTGCTGCCAGGCCTTGTCGGTCCCGCCCAGCCGGAAATACCAGAGTGACGGCGGGCCGGGGCTAGTCCATATTCTCGATCTGCTCAAGGGTAGTGACAGCCCGGCCGATGACCGGAAGACCGTGCTGAAGGCGCAAATCCTGTTCTGGCTGATCGGGGCCACCGACGGCCACGCCAAGAATTTCAGTATCTTTTTGCGCCCCGGTGGCAGCTACGGTCTGGCACCGCTCTATGACGTATTGACGGCCCAGCCGAGCCTCGACGCCCGGCAGATCGCTGTAACGAATCACGCGTTCGAGCTGCTCCGGGGTCAACGTCAGGTCGTGGCGCTCCTCGAACCCGTTCACGATCGCATCACGGGTTTTGGGAACCGGGTCCATGTCGCGGATGAACTGACCCAGCCAGAACCAGGTAAAGGATCCAAATCCCGTGCACCGGTCCAGTGGGGCCACGTGGTCGTGGCAACCAAATGCATCGGCCCCCTCCAACCGGTCCAATGATTACCCCAGAAAGACCTCCGGTCGGATGCGCCATTCCTCCGCATCCTCGTAAGCGACGATGCGATCCTCGCCATCGGTGGCGGGGTTGGATAGATCAAGGGTGCGCGGCGTCAGAAAGACACGGGTTTTGGTATCGTGAACTCTTCGTCGGTCAACCGGCCGGGCTTGTTGAGTATGGCTTCCGGTACCTTGATCTTGCCGATGTCATGCAACAGGGCACCGACGCCGATCTGGCGCATCAGAATTCGCTCCAGCCCGAGCGATTTGGCGAAGGTGATGAGCAGCACGGACACGCTCACCGAATGTTCGAAGGTGTACTGGTCCATCGTCCGGATGCGACCAAGGCTGAGCAGCGCATCCTGATTGCGGAAGATGGACTCGATCATCTGTTCGACCACGGGTTCGACCCGCTCCACTTCGACCTGCTTGCCCAGGCGCACGTCCCTCATCACGCACGCCGGTGACGATGCTGGAGGCGTCCGCCGCAACATCGACCCCCTTGGTCGTGTCGATGTACACCTCGCGAAACCCGATCCCACGAATCTTGGTGATGATGGCCGGTTGCTTCACCTCGAACCGGCTGCGGGCAAACGGGTGGTCCAGCCAGCCGCAGTTCAAGTCGTGGATATACATGCCCACGCGCAATTGCTCCAATCCAATCCTTTTGATCATCCGATGCATCCCTTCGGGCAGACCCCATCGGCGATTCTATGCCGCCCGCGGGACCGCAACAATCACCCTGTCCCCTGTGGAGCTGCCAGCGTTCGGCGAGCCCGATTCGCCGTCCCTGAACCGCACGCCCAAGCCTCTTCGGCACCGTTACCGGCACCCTCTCCCACATGGGGTTCTCGTTCGCCAGGCCTGGTGGTCGCACTCCTCAGGCGTCGGAGATGGCCGGTGACGCCTCGAGTTCGCTCAGGCGTTGCCTCAGCGCGGCTTCGACCCAGGCAAAGCCGATATGCTCCTGTTCCAGGCGCAGCGACTCCCGCAGGCGATGGCCGCGCAGGTCGTCGTACAGCGCGTGTTCGGCGGCGGTAAGTCGTGGCAGCTCATGCTGCACCGGCTCGGCCTCGCGGCCCCAATGCGCCTCGTGCGCCAGCAGGGTCGCGCGGTCCATCAGCAGCGAATCCACGTGTTGAAATCGGCTGCGCAGCTGATCGAGGATTGCGAAGCCGTGGGTGTCGATGTCGCCCCAGTACTGCAGCCGCTGCTGCTGCAGCCAGGCGACCCGGGCGAGTGCGTCCCAGCCGTAGCCGGCACCAAACAGGACGATGCCGCGGGGCATCGGCGGAAAGGCGAGAAAATTGATCTCGTTCTCGGTGATGAACATCCGCTGCACCGGCAGCGCGAGCGCGGCGAAGGTGTCCACATCGAGGATGATGTCCTGTAGACACGATTCCCGCATCGCCTTCGGCACGCCGAAGAACACCGGCAGGTCGTCATCGAGCACCCGAAACCGGATGCGCGCGGGCTTGCTTCGAAATCCATAGCGCGCGTTGAAGCCCAAGGCACCGGTGCTCGCGCAGTCGATCGCTTCGGCCGGCAGCGTCCGATCCAGCCACTCGCTCAACACCCCCCGATGCGCCTCGATGAATTTGCTGTGCACGCCCGGGATGTCGACTTGCCGCAGGTAGATGCCGGGGCGCGGATGCGCCTTGATCCAGGCGACGACGTCGAGGAGCCGTTCCCAGTCGGGGGCGAGCTCCAGCGCCCGCAACGGCCGCCGGGCGAGCCAGTCGAGCAGCGTCGGCTCGCGCGCACGGGTCTGGTCGATCAGGGCTTGAAAGTGCGCCGCCTCCCGCTGCTTGCCGATCCAGCGCAGCGCGTCGTCGAGGCTGTCGACCCAGGCCTCGCGCGGCACCGTGTTGGCACCGAAGACCCGGTGGCTGAACTCGCGCCATTCGATCCGGCAGTACGGCAGCGGGCGCAGCGCGGCGATCCAGGCACGCACCGCATCGAAGTGCCCGGCCATCTCGGATGAGGTCGGTCCCTTGAGCACCAGCCGCCGCGGGAAGATCTCTTGATCCTCGACCAGCGCGGTCAACAGGTCACCGCGCTCCCACAACCGTTGCACCTGCGCGCGCAGGTCCTCGGGGCGGGTCCAGTTCATGCGGCCCGCTTCATATCGCCAGCCGCGCCTTCTCCTCGCGGTAGGCCTCGATCGACAGGTTGCGCAGGCTGGACGCCCTGCCCTGCTCGTTGTGCACGAAGCCGACGCTCGCGACGAAGGGCTCGATGATGTGGATCTTCTGCAGCGGGGTCACGATCAGCAGTTGCAGGTTGAGTTGGGCAAACAGGCGCAACCCGTATTGCGCGGATTCGTCCGAGCCCCGGCCGAAGGCCTCGTCGATCACGACGAAGCGGAACGACCGCGAGCGCACAGCGCCCCACTCGAGCCCGAACTGGTACGCCAGACTCGCCGCCAGGATCGTGTAGGCCAGTTTCTCCTTCTGGCCCCCGGACTTGCCGCCGGAATCGGAGTAATGCTCGTGTTCGGCGTTATCCTCGCGCCAGCGCTCGCTGGCGGCAAACACGAACCAGTTGCGCACATCGGTGACCTTCGTGGTCCAACGCCGATCGGGCTCGGAGAGCCCGTCGCGGCCCCGGAAGCGGCTGATGATCGCCTTGACCTGGAGGAACTTCGCCTCGGAATACTGGGCATCGTCGGAGCCGGTCAGCGTACCCTCGGTGCAGGCGCGCAGTTCGGTCTGGAAATCGCGGATATCGGCGTCGGGGCTGGTCTGGGATTCGAGCACGATGTAGCGACCGGGGTTGTAGTCGATCTGGGTCAGCGACTCGTTGATGCGCGCGATCCGTTCCCGGATGGTTTCGCGCTCGCGGGCAAGCTGGGCGTTGAAGTTCGCGATCTCGTTGATCGTGTTGACGTTCAGCAATTCCTTGAAGCGCGCCTCGAAGCGTGGCAGGTCGTCACGCCCCAGGCTCTCGAGCAGCCCGCGGTACTCGAAAGCGGCCTCGATGCTGGCGTCGAATTCCGCCGTCTCGAGCTTGAACTCCTCCTTGAACGCCATCATCGCCTGGATGACCCGGTCGCGGGTCCGTTTGACCTTCGCATCCTCGGCGTCGATGCGCTTTTGCAGCCAGCCCCGCAGGTCCTGCTCCCGGTTGTCGCAGGACTCGACCGTCAGCGTATGCGCCCCGAGCGCCTCGTCGCGCATCGCCTCCAGCCGCTCGTGCAGCGCGACCACCGGCGGCTCGGCATCGAGTACCGCCTGGGTCTCGGTCCTGAGCAGCGCGGCGTCGCTGCGCTTTTGCTCGGTCTTCGAGCGACGATCGCGCACCGCGTCCAGCTCCGCCTCGACGGCCTCGAGCTTCGCCCGGGCGTCGGCGAGCTGCCGGTTGAGTTCATGAAGACGGTCGGAAGCCGCCTCGAGGCGGTGACGCTCGTCGGTCAGCGCGTTGATCGCGGTGACCACCGACGGCCAGTCGAGCTCCTGAAAATCGTTGAACTCCTGCAACCCGGTCAGCGCGTTCAGGCGCGCCTCGAGCCCGCGGCGCTCGCCCTGCAAGGCGCCGATCTGCCGCGCGATTTCGGCGAGCCCGGTCTCCAGCTGGCGGGAACGGGCCTCGAGGGCCGCGATCTTCGCGGCATTGGTCCAGCCGAGCACGTAGCGGCTGCGGTCCGACAGCGCATGGCGGTCGTCCTTCTCGTGGCGTCCGCTCGGGTCCTTGATCTGGCCGGCGAGGGTGATCGCGCGCCGCTCGCGCCGAAACGCCTCCTGGGTCTCGCAGCACGCGACGTCGAAGCGATGCGCGAGCTCGCGCTCGAGCCAGTCGTAGAACGGCGAATCGGGCTTGATCGAGAGCTTGCGCGCCAGCGCATCGGCGTGCAGGTCGGGCAAGGTTCCGCGCCGGACGGGACGCACCTGAAAGTAGACCAGCCGCCCGCGCAGGTGGCTGCGATCGACCCAGTCGGCGACCGCGGGGTAGTGGTGGTCGGGCACCAGCAACGACAGGCCGAAGCCGCGCATCAGGCGCTCCGCGGCGCCTTCCCACGCCTGTTCCTCCTCGCGCACCTGCAGCAACTCACCGGCAAAGGGCATTGTGTCCTCGTCGAGCCCGAGTGCTGCGCACAGCGCCGCGCGAATCCGGATCTGATGATCGTCGATGTTGCTGCGCCGCCGCCGAAGGCTGTCGATCTCGGTGCCCAGGGCGTCGTGCTCCTGCTTGCCCTGGCGCAGGTTCACCGCCTGTTCGGTCAGCGCGTTCTGCAGATCGGCGTCCTGCGTGCGCAGCGTCTCGCGCAGGCCCGCCAGACGCCCGCGCTGGACCAGAAACGCCGCCTCGTCGTCGGCCGCGGGCTCATCGACCACACCGGTGAGGTCGGCATAGCGCCGTGCCTTGATCAGCCGGGCCTCGCGCAGCTTCTCCTTCTGCCGGATCTCCTCGGCCAGACGCTCGAGTCGATCGCCGCCGTTGTCGGCCACCGCGCGTTTGAGTTCATCGACCCGGATGCGGTGCTCGTCCCGGTTCGCCTCGAGCCGGAGCACCTGGGCGTCGAGGCGCTGCCAGTCCTCGTTCAGGCTGGCGAGGCGCCGGTCGAGCAGGCCCCGCTTCAAGTCGGCGAAATGTGCGCGCAGCGCGTCGCGACAGTGGCGCAGCGTCTCGGCCTCGGCCTCCAGCGCCTGATGCCGATCACAATCCGCCACCAGCGGCTCGAGCAGCTCCACCTGCCGCTTCGCCTTGAGCACGGCCTCGTGGGCCCGGTTGAGGTCGTCGAAGTGCGCGATCAGCGCCTGGATGCGCGGCGTGACGTCGAAGGGCTCCAGCATGTGGCTGCGCACGAAGTCGGTCAGGTTGCCCACCGACTTCATCGACACGGTCTGATGAAAAAGATCCAGGGCCTGGTCGTTGTCGATGCCGAAGCGGCGCCGGAACCAGGCGCCGTACTTCGGGAAACTGTCCTCGATCAGCGCCCCCAGCCCGCGCAGGCGCTTGCGCAGTTGGCCGATGTCGGGGCCAAAGTGCGCGAAGTCTTCGGCGATGGTCAGCGGCCGCTCGGCGCCGACGAAGAAACGTGCCGGCTGCCCCTGGGCGTCCTTGCTCCAGAACACCTGCGCCAGCGTCACCGTCTGGTCGTAACCGGCATTGTGGAACACGCCGAGAATCACCGAGTAGCTGTTGTGATCGCGCAGGGCGACGGGTTTGGCGGCACCGGTTACCTCGTTGCGCTCGGACTTGTAGTGCCCGAGCACGTAGGAACGCAGGCTGCGTTCGCGGCTGTCGGCGCCCGCGGCCTTGTTGTAGGCGACCCGGTTCGCCGGCACCAGCAGCGTGGTCACGGCGTCGACCAGCGTCGACTTGCCGGAACCGATATCGCCGGTCAGCAAACCATTGCGGCCATCGAGCTGCAGGGTCCAGACCCGGGCGTCGAAGGTGCCCCAGTTGAACACCTCCAGGCGCTGCAGGCGAAAACCGGCCAAGGCATCGTCGCCGACGAAGTCCAGGCCCAGCGTCTGGGCCTCGGCCGTCGCTTCGGGGCGACCCGACTGAAACGTGGAAGCATTACTCATGAATCACCGTCCTGCACTTCGACGCGCGAGCGCGGTGAGCCCGCATCGGTTTCGGTGCCGTCAACCGAGGCGCCGGCCTCGGCCAGCCACTGCGCCCGATACGCCGCCAGCCGGTCGTCGAACTCGGCGAGCCACTGCGCATCGACGAAGGCCTTCAGGATGCGCCGGACCTCGTAGCTCGGCGGGCCGGCCGTCTTCAGGCGCTGCAGGAAGCCCAGTTCGACGATCTTGTTGATGTGCGTCTCGATGCGGGCGATGAAGCGGGTGTCGTCGCTGCTGTCGGGCAGGAACACCCGCACCAGATCGACGATCTCGTCGCGGGTGAGCACCAGACGCGTGTCCCCGCCGCCGGCATCGAACTCGGCGAGCTTCTTGCGCAGCAGGGCGAGCAGCAGGCTCACCGGAAACGACAACGGCCGGCGCGCAATCAGCCGCGGCGGCCGGGACCCGGCGGGTTCGGCGCTGTCGGAACGGGCGTCGTCAGGACGCGACCGCAGGAACGCGTAGCCCTCGGCCTCGTCGAGCACCAGCTCCAGGTCGAGGACCTTCATGTAGTCGCGCACCTGCGCCTGCAGGTCGAGCAGCGCGGCCCAGAGCCGCTCGTCGCCATCGCGGTAGATCACGCCCTTGAGTAGCGTGACCGCCAGCACCGGCAACTCCGAGCCCGCGAAATCCGCGCCACTTTCCACTTCCACCATCGTCATCTCACAAAGGTTACGCGCGGCATCCGGGCGCGTCGGGTGCAGGGGTTCCCGTCACGCCCGAGCGCCTGCCAGGTGATCAGCTCGGGGCTGGCCTCGTCGACGACCACCTTCAGCGGTGCGCGACCGAGCTCCAGATAGGCGATGAGTTCCGCAAGCCCGCGCTGCAGGGGTTGCGCGTCGATCAGCTCGCGCAGCGTCACCTGCGCCCGTTCCTGCAAGGCATGGCGCACGTGTCGGGCCAGCCGCGCCTTGTCGACGACGACCTGCGAATACAGCGCCGAGGCATCGACGTCCACCTCGCCGGTCTCCAGTTCGATGTCCGCAATCACCGGTTTCACCGCCGGCCGGTGCAACGGACGCTCCATCGGCAACTCGATCTCCGCCGCGGTCGCCGCGATGGCCATGATCGCGCCCGTGGGTTGGCCGGGGGACTGGCCGGGGGACTGGGCCTCGCGCAGTCCCAGCGCCTTGGTCTCGATACCGTGCAGGATATCCATGATGCGCCGGTTCTCCAACCAGGCCTGGTCGTCGAGAAAGCGCCGCAGCTGCTGCGACAATCGGGCGACGGTGCGCTGGGTGTGCTCGCCCGCCTCGAGCCAGTCGTAATGCACGCGCCGGGTGCGGGCATCGGGTCGCAGCTCCGCGACCGGCGGCAAGGCCAGCACCCGGTCCAGCAGTTCGGAGAGTTCCTCCTGGCGACGGCTGGACATCAGAAAGTCCCAGAAGGCCCGGAAGCTGCGCCCCTGATCGGAATCGGCAATCGCATCGCGTTCGCCCATGATGTCCTCGAGCAACGCCCCCTTCGACCCCTCCCACAGCGCAATGCGCTCGCGCACCCGGCGATCGAGTGCCCGCAGGTTGTGTTCGACCTCGCGAAAGTCGGTCAACAGCTCGCGGGCAAGCTGCATGAACTGCTGGAAGCGATCGCGCAACGCCGTGTCGTCCAGGAGCGGCACGTCACCCGAACGCACCTGTTCGATCTCGCGATCGATGGCATCGCGGCGCTTTTGCAGTTCGGCGACGCGTTTCTCCGGGTCGGCCTCGCTGCCCTCGCTCATCTGCTTGAGCAATTCGAACAGCGTGAGCAGCCGCGACTCGGTGCCGACGAAGCTGCGCGCGGCCAGCGTGACCAACCAGGCAATCGCCTTTTCGGTCGCGGGGGTCAGGTCGAACTGCGGTTCGTCGGAACCCAGCGTGTAGAACTTGCGCAGCCAGCCCTTCTCCGGGCTCGCCCAGTCGTCGAGGTACTGGATCGCCGAGCGGGGGAAGGCCTCGGATCCCAGACGCTCACGCAGCGCGAAGAGCTCGTCCTCCAGTGCTTCGGCCAGATCCGCGGCGGCCATGACCCGCACGTTGGGCACCACGAACACGCGGTGCAGAAAACTGGCCATCAGCGGCGCATGATCCGAGCGCAGCAAGCGCCACGCCGGGTGGCGCAGCCGCAAGGCCTCGAGGGTGGCAAAATCCATGCTCAAACCGGGCGGGTTCATGGCGGGCTGGCTCATGCCGGGCGGGCTCCGGCGGGCAACGCGGCCCCCAATACCCACTTCCGATCGGGCACGGGCTGCGGGGCCCCGTTTCTACCGATGCTGGAGCTGCGTGTCACGCGGGCGACCGGCGGCGACCCGGCGTGCGTAGGCCGCGCCCTGGCGTGCGCCCTGGTGGTACCGAGCGATTCCGGCTCAGTCGAAGGCAATGGGCGCGAAATCCGCCTTCGTCGCGCCGCATTCGGGACACGTCCAGCTATCCGGGATTTCTTCCCATGGGGTTCCGGGTGGAATGCCTTCGTCGGGAAGCCCTTCAGCTTCGTCGTAGAAAAAACCACAGGTATTGCACTCATAGGTCTTCATCCTGTCCCCCGACTCGCCGTGGCTTGAGTGCCGGCCGCGAAACCCGGCCTTGGGTGCGTAACCGATCGATGCTACCGGAAGCGCAGCGGCACCCGGAAACGCACCGAGACGCCCGTTCGCTGGCCTGCGCCGATGCCGTCGCCCTTGCGCAGAGCATAGCCCATCCCATCGGCGCGCTGGGCATGCTGACGCTGTCGCTACCACTCGGCGTGATGGCCCTGATCGGGCTTCGCTCGGGCATGTGGCTGCGCGACCGCGTCGCCGCGGACGCCTACCGCGGCTGGCTGCGCATGCTGCTGTGGTTCCTGGTGGGCCTGCTGGTGCTGCAGTTCTTTCGCGATCTTCA
>PWGH01000286.1 GCA_003555285.1 Thioalkalivibrio sp.
CCGCGCTGCTGATGCGCGCCGGCTGGCCGGAGCACCTGGAGGCCCATCCGGACGCGCAGTTCCTCGACCCGTTCTGCGGCAGCGGGACGCTGGTGATCGAAGCGGCGCTGATGGCGACCCGTACCGCACCGGGGCTGCTGCGCGCGGGATTCCGGGCCCGGGGCTGGTCCGGCCATGCTGCGGAGCTCTGGGACCGCTGCCTGGCCGAGGCCCGCGATGCCGTGCGCCCCTGGCAGGGCCCGCCGCTGCTGGGCAGCGACCACGACCGGGGGGCAGTGGCCGCCGCCCGCAAGGCGGCCCAGGCCGCCGGCGTGGGCGACTGCACGCGCTTCGAACAGGCCGATGCCCTGACCCTGGAGCCCCCGGCCGACCACGGCATGCTGGTCAGCAACCCGCCTTACGGCGAGCGCATCGGCAACACACCGGAGCTGATCAAGCTCTACAGCCTGCTGGGCGAGCGCCTGCGCAGCGCGTTTGGGGGCTGGCACGTGGCCCTGCTGGTCGCGGACACCACCGACTCGCAGCGCCTGGGCCTGCGTGCCAGCCACAAGCACCGCTTCTACAACGGCACCCTCGCCTGCCACCTGCTCCAGTTCGAGATCCATCGCCGCGAGGAAGCACCGGCCGCCCCGGCGCCGGACTTCGCCAACCGGCTGCAGAAGAACCTGCGTCACCTGACCCGCTGGGCGCGGCGCCAGGGCATCACCTGCTACCGCATCTACGATGCCGACCTGGCCGAATATCCCCTGCAGATTGACCGCTACGAGGCGGAAGACGGGACGCTGCATCTGCATGTGCAGGAGTTCGCCGCCCCCGCCAGCGTCGAGCCCGCTCGGGCCGAGGCCCGCCTGCGCGGCGCACTGGCCGCCACCCTGGAGGTCACCGGCGTCGAACCCGCGCACCTGCACTACAAGCAGCGCCGGGCACAGAAGGGGCGTTCACAGTACCAGCGCGCCGAAACCGCCGAAGCTGCGCCGTTCACGGTCATGGAACACGGCTGCCGCCTGCGGGTGGACCTGGATGCCTATCTGGATTCCGGGCTGTTCCTCGACCACCGCCCGATGCGGCGCCGGCTGCAAGAGGAATGCCGCGGCCTGCGCCTGCTGAACCTGTTCTGCTACACCGCCGCGGTCAGCGTGCACGCGGCGGTCGGCGGGGCACGCCAGACCGTGTCCGTGGACCTGTCCAACACCTACCTGGAATGGGCCGAGGCGAACTTCCGCGCCAACGGCCTGGAGGCCGAGATCCGCGATGGCCGGAGCCGCCGCCAACCTGGCACCCACGCCCTGCTGCGCGAGGACGTGGTCCGCTGGCTGGAGGGGACCGCGGACACCCCGGGCATGGTCTTCGAGCGGATCTTCCTCGACCCGCCGACTTTCTCCAATTCCAAGCGCACCGAGGAAGACTTCGAGGTGCAGCGCGACCACGTCCAACTGATCCTGGCGGCGGCGCGCCTGCTTACCCCGGACGGCATCCTGTACTTTTCCACCAATCGTCGCCGCTTCGAGCTGGACCACGCCGCGCTGACCGGCCTCCAGGCCCGCGACATCACCCGCGAGACCCTCGACGAGGACTTCCGCCGCCCGCCGCCACCCCACCGCTGCTGGGCCATCACCCCCGCCAACGACGGATAGCCGGATCGCCGGGACGCTTCCGCCGACCCGCGCGATGCCCCGCCAACAGGCAAGCGCCCAAAAAAACGCCCCGGACCAGCCGGGGCGTTTCGTCATCACCGTGTCGGAATCAACGCGGTGGGTAGTAGGTCTCCAAGTAGTCCAGGATCTCTTCCTCCACTTCGGGAGAAAACTCCCAGAGCCCCTGGGTGTCCTGCATCCAGCGGATCTGTTCCAGCCAGATCTTGCGGGTGTACCCGCGGCTCGTGAACAATCGGGCCGAGTGGCAGACCGTGCAATTATTCTTGACGGTATCGAACCCCGGGGCCTTGAGCAGGCCGGTTTCCGGATCGGTCTCGTACTCCTCGGCGGCCTCGACGTGGTCGCCCGCGATCGCGGGCGCCACCCAGAGGAGGCCGAGGATGGCCGGCAACAACAGGACCATCTTCGACTTCATTCGTGCTCCTTACGCTTTGACTCGGACATCGATGTGGTGGGCCTTGTTGTTGCCGTAACCGCGCGGGTTCCAGCCCGGCAGCACCATTGGCTGGCGGTCACCCTTGCTGTTGGTGGCCACGGCCCACACCTGGTAGAAGCCCTGTTCGGGGAACTCGATCTCGGCCTCCCAGGTCTGCCAGGCAAACTTGTTGACCGGCCGCTTCAGGTCGGCCTTCTGCCAGGTTACCCCGTAGTCGGTCGACACGTGGAGCTCCTCGACGTCGCCGTAGCCATCCCAGGCCTTGCCTGCGACCTTCAGCGTGCTGCCAGCCGTGGTCTCGACGCCGGTCTGCGGATACGTGATCAGCGACTTCACCGGCATTTCCTCGAGGACGACCATGTCCTCGTTCGGCACGTCGGCGCCCGGCTCCACCGGATGACGCGGCACGCGGTAGCTGTGGCCGGTCATGCCCTGACCGTCATGCTCGCGGTCGCGCACCAGGATCTCGGTCAGCCACTTGCCACTGGCGGAACCCGGGAAGCCGGGCGTAATCAGGCGCAGCGGGTAGCCGTGCTGTTCCGGGATGTCCTCGCCATTCATCGCCCAGGCAATGATGGTCTCGTCCTCCAGGGCCTTGCGCATCGGGCAGCCACGGGAGAGCGCGTCCAGGTCATCGCGACCACTCAGGTGAGCATCCCCCGCCTTGTAGCCGATGTAAACGGCCTTGTCCGCGTCGTAGCCGACATCGTCCAGGACGTCCCGCAGGCGGACACCGGTCCAGGTCGGGCAGCCGACCGCGCCCAGATCCCACTGGTTCCCGCGCGGGGACGGCTCGAAGGCGGCACGGCCATTGCCACCGCATTCGATCCAGATCTGCAGGGTATGGTGCTCGAACTTGTCCTTGAGATCGGCGATCGTGTAGGACTTCTCCTGGTTGGCCGCTTCACCATGCACGGTGAGGGTCCAGGCCGCGGCATCGATACCGGCCTTTTCCGGCGGCACACCATTATTGCGGATGAACATGTTCGGGTAAGGGGTCACCTCGTCGTGCAGGAGGTGCGGCGGCAGCTCGCCGTTGATCGGGCGATCATTCAGCCAGATGAACCCGTCCACCTTGCCGTCCACGTGGAAGCCCTCGATGCCAGCGGCGACGGCGCTCGACAGGGTGCTGCGGTTGAACATGGTCTGCATGGCGGTTTCCGCCCCCATGCCGAACACGGCCAGGGCGGCGCCGCCCTTGCCCAGTTTGCCCAGGAAGCTACGGCGGGCCGCGCCCGTCTCGGTCAGCTCCCCGGTCTCCTTGATCTCTTCTTCGGACTTGTTTTCCAGCTCGGTATGGTCGTTCTTGTGGTCTGTCATTTGCCAGCCTCCGGCTTGTACTCGGATCGAAATCGCATGTGCTGCCCCTCTCTCCCTGGGACAGCCGAGTGAATTCTTAGTACATCTTCTAAAAACCTGCAATAAAGGATCGGGATTTTTTACAGATTCCAGAATGCCTCTTCTAACACCTGTATTCGAGGCACGGAATACGGTGTAGAAAGGATAGGAAATCCAACAGCCTTCACCGCAATATCCCTTCGCCCCGGGGGCCTGTCAAGTCGCAACGCAAGCCCCGTCTGAGCAGCGGCGGCAGCCTATGCGGCCGAAATCTGCCCGC
>PWGH01000229.1 GCA_003555285.1 Thioalkalivibrio sp.
CGCAGCTTGTACCGGCGCAGCCCGGTGAGCCGGTACAAGCTGCTGGGACGGCCCATCGAACATGATCGCCAGCACGCACACGAACACGCCCGCCGTCGGTCTGCAAACCGCCCGCTTCCATGATGCCGATACCTTTTCTGCAGCGGTCTTCGGCGCGCAGGCCGAGATCACGCAACTTGCCCCCACCCAGCGCTCCTGGGATGTCCGGCGCGCGGTTCTGCCCAGCCTGACCATTACCCGTGGGCATACCGGTGCCGCAACCCTGCTGATCGGGGCCGCCGGCACGGAGGTGCAAGTCTTTCTCCTGCAACGCCATCAGGCGCCCATCCACTATCGATCGCGAGAACTTCAGAACGGGGATATTGGAATTCACGGGCCGGGAACCGACTATTTCGGCTCCTGCGCATCCGGGCATGGCTTCACCGTGATCTCGCTGGATCCTCGGAGCATCGTCGAGGCCCTGCAACCCCTTCGACCCGAGTTCCGCCCGAATGTAATGCAGGGCTATAGTCTGGCCACCCTTTCCCCTCCAAGCTGGGTGGCCTGCCATAGCGCGATCCAGGCTGCGGAGGCCGCGCTGCAAGTGGAGGATGCCACCACACCGGATGCCCTGCGGTGGCTGGAGCAAGCCCTGCTGGATGCCCTGTTCGAAGGCATCTTGGACGGTCAGCCGGACCTTTCACGGGACACGCCGACGCCGGCCGCTCAACTGATCATCATGCGGCGGATCCGAAAATACATTCAGCCGGTTCCCAATGCGCCACTCACCCTGGCCGATCTCTGCAGGATTGCCGACACCGGCCTGCGCAATCTTCAATACACCTTCCGGCGCACCCTGAATATCTCCCCGGCGCAGTTCTTACGCTACCGCAGACTCCAGCGCGTACACCGACTGCTGCGTGAGGCCGCCGTCCCGTCGGTCAAGAGTGCCGCGTTGAAACACGGCTTCCTGGATCTGGGCCGCTTCTCCCTGCTGTACAAAAAGGTGTTCGGTGAACTCCCATCCACCACGCTGATGGCAGGCCGATCGGTTCTGGGCCCGCACCGGGTGGCTCACGAACGCCGCTAGCCGCTGGCTCCGGCCCCCTATACAATCGTCGGCTTGATCTTCGGACCAGGCCACCATGAACAGCACCGATCCGACCGTCGCACCGCCGCCGCACTTCATCCGCACGCGCATTCGCAACGACATCGAGGCGGGGCGCACGGATCGAGTGATCACGCGCTTTCCGCCGGAGCCCAACGGCTATCTGCACATCGGCCATGCCAAGTCGATCGTGCTGAACTTCGCGATGGCGGCCGAGTTCGGCGGCTACACCAACCTGCGCTTCGACGACACCAATCCGGCGAAGGAAGAACAGCGCTTCATCGATGCGATCAAGGACGACGTGCGCTGGCTCGGCTATGCCTGGGAAAACGAGCGCTACGCCTCGGACTACTTCGAGACGCTCTACGGTTACGCCCTGCACCTGATCGACAACGGCGAAGCCTACGTCGACAGCCAGGACGCCGACACCATCCGCGACCAGCGCGGTACGTTGACCGAGCCGGGCATCGACAGCCCGGACCGCGACCGGACGCCCGCCGAGAACCGCGCGCTGTTCGAGCAGATGCGCGCCGGGGCCTTCGCCGACGGCGCCTACGTGCTGCGGGCGAAGATCGACATGGCCGCGCCGAACATCAACCTGCGCGATCCGGTGCTCTACCGGATTCGGCGCCAGCACCACCACCGCACCGGCGATGCCTGGCTGATCTATCCGACCTACGACTTCACCCACGGCCAGAGCGACGCCCTCGAGCACATCACGCACTCGCTGTGCACGCTGGAGTTCGAGGATCACCGTCCGCTGTACGATTGGCTGCTCGAACACCTGCCGGTCCCCTCGCGCCCGCAGCAGATCGAATTCGCCCGGCTGAATCTCGATTTCACCGTGCTGTCCAAACGCCGGCTGACCCGGCTGGTGGAAGAAGGCTTCGTCTCGGACTGGGACGACCCGCGCATGCCGACGCTGGCCGGCCTGCGTCGCCGCGGCTTCAGCCCCGCCGCGATCCGCGATTTCTGCAACGAGATCGGGGTGACCAAGTCGGAGGGCGTGATTCCCTTCGGCGTGCTCGAGCGCCATCTGCGCGACGACCTGAACGTCCGCGCCCCGCGCCGCATGGCCGTGCTGCGGCCTTTGAAGGTCGTGCTGAGCAACTTTCCCGACGGCGAGACCGAGTGGTTCGAGGCGGCCAACCATCCGCAGAACCCGGCGCTGGGGACCCGGCAGGTGCCGATGACCCGCGAGATTTTCATCGAACACGACGACTTTCTGGAGGAAGCCCCGAAGAAGTTCTTCCGCCTGAAGCCCGGGGGCGAGGTGCGCCTGCGCAATGCCTTCATCATCCGCTGCGACGCAGTGATCAAGAACGACGCCGGGGACGTGGTCGAACTGCACTGCAGCCTGGATCCCGACTCCCGGTCCGGGGGGGCCAGTGCCGATCGCAAGGTCAAGGGCACCATCCACTGGGTCTCGGCGATGCACGCGATCCCCGCACAGGTTCGCCTCTACGACCGGCTGTTCCAGGTGCCCCACCCGGCCGGCGACAAGGACCGGGATTTCGTCGAACACCTCAATCCGCAGTCGCTGGAGGTGCTGGAGGGCGCCCGCCTGGAGCCGAGCCTGGCCGACGCCGCCGATGACGCCTGCTTTCAGTTCGAACGCCTGGGCTATTTCGCACCGGATCCAGACCGCCGCGCCGGCGCACCCGTATTCAACCGCGCGGTCACCCTGCGCGACACCTGGGCCAAGGTGGAAAAGAAAGGGTGAAGGCACCGGGGCGCCGCGGGCGGGCGCTCACCACCAGGAGATCTCGGACCGGATGACCCGGGCCGGCACCCCGACCGCCAGCGAGCGTTCGGGAACGCTTCGCGTCACCACGCTATTGGCGCCGATGACCGAACCCGCGCCGATGGTAACCCCCTTGAGGATGGTCGAGTTCATGCCGATCCACACGCGGTCGCCGATACGGACCGGCCGGTGCATCTCGCCGTCGACATGCCCGAGGCGGTGATTGTCGCTGTCGCGAATGGTCACGTTCTCGGAGATCCGCACCCCCTCGCCGATGGTGATGCCTTCGTGGCAGGAGAGCGACAGGCGCATGTTGATCGACCCACTGCCGATGTGCAGCAGCGAATCCTCGTTCACGAAGATGAAGCATCCGGTGAAGACCTTCAGATGCCCCGAGACGCTGATGCACGCGTTGTCGGCGATCTTGAGTTGGGAGGGGAGATAGCGCGTCAGGTGCCACCGGCAACCCAGGTGCAGATCCGCACGGCCGCCCAGATCAATGGCCGCCTGATCGTGCATCCCAACGAAGACATCGGGATACACATGGATTCGGTGGTGCAGCGAGCCCGACCGGGTTCGCATCCGCAACGTATCGCGCACATTCAACTGTCGCCATTTGGCAATTCTCCCGATCACGGGGGCCTCCTGGTGCTGGTCCGGAACCACCGTAGAAACGGGCGCCAGCGCAGCGGTCAGGCCCGTGCCCGAGCTTCGGTTTCCGGCACGTCCGGCACCGTGTGATACTCGAACGTAACGCTTCGGGCGGTGGATCGACAGGCTGGAGCCTCCCTAGGTAGCAATGCGCGGGCGCTGCTGAGGGTAACGGCAATGC
>PWGH01000060.1 GCA_003555285.1 Thioalkalivibrio sp.
CAGGCGCTGGTGGTCCGCCCGTCGGGGCCACGGCGGCAACGGGCCTGCGTGGGGACCGGAATACGGCCAGGAGCAGCAGCAGGAAAAGCACCATCAGTCCGGCGACCAGGCTCAACACCAGGCGATCGGCGACGATCCGCTCGTGCAGGGGCATCGTCTCGCCCCGGAGCAACCCGGAGTCTGCCTGCTGCTCGCGCATGCGCCGCTCCAACTGCGCGAGTTCCGTGCTCACCACGCTGAGTAGGCGATCCCTTTCCAGTAGGTCCGCGCGCAGCGAGGTCATTTCCTCGCGCAATTCATTCATCGCGACCTGCTGGGAAAGGAGCGCTTCTTCAATGATCTGGGTACTGCGGGAGGCTTCAGGATCCTGCGTGGCCTCACCCAGGATCGCCAGGTGATCGATTCCGGCCGATTCGGTATCGAGCGCCGCCGGGTCCTCGAGCGGGAGCGGGGTATCGGTCATCGAAGAATCAGCGCTGGCCGGAATCGACTCGGCGGCCGCGAGGGACTCGGGCGCCGCGTCTGCGGGGACGGATTCGTCCGTGACCATCGCGGGCTCAGGCACCGCGTCAGCCGGGGCTGGTTCGTCGGCGGCCACCGCGACAGCGGACTCATCGGTCGCAGCCGCGGCTGCGGCGGGCTGCGGTACGGGGGCCTCGGCCCGGGCCGCTGGGGTGGGGGGCTGCGATGCGTCACGCCATTCGACAACTTGGCGCTGCACGGCCTCGCGCGCCTGCTGCGCGCCCTGTCGCGCGACTTGATCCTGGGCGGGAATCGTCAACTCCACGTCCGCACGCAGGCGATTGACGTTGCCGCCGGTGAAGGCCTGCGGATTGGCCTCCAGAAAGGCGAGCAAGGCCTGCTGGTCGGTGACGCCCACATAGCCCTGCTGACGCACGATGTTCAGCAGGGTATCGCCGCGCCGCACCTGATAGGTGAGTGCCCGCTCGCCGGCGGGCGCTGCCGCCGCGGGGCTGCGGGTGACGGCCGTGTCCGACCGCCGGGGGTCCGGACGGACGGCGTCCGGACGTCGGGCGGTGGGTTCCGGAGGGCTGCGGGCGGGGGGCACCGTCTGCGCCGGGGCGAAGCTCACCGGCGGATCGAGCAGCAGCACGTATTCCCGGAGTACGCGCCCGGAACTCCAGCGTGCCTCCAGCAAAATGCCCACATAGGGATCCCGAACCGGCCGTTGCGTGGTCAGCAAGATCTGGCGGTTGCTGCCGCTGCCCTGCAACCGGATTTCCAGATCGGCCGGAACGGCACCCCGCACCAGACCGGCGCGGCGGTAGGCCTCCTCGCTGGCGAGGCGAAACTCCAGGGTGTCGTCGGCCAGGGCCGTCCCCTGTGCCGGGATCTGCGCTTGCAGCGGTTGATTCAAAAAGGACCGGACATCGATCCCGCCCAGGCTTACGTTGGCCGCGATGGGTAACGCCAACAAACCCAGGCCCAGGCCGAGGATGAGACCAACAATCACTCTATGCACACGAAACTCTCCCCTACCGATATCGGCACACCAAGCCGGATTCGGGCGTCTTGCTGCGCCCGATGCCCCCGGAACGGCTCCAGATTATCAGAGACACCGGATTCAGTGGGAGTGAATTACAGATAATCGCGGATCAACACCTCGGCGATCTGCACGGTATTGAGTGCCGCCCCTTTGCGCAGGTTGTCGGAAACGATCCACAGGTCCAGACCACGCGGGTGCGAAATGTCCTCCCGAATCCGGCCGACGAACACCCCGTCCTGACCGCTGCTCTCGGTCACTGCGGTCGGGTAGCCCCCCGGTCCGGGCACATCCATCACGATCACCCCGGGCGCCTGGGCCAGCAGTTCGCGGGCTGCATCGGCGGTGATCTTGTCCCGGGTCTCCAGATGCACCGCCTCGGAATGCCCGTAGAAGACCGGGACGCGCACCGTCGTCGGATTTACCATGATCGAATCGTCGCCCAGGATCTTGCGGGTCTCCCAGACCATCTTCATCTCTTCCTTGGTATAGCCGTTGTCCATGAAGGCGTCGATGTGCGGCAACACATTGAAGGCGATCTGCTTTGGATAGACCGTGCATTCCACCGGTCGGCCATTCAACAAGGCGGAGGTCTGCTGGGCCAGTTCCTCGATCGCCTCCTTACCGGTGCCCGAGACCGCCTGATAGGTGGCGACGTTGATGCGCTGGATCCCGACGGCATCGTAGATCGGCTTCAGCGCCACCAGCATCTGGATGGTGGAGCAATTGGGGTTGGCGATGATGCCCCGCTGGGTGTGCTGCGCGATCGCTTCCGGATTGACCTCCGGAATCACCAGCGGGATGTCGTCGTCGTAGCGAAACTGCGAGGTGTTGTCGACCACCACGCAGCCCGCGGCCGCGGCCTTGGGCGCGTATTCGGCCGACACCGAGGCACCCGGGGAGAACAGGGCGATCTGCACTTGGCTGAAATCGAACGTGGCCAGGTCCTCGACCACCAATTCGCGCCGACCGAATTCCACCGTCTTGCCCGCCGAACGCTCACTGGCGAGCGCGTACACCTTTCCCACCGGGAACTTGCGCTGCGCCAGGATCGCCAGCATCGTCTCACCGACGGCTCCAGTGGCACCAACGACCGCCACATCATATTGCTTGTCTGTCATGCCGTTACCGCCTCTTTTGAACCGTTAGATTGAATTTCGATACCGCCCGCGTCGGATGTCGGTGCACGCCAGACCCGGCCGACCTTCGATGCCCGCTCCGGCCCCGCGATCGCGCTCCGGCGCCGCGGTGCAGCCCGGTTATTTGGCCGTCAGCGCCGCAACCAGGGCCGTGCCCATGGTCGCCGTACCCACCGCCGTGCACCCCTCGGAATGGATGTCGGCGGTGCGCAGCCCCTGATCCAGCACCCGGGCCACGGCGGCCTCGATCCGGCGGGCCCCCGATTCCGCCCCAAGGCTGTGGCGCAACAGCATCGCCAGCGACAGCACGGTGGCGATCGGATTGGCCTGGTCTTGCCCGGCGATATCCGGGGCCGAACCGTGGATCGGTTCATACAACCCGGCGCCGCTGGCGTTCAGCGACGCCGAGGGCAGCATGCCAATGGAACCGGTCAGCATCGCCGCCGTATCGGACAGGATATCGCCAAAAAGGTTGCCGGTAACCATCACGTCGAACTGCTTGGGTGCGCGCACCAGTTGCATCGCGGCATTGTCCACGTACAAATGCGAGAGCTCGACGTCCGGATAGTCCCGAGCGACTTGGATCACCACCTCGCGCCAGAGCTCGGAGACCTCGAGCACATTGGCCTTGTCCACCGAACACAGGCGACGGTTGCGCTTCATCGCGGCCTCGAAGCCGACCCGGGCGATGCGCTCGATCTCCGACTCGCTGTACACGGCGGTGTTGAAGCCCACCCGCTCGCCACCGCGCATCTCGATCCCGCGCGGCTGGCCGAAGTAGATGTCGCCGGTGAGTTCACGCACGATCAGCAGATCCAGCCCAGCCACCACCTCCGGTCTCAGGGTCGAGGCCGCCGCCAGCTGCGGATACAGGATTGCCGGGCGCAGGTTCGCGAACAGGCCCAGATCCGCTCGAATGCCGAGCAATCCGCGCTCGGGGCGCAATTCGCGCTCCAGCCCCTCGTACTGCGGGCCGCCGACAGCGCCGAGCAGGATCGCATCGGCCGCCCGCGCCAGGCTGCGGGTCGCCTCCGGATAGGGTTCGCCCAGGCTATCGACGGCCGCGCCTCCGATCAGCCCCTCGTCGATCTCCAGCTCCAGCCCTTCCAGCTCCGCCACCCGATACAGGACTTTGCGCGCCTCGTTGACGATCTCCGGGCCAATCCCGTCGCCGGGCAATACCAGAATCTTGTGCACTCGCCTGCTCTCCTCGATTGACAATGTTCCATGCGCCGGCGCCTCGCCGGCCGGTGTGGATCCGATCAGGTCTCGCCCAGCAACCAGGGTGCCTCGATCCGGCGCCGCGCTTCATAGGCGCGAATCGCCTCGGCATGTTGCAGTGTGAGCGCGATATCGTCCACACCCTCGAGCAGCCGCTGGCGGCGATTCGCGTCCACCGTGAAGGCGAACGCCGGTCCCTCGGGGACCCGAACCACGTTCTCCTGCAGATCCACCTCGAGCTGCAGACCGGGCTCGCGGCTCACCCTTTGGAAGAGGTCCTCGACCTCCTCTTCTTTTAAAACAACCGGTAATAACCCATTCTTGAAGCTGTTATTAAAGAATATATCGGCATAGGACGGGGCGATGACCGCGCGAAATCCGAAGTCGGTCAGCGCCCAGACGGCGTGCTCCCGCGAGGAGCCGCAGCCGAAGTTCTTGCGCGCGAGCAGGATGGTCGCCCGATCGAAGGGCGGCTGATTCAGCACGAACTCGGGATTCTTTCGGCGTCCGCTGGAATCGGCATCGGGCTCGCCCGGATCCAGGTAGCGCCAGTCATCGAAGGCGTTGGGACCAAAGCCCGTGCGCTTCACCGACTTCAGGTATTGCTTCGGGATGATCGCGTCGGTGTCCACGTTCGAACGGTCGAGCGGCGCGGCGATGCCGCGATGGGTGATGAATGCCTGCACGGTTCAATCCTCCAGCTGTGCGGGTGCGATGAAGTGTCCAGCCACGGCCGCCGCCGCGGCCAACGCCGGGCTCACCAAATGGGTGCGCCCACCCTGTCCCTGGCGCCCCTCGAAGTTGCGGTTCGAGGTCGAGGCGCAGCGCTCGCCGGGTTCCAGGCGGTCGGCGTTCATCGCCAGGCACATCGAACACCCCGGCTCGCGCCATTCGAAACCGGCATCCAGGAACACCCGGTCCAGGCCCTCGGCCTCCGCCTGCTGCTTCACCAGCCCCGAGCCCGGCACGACCATCGCCAGCTGGATGCTGACCGCCTTGTGCCGACCGCGCACCACCTCGGCGGCAGCACGCAGGTCCTCGATCCGAGAATTGGTGCAGGACCCGATGAAGACCTTGTGCGGACGGATGTCGCGAATCGCCATCCCCGCCTCCAGGCCCATGTACTGCAGCGCCCGGCGCATGCCCTCGGCCCGGACCGGATCCGCTTCCTGCTCCGGATCCGGCACCCGGCCGGAAACACCCACCACCATCTCTGGAGAAGTGCCCCAGCTCACCTGCGGCTCGATCGCCGTGGCATCGATTTCCACGACCGCGTCGAAGACCGCGTCCACGTCGCTGACCAGCTCCCGCCAGGTCGTGGCGGCACGCTCGAACAGTGCGCCGGTCGGCGCCTGCGGGCGGCCGCGCACGTAGTCGATGGTCTTCTCGTCGACGCCGACCATGCCGGCGCGGGCCCCGGCCTCGATCGCCATGTTGCAGACGGTCATGCGTCCCTCGATCGACAGGCCGCGAATCGCGGAGCCGCCGAATTCGATCGCATACCCGTTGCCGCCCGCGGTGCCGATTCGGCCGATGATCGCCAGCACCACGTCCTTCGCAGTCACACCCGGGCGCAGATCGCCTTCCACGCGCCCCAGCATGCTGCGCGACTTCCTCTGCCACAGGCACTGGGTCGCGAGCACATGCTCGACCTCTGAGGTGCCGATCCCGAAGGCGAGCGCGCCGAGCGCACCGTGCGTGGAGGTGTGGGAATCTCCGCACACCACCGTGGAACCGGGCAAGGTCGCGCCCTGTTCCGGCCCGATCACGTGCACGATGCCCTGGCGCCGGTCGCCCATCGGGAAATAATTCAGGCCGTAGGCGGCGACGTTGCTCGCCAGGGCCTCGACTTGCTGGCGCGAGACCGCATCGGTGATGCCTGCAGCGCGATTGACGGTGGGCACGTTGTGATCCGGCACCGCCAGCACCGAAGCGCTTCGCCAGGGCTGGCGGCCCGCCAGGCGCAGCCCCTCGAAGGCCTGCGGCGAGGTCACCTCGTGCACCAGATGCCGATCGATGTACAGCAGGGCGGTCCCATCGACCTCCTCGCGCACCCGATGGCTCTGCCACAATTTGTCGTACAAGGTCTGCGCGGTCATGGTTCCTCCTGCGAAACGAATTCCGGCGGTCCGCAGCGCCGGACCGAAATCGGCATTCGCGCCCGAATGCGGCGTCGAACGGCCAGCGGGTATTCTTCTCCCCCTTAGGCATAACAGCAAGGCCCTGCACCGCCTGCCGACGGCGCTCAGCGCCTGCCGCAGGCGTTACCCGGCGATCGAACTGGAATTAGTGTTCCTCGATTCGGAGGCCGGCATCGAGGCCGTCGCGCGACGCACGGTGGATGTGGCGCTGGCCACCCTGCCCGATCCGCTCCCGCAGGGCTTGCAGGCCGCGGTGCTCTGGCGCGATCGACTCGATTCTCGACCGAGTCCTCGCCCTATCCATAGCCCTGCACGCCGGCACGAGCCTGCACGCCGACACGGGCCAGCGCGGTCAGCACCGCCTGCACCGCCGCGCCCGCGCTGTCCTCGGCGATCGCGACCCCGGCCACGCGTTCGCCGTTCACGGTCATCGCGACGGCCGCCAGGGCCTGGGCGCCGGTGCTGTGTTCGAGCGCATGCTCGTCGAACTCGACCACCTCCAGCACCAGCCCGTAGCACCGCTCCAGCGCCGCGACCAGGGCCGAGACGACGCCATCGCCGCGTGCCGTCAACCGTTGCACCACGCCCGCCTGCGCCAGCTGCACCTCGATCTCGACCGGCCCACCCGGTGGCCGCGAACCCGGATCAGGCGCAACCGGGCAATGCCCGCCCGGACGGTGCAGACGATACCCGGTCAGTTGCCAATCGGGCGGCGTCGCCAGGTAGAAGCGATCGAACAAGGCGCGCAGGGCGCGCGAATTCACCTCGGCTCCGGTCGCCTCGGCTTCAGCCTGGACGTCCCGGGCAAAGTCCACCGCCAGCCAGCGCGGCAGGCGGATCCCATGATCGCGTTCCAGCACATGGGCGACACCGCCCTTGCCGGACTGGCTGTTGATGCGCACCACCGCCTCGTACCGGCGGCCGAGGTCGCGCGGATCGATCGGCAGATACGGCACCGCCCAGGCGCCGCCCTCGCGCTCCCAATGGGCCAGACCCTTGCCGATCGCATCCTGATGGCTGCCGGAGAAGGCGGTGTAGACCAGTTCACCGGCCCAGGGATGGCGCGGGTGGACCGTCAGCGCGGTACAGTCCTCGTAGACCGCCTCGATCGCGGCCAGATCGCTCAGATCCAGGTGGGGGTCGATGCCCTGGGAATACAGGTTCATCGCCACGGTGATCAGGTCCATGTTGCCGGTGCGCTCGCCGTTGCCGAACAGCGTCCCCTCCAGGCGGTCGGCGCCGGCGAGCAGGCCGAGTTCGGCCGCGGCAACCCCGGTCCCGCGGTCGTTGTGGGTGTGCAGCGACACGATGAAGTGTTCGCGCGACGCCACCCGGTCGCAGAAGCCCTCGACCTGGTCGGCAAACGCGTTGGGGGTGCTGAGCTCCACCGTCGCCGGCAGGTTGATGATCACACGCTGCCCGAGATCCGGGCGCCAGATGGCGTTCACCGCATCGACCACCGCCACTGCATAGTCGGGCTCGGTCGCCGAATAGCTTTCCGGGGAATACTGGAAGGTCCACTCGGTGTCCGGGTAGGCCAGCGCGCCGTCGCGCACCCAGCGCGCGCCGTTTTCGGCAATTGCCTGCACACCGGCGCGATCCAGGCCGAAGACCTGTTCCCGCTGCACCCGGCTGGTCGAGTTGTACACATGCACGATGGCGCGGCGCACCCCCGCCAGCGCCTCGAAGCTGCGCGCGATCAACTCGGCACGCGCCGGGGTCAGCACCTGGATGGTCACCGACTCGGGAATCCGGTCCTCGTCGATCAGGCGGCGGGTGAAGTCGAAGTCCGCCTGCGACGCCGAGGGAAAGCCCACCTCGATCTCGGTCAGGCCGATGCGCACCAGCAGATCGAAAAACCGGAGCTTCTGCTCGACCGACATCGGCCGCTCCAGCGCCTGGTTGCCGTCGCGCAGATCGACGCTGGCAAAACGCGGCGCGGCGGTAATCCGCCGGTCCGGCCAGCGGCGGTCCGGCTTTGGCAACGCCACGGGCGGTGCGTACTTGCGGTGATCGAAGCCGTGTTGGGTCATCAATGGGTCCTCGTGCTGGGCGGGCCGCGGCCTGCGTGCGGCGCGGTGGGTTCCAAGCACCATGATATGCGAACCGCTGCGCAATGAATCGTCTATTATTCCTCTATTAAGCGCCGATGCGATAGATCATTGCGCCAAATGCACCATAACTGGAATTATCCACCCCGCTCATGAAATCACCCCCACCGCACCGCCTCGACCGCACCGATCGCCGCATCCTCGAGGTGCTGCAGCAGGATGCCGGCCTGTCCAATCAGGCCCTGGCCGAGCGCGTCGATCTCAGCCCCTCACCCTGCCTGCGCCGCGTCCGGGCGCTGGAGGAGGCGGGCATCATCCTGGCCCGGGTGGCGCTGCTGGACCGCAAGCGCCTGGGCCTGGAATTGACCGCGCTGATCCAGATCGGCATGGATCGCCACACGCCGGAGCGCTTCGCCGCCTTCGAAGCCGCGGTCGCGGCGTATCCCGAGGTGCAGCACTGCTTCCTGATCACCGGCCAGGCCGCCGATTATCTGCTGCAGGTGGTGGTCCCGGACATGGATGCCTATCAGGACTTCCTGCTGCGCCGGATCACCCGCCTGGACGGTGTCAGCAGCGTGCATTCGAGCTTCGTGCTGCGCCGGGTCATCGACCGCACCGCCCTCCCCCTGGCCTACAGCGAACGCTGACCCCGGCCACTCCAGCCCCGTGGGCTGTGCCCGTGCCCTGCGGGGTGCGCCCCACACGGCTTCTCCACGTCGGGTGCAAAACCAAGGGCGCGCTGCTCGCGGTCGGGGTTTCGTGAAGGCGTGTGCCCGAGCCCTGCGGGGTGCGCCCGGTCCGGACACGCTCAAGTCGTCCATGAGCGCTCGGAGATGGCCATCCATGGCCATCTACGGTCCGGACCGGGCGCACCCCACACGGCTCTTCAGCGCCTAAGGAAAACCCAACAAGTCCGAAGCACCCGTGGCTGACGCTGCGTTCTCGCCTTGCATCTCAGCGGTTGAGCAGCATCTCCCGCAGCATGGTCTCGATCAGGACCTGACGCATCTCCATGCGATCAAGACGGGACTGCATCTGGGCATGATGGCCGTGCTTATCGGCCATGCCGTCACCCATACCGCCTTTGCCGCCCATGCCGCCTTTGCCGCCTTTGCCGCCTTTGCCACCCATGCCGCCGTGCTCTGCACTGGCGCTTGTGCTGTCGGAGTTTGCGGACGCATGCGGATTCTGCCCATGGCATCCGGTACAGGATTCCGCCGCGGCGCTATCCATGCCGGCCTTGCCCTGCATGCGGCCCTTGCCCTTTTGGGCACCGCCATGACCGACGTGATCGGCTCCGTCGCCATGATCGGCATGATCGGCGTGATCCCCACCCATTCCACCCTTGCCCTTCATGCAGCCCTTGCCACCACCACCATGACCGGCGTGCCCGTCATGACCCTCATGATCACCGTGACCGGCGTGTGGATCCGCGGCGATGGTCTGGCCGGTGCCCTGATCGCTCGCAGCACTGTGCGCGGAATGATCCATGCCCCCGTGGTGGTCATGCGCTCCCTGCGCCAGCATCAGCGGTGCCGCCATTGCGCCACCGACGCCGCCGATCAGCACCACCGCACCCAAAAAACCCCCGATTTTATACTTCATTATTTCTCCTCCATCTGCTTTGATGGCCGATACGGCCTTATGGGAACCCGAAGGCTCCTCGGAAGACGCGGAATGATCTCCCGGCGCCCTGCCGCAGTGTCGGGCGCTTCTCCAAGCGACGTCAACAAACGGGGTTAAACGTTAGCCGCACAAAGCGTCAATCCGACGCGGGCTCCCGCGCGGACGGAGCCCCGTAGGGTGGGTGAAGCGCAGCGCACCCACCAGCGGCGCGAGGGATCGCTCGGGCGCCGGTTGGTGGGCCCGCTGCGCTTGGCCCACCCTACCGGGGGTCCGGGGCGGGCGGGGCATGGGTACGGCGCAGCCGGGGAGGTTCGTGACGCTCCGGCGGGTGTCGGCAGCAGGGAGGCTGCCGTCAAGCCTACAGGGACGTATTCACGGCGTCCCGCCGGAGCGTCGCGGACCTCCCCGGCGTTCGGAGCCACTGGCGCGGGGGCGACGGGTTGCGGTGGTGGGCGAGCGGGGGCTTGGTGGGCCCGCTGCGCTTGGCCCACCCTACGTTTGGCTCACCGTACGATGTGGGTACGGGGTTCAGTGGGGGTCGACGTGGGTCTGGAGCCAGTATTCCAGCAGGGCGAGATGCCAGAGTTTGGAGCCCTGGATGCGGGTGAAGTGCGCGTCCGGCGCTGCAAGCAGACGCTGCACGTAGTCCGGGCGGTACAGACCGCGCTCGCGCGCCGCTTGGGAACCGAGGATGTCGCGCATGAAATCGAGGAACTCACCGCGCACGTACTTCAGGGCCGGTACCGGGAAATAGCCCTTCGGCCGGTCCAGCACCGAATCCGGCAGGCGGCCGCGAGCGATCCGTTTCAGCACCCCCTTGCCGCCGTCGCCGAGCTTCAGGTGCGGGGGCATCGCCGCGGCGATCTCGACCAGTTCGTGGTCGAGAAAAGGCACCCGCGCCTCCAGCCCGAAGGCCATGGTCATGTTGTCGACCCGCTTCACCGGGTCGTCGACCACCAGCGTGGTCACGTCCAGGGCCAGCACCGCGTCGAGGAAGCTGTCGGCCCGATCGGTCTCCAGCGCCGCCATGGACTCGCGCAGCCAATCCCCGCTGATGTCGTCGGCCGGGGGCTGCAGCAGCAGTTCGCGCATTTCGGGATCGTCGCGATCGAAGTAGTGGCGGCGAAAGCGATCGGCCCAGTCGCCGTTGCGATCCTCCGCCATCTGCGGGTACCAGAAGTAGCCGCCGAAGACCTCGTCCGCCCCCTGCCCCGACTGCACCACCTTCACATGCTGCGAGACCTGTTCGGCCAGCAGGTAGAAGGCCACGGCGTCCTGGCCGAACATCGGCTCGGCCATCGCGCCCACCGCCTCGGGCAGGCGTCGGAGCACCTCGCTGTTGGCGATCAGGCTCGCGTGATGATCGGTCGCGTAGCGATCGGCCACCGGCTGGGAGTACTCGAACTCCGAGCCCTTCTCCTCGGGCTGATCCTCGAATCCGACGGTGAAGGTACGCAGGTCCTGCGCGCCCTCCTCGACCGCCAGCGCCACCAGCAGGCTCGAATCCAGGCCGCCCGACAGCAAGACCCCGACGGGGACATCCGCGACCTCCAGGCGCCGGCGCACCGCGCGCCGCAGGCCGGCCTCGATCCGCTCCACCCACTCGGCATCCTCGATCGCGAGCGCCGGACGTCGGGCCGACAGCCGCCAGTAGCATTCCAGGTGCTCGTGGCCGTCGGCCTCGATCACCAGATAATGCGCCGGCTGCAGCTTGCGCACGCCGTTGAGCACCGTGCGCGGCGCCGGCACGACCGCATGCAGCGAGAACAGCAGATGCAGCGATTCGGGATCCAAACGCGTATCGACGCCGCCGCTCGCCAGCAGGGCCTGCGGGTTCGAGGCAAAGCGCATCCCGTGCGCCAATCGTGTCAGGTACAGCGGCTTGATACCCATGCGATCCCGCGCCAGCAGGAGCCGCTGGGCGCGGGAATCGAACAGCGCGAAGGCGAACATGCCCTGCAGACGCGCGACCACCCCCTCGCCCCATTCGGCGTAGCCGCGCAGGATGACCTCGGTATCGCCGCTGGAGAAGAATCGATGGCCGCGTTGCTCGAGTTCGGCCCGCAGTACCCGGAAATTGTAGATTGCACCATTGAAAACCAGCGCCAGCCCGGTCTCGGGATCGAACATCGGCTGATGCGCCCGCTGCGACAAATCGAGGATCGACAGCCGCTGATGGACCAGGGCCACCCGCCCCGAGGCCCACACGCCGTCGGCATCGGGCCCGCGCTGCGCCAATGCCGGCCGCATGCGCGTGACCGCAGCCACGTCGGCCCGCCGATCGCCCCAAGCGAACTCTCCGCCAATGCCGCACATACCTTCGCTCCCCGCCTGTTTGCGCCAGTGTACTGGAGCCGACGCAGTACTGAAGCCGGCGCAGGGCGACTCGATCAGTCGTTGGGCTCGGTTCTGGCACGCGATCCGCAGCGCGCGATCGACCACCAGTCGGGCAGGTCGGTGGATTCCGGCACCCGTTCGGCGAAAACGGCGGTGAGGATCGCGGCCAGCTTGTGGACTGCGGTGCCGGCACGGTCGCGATCACTGAAGGCCAGTGCAAAGGGCACCACCTGGATCTGGCCGGCCTCCAGTGCCAGGGCCACCAGTTCGCCGCGATCCAGGGGCGCACGCACCAGGCATTCGGGTAACCAGGCGAAGGCAAACCCGGCCTGGACGATATTCAGCGCGGTATTCACGTGACCGACGGTCCAGCGCTGTTCCCCCTCCAGCCCGCCGTCCTGGGCGTCGTGCCGCTCGGCGGAATCCCGGATCACGACCTGCCGGCTAACGCGCAGGTCGCGCAGCGTGAGCCGGCGATGGAGCCGCGCCAGCGCGTGCTGCGGGTGCGCCACACAAATCATGCGGATCTGCCCCAGCGGTTCGGCCAGGAAACCCGGCGGGATGGTCGGCCCGATGAACAGGTCCACCTCACCGCCCCGGAGCAGGGCCGGCCCCCCGTCCAGCACACTCTCGTGCAGTTGGACGCGGGTATTCGGAAAGTCCTTGGCAAAAGCCTCCAGGCCGTCAATGATCAGCGCCAGCGGAATCACCTGATCGACGGCCAGCGCCAGTTCCGATTCGACACCGGCGGCCAGCGCCAGGGCCAGGCTTTCCATGTCCCGAGCCTCGTCGAGCAAATGCCCGGCACGTCGCAACAAGGCCGCGCCCGCGTCGGTGAGTTCGGCGCGGCGCCCACGCACCTCCAGCAACGCCACGCCGAGCTGCGTCTGCAGCTTCTGAACCGCGTGATTGATGCTCGAAGGGCTTTTGTGCACCCGTTCCGCGGCCTTGGCGAAACCGCCGGCCTCGACCACCGCCTTCAGCATGCGCCATTGTTCCAGCGTCACCTTCGGCATGTTCGCTTTCTCCCATTGTCGTTCCCCTGGATCGACAAGCCCGAGCCTTCGAACAGGCACTCGGGCCGCGGTCAAGGCCGAATCTTACATTAGCGAATAATTAATTACTAATTTAATATCAGAGCCCCCGCAGTCGGGACACCGGCACTTGAAACCCGTGGCGCGCCGCGCACCTCGATCGAATACGATCCCCGGCGCTGCCTCACCTCAACGCAGATTCAGGATCAACTCGTCGCCACGTTGCGCAAAGTCCAGGTGCCGCAACACGCTCATGCCGAGTAGCACCTGGTCATTGTTGCTGCCGGGATTGGCGCTCATGCCCGGATTCAGGTGACCGGGGACATTGCGCAGCACGAAGGGGCCCAGGCCGAGTTCGCGGATGCGGGTCTGCCAGACGTCCACCGGTCCGTTGGCGGTCAGGGCCCGCCCACGCATGCCTTGCGGCAAACCCAACGACTCGCCCAGGTGCGCCGGAACCGATACCTGGGTCGCACCGGTGTCGAACAAGAACACCACGGGTTGTCCATTGATCGTGCCCGGTGCCAGGTAGTGCCCGGCCGGGTTGCGCCGCAACACCCATTCACTGGCCGCCCCCGGCTCGATCGTCAGGCTGCGATTGGGATAGTCCCGGCGTTCCAGGTAACCCTCGAACAGGAACCACATCAACGTGAAGGCCGCGATCCAGGCGACGGTGAGCAGGGCCACGCCCAGCGGGCCACGACGGCGGGCCTTGCGCTCCCCCCAGGCATCCCCGGCCGGTGACGGGTCGGCGCGGACGGGCGGTGCGGGTCGGATCTCGCCCCAGATCTCTCGCTGAACACGGATCCAGGTATCGTGCTGGCGTCGTAATTCGGGATCCGACAACACCCGGTGGGCATCGGCAATGATGCGGGTCACGCGTTCGGCGCGCGCGCGCTCGCGCGGATGGCGATCGGGATGCCATTTTTGAGTCAGCACGATCCAAGCCCCGTGGATCACCTCGGGACTGGCGTCTTCCTGCACCTGCAGGTTGTCGTAGTGCGTTCGAATACGCTGCACGGTATGTGTTCTCCACGCCGACCGCGGCGCACCGGCCCGTTGTTCATCCCTGAGGTGTTCGGACCCGACGCGAAAACCAAAGTGCCCGGCACCCGCGACCCAGACGCCCGGCCAGACCCGCACCCAACCCCGTGTGGCCACGCCGTCATCTTCGCCATCGTCGGCCTCGACCGCACCGAGGCCGCCAGCATAACCGGAAAACACCCGCGGATTGCTGACAACCTCCGCCGCACAATGGCATCCTATGAATCCTGTTCAATAAACGGATCACCCTCAATTCGTGAGCACCCAAGAACGAAAACGCCGTGAACGGGCGGCCCGCGAAGCACTGTTCGTACGGACCGCCCAGGATCTGATCCGCCAGGAGGGCCTGCTCAACCTGCAGATGTCGCGGCTGGCGGAGGCCTCGAACTACGCCACCGGCACCCTGTATCAGCACTTCGCCTCCAAGGAGGACCTGTTGCTGGCCATCGCCACCGAGGACCTGAAGCACCGGGCCGCCGCGTTTGCCCGCATCCCGGCGCTGCCGCTGCCGAGTCGCGAGCGCATGCTGGCCGTGGTGATCACCGATATCGATTTCCAGGCCCACCATCCGGGGTACTTTGCGCTGGCCCAGTATGTGAGCACCGAAGTGATCTGGGCCAGCGCCTCGTCGCAACGGCGCGAGGCCCTGCTGGCGGCCGGCACTCCGATCAGCGAGGCGGTGACGCAGGTGGTGGCCGCGGGCATCGAGGCCGGCGATCTGGACGCGTCGGCTCCCTTGCGCGCCATCGAGGTCGCCGTCGGACCCTGGTGCCTGAGCACGGGGATGCACACGCTGATGCACGCCCATGGCCTGCTCGAAGCCTATGCGGTGCGCGACCCCTGCGCGCTTTTGCTGCAGCACAGCCAGGCCCTGCTCAACGGGCTGGGCTGGCGACCTTTTGTGGACATCGCCGACCGGACCAGCACCGAAGATCAAGTGGCACGGATTCGAGCCGTCCTGCCCCCGCTGCCCACCACACCCCGTTTCGCCTGACCCTGCGTCCGGCCCAGGAGCCCCCATGTCCAAGCGCTTCGTCTTGATGCTCCTGGCGGTGACCGTGGTCTTCGGCGGCATCTTCGGCTTCAAGGCCTTCGTGAACACGCAGATCGAGGCCTTCTTCGACGATATGCCGGTGCCCACCGCGACCATCACCGCGACCACTGCACGTGCGATGGCCTGGACGCCGCAGGTGCATGCGGTCGGGACCCTGGAGGCGGTCCAGGGCACCGTCCTCAGCAGCGAGGTCGGGGGCATCGTCCGGGAGATTCTGTTCGAACCGGGGACCGCGGTCGCCGCCGGCACCTTGCTGCTACGCCTGGATACCGCGACCGATCAGGCCGAACTCGAAAGCCTGGATGCAGCGGCCGATCTGGCCCGGCGCGAACTGCAGCGGGCCCGGCGCCTGGCCGAGGACCGGAACATCTCCGAAGCCGAGGTGCAGCGCCGCCAGAGCGAGGCCGATCAGGCGCGGGCGGCGGTCAACGCCCAACAGGCACGCATCGATCAGAAACACCTGCGTGCGCCCTTTGACGGCGTGCTCGG
>PWGH01000221.1 GCA_003555285.1 Thioalkalivibrio sp.
CGCTGAAGAGCCGTGTGGGGTGTGCCCGGTCCGGACCGTAGATGGCCATGGATGGCCATCTCCGAGCGCTCATGGACGACTTGAGCGGGTCCGGACCGGGCACACCCCACACGGCTCGGGTACAAACCCGGGGCCTACGCGGGCGCGGGTGAGGGCGGTGATCAGGTGGTGCGCCAGATGAGGGTGGCCATGCGGCCGGTGGTGGTGTTGCGGCGGTAGGAGAAGAAGGTGTCGGGTTCGTGGAAGGTGCAATGGCCACCGCCGTGGATGCGGGTGACGCCGGTCTGGTGCAGGCGCAGGCGTGCCAGATGGTAGATATCGGCGAACCAGCGGTCGCCGGCGCCGGGACGAAAGGCGGCGGCCGTGCCGGCGTGCTGATTGAGGAAGGCCGCGCGGACCTCCGGGCCGACCTCGAAGGCCTGTGGGCCGATGGCCGGGCCCAGCCAGGCCGTGATCGCGTCGGGGGCCGCGTCCATCGCGTCGACGGTGGCTTCCAGCACGCCGGCGGCCAGGCCGCGCCAGCCGGCGTGGGCCGCGGCGATGGCGTGACCGTCGCGGCTGCAGAACAGCACCGGGAGGCAATCGGCGGTCTGTACCGCACACACCGCGCCGGGTGCCCGGGCGATCACGGCGTCCGCGGTGCTGGCCTCGGTCAGGGCCACTGCGTCGGCCACACCCGTGCCATGCACCTGCCGGGGCCAGAGCGGGGCGGCCGGCAACTCCAGTGCCTCGACCAGGATGCGACGATTGGCGTGGACGGCGGCGGGATCGTCACCGGTGTGCGCCGCGAGATTGAGACTGCTCCATGAACCTCCGCTGACGCCGCCCGCGCGCGTGGTCTGGATCGCCCGCACGTTCCCGGGCAGCGGCCAGTCCGGGATCAACAGCGGGATGTCCGGTCGCGGGTTCGTCCTTGGGGCCATCACGCCTTCAGGAGGCTGCGTCGGCACGGGCCTGTGCCGCATCGGCCTCCAGGGCATCGAGCAGCGCCTGGAAATCGGCGGGTAGCGGGGCCTCGAAGCGGCAGTCCTCGCCGGTGCGCGGATGGACCAGCCCGAGCACCGCCGCATGCAGGGCCTGGCGCCGCTGGCCGGCCAGAATCTGCGCCGCCTCCGGCGTCATGTCGCGCACCGGGCGCGGCCGGCCGCCGTACTCGGGATCGCCAACCACCGGGTGACCCAGGCGTGCCATGTGCACACGGATCTGATGCGTCCGTCCGGTATCGAGCTGCACCTGCAGCAGGCTGTGGGCGCGCAGGCGCCGGAGCACACGGTAGTGGGTGATCGCCGCCCGGCCGTTGCCAACCACGGCCATGCGCTTGCGATCGATCGGGTGGCGGCCGATGGGCAGATCGACAGTCCCTCCGCTGATCAGCACCCCCTGGACCAGCGCCAGGTATTCCCGGTGCATACTGCGCTCCTGAAGCTGGCGCACCAGTGCGGTCTGCGCCGCCGGTGTACGCGCGACCACCAGCAGTCCGGTGGTCTCCTTGTCCAGGCGATGCACGATTCCGGCCCGCGGCAGCGCCGCGAGTTCGGGCGCGTAATGCAGCAAGGCATTGACCAGTGTGCCGGCCCGGTGGCCGGCGGCCGGATGCACGACCAGACCCGCCGGCTTGTCGATCACGATGATCGTGTCGTCGGCGTGCACCACCGTCAGGGCGATGGCCTCGGGTTCGGCCTCCGAGACCGGCGCCTCGGGAACCCGCAGCCGCACCTGCTCGCCGCCGCGGACCACGTCGCGCGGACGCGGCTGGCCGCCATCGACCGTCAAGGCGCCGTTCTGCAGCCACTGCTTGAGCTGGCTGCGCGAATAGTCGGCAAAGATCCGGGCCAGTGCGGCATCCAGGCGCAGGCCGGCCAGTTCGACCGGGACTTCGGCAGAGACGTCCTCAGTCATGGGGGCTGCACGGGACCGGCCCGCATTGTTGTAGAATCCTGGCGTCATACATAGAAATCGAGGCTCCGCCGTGTCACTGGCTCGTGGGTTCATTGCGTTGATCGTCATCATAACCCTGTCCGCCTGCGCGGGTTTGCAGGAGGACCCGACGCGCAACTGGTCGGCCAGTCAACTCTACGACGAGGCCAAGGCTGCACTGAACGGTCGCGACTACGCACAGGCGGTCGAATACTATGAGTTGCTCGAGGCCCGCTTCCCGTTCGGCCGCTATGCGCAGCAGGCCCAGCTCGAGATTCCCTTTGCCTATTACAAGGCGGGCGAGTCCGAGGCCGCACTGGCGGCCGTCGATCGCTTCGTGCAGCTCAACCCGCGCCACCCGCATCTGGACTACGCCCAGTACCTGCGGGGTCTGATCAACTTCAGTCCGGACCAGGGCCTGCTCACCCGGATCTTCCCGATGGACCCGTCGGAAATGGATCCCAAGCCGATGGAGCAAGCCTTCCAGGACTTCAGCCGACTGATCCGCGAATTCCCGGACAGCCGGTATGCCCCGGACTCGCGCCAACGCATGATTTTCATCCGTAACGCCCTGGCGGCGAACGAACTGCGGGTGGCATTGTTCTACATGGAGCGCCAAGCCTGGGTGGCGGCGGCGGAACGCGCCCGGCAGGTGGTGGAGCGCCATCAGGGCGCCGACGTGATGCCGCAGGCGCTGGCCATCCTGTACCGGAGTTATCGCGAACTGGGCCTCGACGAGTACGCGGACAACACGCTCGCGGTGCTTGACCTGAACTACCCGGAACAGGCGGCGGCGGCCCGGGCGGGACGCCCGGTAACCCTCAGCCGCGAAACCGGGGGTCTGCGCGGCTGGATGGAACGCCTGCCCTTCTTCGCCAACTGAATCGAAGCGGCCCCACCGTTCACACCGACCATGAACACCGAACGCCAAGCTGGCCGCAGACTTCGATCCCCGGCGCGACATAAGGCCGGCGGGGACCGCTCCAGGCGGCCTGCGGCGCCCGGCGCGGGGTCCCCGCCGGGCGCTTAGCCATCTACACGGCCTCGCTGCCTTCCTCACCGGTCCGAATGCGCACCACCCGGTCCACCGATGTGACGAAGATCTTGCCGTCGCCGATCTTGCCGGTACGCGAGGCCTTCACGATGGCCTCGATGCACAGGTCGACCTGCTCATCGTCGACCACCAGGTCGAGCTTCACCTTGGGCAGGAAATCCACCACGTATTCAGCACCACGATAGAGCTCGGTATGGCCCTTCTGACGTCCGAATCCCTGCACCTCGGTCGCGGTCATTCCGGCGATGCCCGCCTCGGTCAGGGCCTCACGGACATCCTCGAGCTTGAACGGCTTGATAATGGCTTCGATCTTCTTCATGACGGCTCCTGATTCATAACGGCTCCTGACGATGGAACTGCGGTCTCCTAGTTCTCACGATACCCGGAAGTGATCGGGTAGCGTCGATCCCGTCCGAAGGCGCGGGGGGAGACCCGCAGCCCCGGGGCCGCCTGGCGGCGTTTGAATTCGGCGAGAAAAACCATCCGGGCGACCCGCTGAACGGTCTCGCGTTCGAAGCCGCGCGCGACGATGGCCTCGATCGAGGCCTCCTGTTCGACGAAGGCCTCGAGAATCGCATCGAGCACCGGATACGGCGGCAAGCTCTGCGTATCCTCCTGATCCGGCGCCAGTTCCGCGCTCGGCGGGCGGGTGATCAC
>PWGH01000163.1 GCA_003555285.1 Thioalkalivibrio sp.
AGGAATTCTCCACAGCGCTCATGATACCGGCTCGCCGCCCCGGACCCCGCCTTACCCGCCGATGCGTAAGAGGTACCTCCTCCGAGGGGGCCGTCGAGGCCCGCACCGAGTCGCTTGCGATCAATTGGATGGATCCTCTGGTAAATCAATGTGCTAGCAGGGATCAGCCGCGCTACCTCCAGGGTGATAGCCCGCGCTCGCGAGGCTGGAGCGCCCCTGATTTCGCCGTATACGGCAGGCCTGCGGGCCTGCTTAGATGGCGCAAATTCGCAGCAGGGGACAATCGTGGCGAGTCCACGCTATCAGCAGATTTCGGTGCTTTCGATGAACACGCTGGCGTTCACGGTGTGCTTCGCCGTGTGGACCATGTTCTCGATCATCGGCATCCCGCTGAAGGAGGACCTCGGCCTGTCGGAGCTGCAGTTCGGCCTGCTGGTGGCGATGCCGATCCTCACCGGTTCGCTGATCCGCCTGCCACTGGGCATGCTTACCGACCGCTTCGGCGGGCGCATCGTCTTCACGGTGCTGATGGCGCTGACGATCGTGCCGATCTGGATGGTCTCGACCCTGGAACAGTACTGGGCGCTGCTGGTTGCGGGGCTGTTCGTCGGTATCGCCGGCGGCTCCTTCGCGGTCGGGATCTCGGCCACCGCGCGCTGGTTCGACCGGGCCCACCAGGGCTTCGCGATGGGCATCTTCGGCGCCGGCAATGCCGGGGCCGCGCTCACCAAGTTCGTTGCCCCGACGCTGGTGGTCGCTTTCGGCTGGCAGATGGTGCCGCAGGTCTATGCGGTCGCGATGGCGGTGATGGTGCTGCTGTTCTGGATCTTCACCTTCAAGGAGCCCGCGAGTCACCGGGTTGCAAAGACCGTGACCGTCCGCGAACAACTCCAGGTGCTCAAGGACCCGAAGGTCTGGAAGTACTGCCAGTACTACTCGCTGGTCTTCGGCGGCTATGTCGGGGTGTCGCTGTGGATGACGATGTACTACGTGACCGAATACCGCATCGGTCTGCAGTTCGCAGCACTGCTCGCGGCGATCTTCGTGCTGCCCTCGGGGCTGATCCGTGCCCTCGGGGGCTGGCTGTCCGATCGCTTCGGCGCCCACACCGTGACCTGGTGGGTGATGTGGATCAGCCTGATCTGCCTGTTCTACATGGCGTATCCGCAGACCGAACTCGCGGTCCGCACGGTCGACGGCGGCACGCTTCGCTTCCACTTCGGCGGCAGCATCTACCTGTTCACCGCCGCGCTGTTCGTGATGGGCATTGCCTGGGGCATCGGCAAGGCCTCGGTGTTCAAGTACATCGCCAACGAATACCCCGAGAACATCGGCGTGGTTTCCGGGGTCGTCGGCATGGTCGGCGGCCTCGCGGGCTTTCTATTGCCGATTCTGTTCGGCGCCCTGGTCGAGATCTTCCAGTTCAGCCAGATCGTCTGGTGGCTGCTGTTCGGCGCCACCGGCGTCTCGCTGATCTGGATGTGGTGGACCGAGAGGCCGAGGGCTGCGCCGGTGCGCGGGCCGCACCAGGACCCGGAGCCGTACCCGCCGCTGAGCACGGTGCAGGCCTCGCTGGGGGAGGCCGGTCATGGGCGCTGAGCACCGAAGCTGCACCAATATTCTCGTGTTGGCTGCGGACAGAAACAACGACAACAGGGAGGCCGATCATGGCCGCTGATATTCTGAAATGGAATGTGGAGGACGCGGGTTTCTGGGCCGCCGAAGGCAAGCGCGTCGCGCACCGCAACCTGTGGATCTCGATTCCGAACCTGCTCGGTGCCTTCGCCATCTGGCTGATGTGGGGCATCGTCACCGTGCAGATGATCAACCTGGGGTTTCCGTTCACCCAGGCCGAGCTCTTCACGCTGACCGCGATCGCCGGCCTGACCGGGGCAACGCTGCGCATCCCGGCGTCGTTCATGATCCGGATCGCCGGTGGGCGCAACACGATCTTTCTGAGCTCGGTGCTGCTGATCATCCCGGCCGCCGGGGCGGGCTTTGCGTTGCAGAATCCCGAAACCCCGTTGTGGGTGTTCCAGCTGTTGGCCTTGCTCTCCGGCGTCGGCGGCGGCAACTTCGCCGCGTCGATGAGCAACATCAGCACCTTCTTTCCGAAGCATCAGCAGGGGCTCGGGCTTGGGTTGAACGCGGGCCTGGGCAACTTCGGCGTGACCACGATGCAGATCCTGATCCCGGCGGTGATGACCGTCGGGCTGTTCGGGGCGATCGCCGGCGAGCCGATGACGCTGTTGAAGGACAGCGGCACGCTGATCGGGCGCATTCCGGCCGGAACGCTGACCTTCATCCAGAACGCGGGCTTCCTCTGGGCCGCGATCATGATTCCGCTGGTGATCGCGGCCTGGTTCGGCATGAACAACCTGCGCCCGATCACCCCGGAGCCCGGGCATCCGCTCGCGGCCTTCGGCAAGATCCTGAGCCTTTATGCGATCGGCCTGCTGACCGCCGGGGTCGGCCTGTACCTGTACCTGCCGGCACCGATGGGCCTCGGGATCCTGAACATGTGGGTCGCGATGGTGCTGATCATCCTCGCGACGCTGGGCCTGATGCGCATCATGCCCGGGGCGATTGGTGCGAATTCCCGGCGCCAGTACGCGATCTTCAGGGACCGGCACACCTGGTCGATGAGCGTGCTCTATATCCTGACCTTCGGCTCGTTCATCGGCTTTTCGATGGCGCTGCCGCTGTCGATCACGGTGATCTTCGGCTTCAGTGCGCTGGAGGTCGATGGCGTGATCGAGCGGGTCGCGAACCCCAACGGCCCCTCGGCGCTGACCTATGCCTGGATCGGGCCCTTCGTCGGCGCGCTGATTCGCCCGCTCGGCGGCTGGATCGCCGACCGGGTCGGCGGCTCGATCGTCACCCAGGCGATCGCCGGCGTGATGGTCGTCGCCTCGCTCGCCGTGGGCTACGTGATGATGCTCGCCTACCAGTCGCCCCAGCCGGAGCAGTACTTCTTTCTGTTCATCGGGCTGTTCATCGTGATCTTCGCCGCGACCGGCATCGGCAACGGCTCGACCTTCCGCACCATCGGCGTGATCTACAACCGCGAGCAGGCGGGCCCGGTGCTCGGCTGGACGTCGGCGGTCGCCGCCTACGGCGCCTTTGTCGCACCGATGGTGATGGGCGAGCAGATCCGCGCGGGCAACCCCGAGCACGCGATGTACGGCTTCGCGGTCTTCTACGCGCTGTGCATGGTGCTGAACTGGTGGTTCTACCTGCGCCGCAATGCGTATGTGAGGAATCCATGAGGCCGCCAACCCCCCGAAGCATCCAGCCCCACTCGATCCAGACGCACCCCATCCACTTACGCGTTGTTCAGCCGCACCGAATCGTCCAGCCCGTACCCCGAGGAGCCCAGCCATGAGTCATTTTCTCGACCGATTGACCTTCTTCACCCGGGTCAAGGAACCCTTCTCCGACGGCCATGGGGTGATGACCCAGGAGGATCGAGGCTGGGAGGACAGCTACCGGCGCCGCTGGCAGCACGACAAGATCGTGCGTTCGACCCACGGCACCAATTGCACCGGTTCGTGCAGCTGGAAGATCTACGTGAAGAACGGCCTGGTGACCTGGGAGACCCAGCAGACCGATTAT
>PWGH01000242.1 GCA_003555285.1 Thioalkalivibrio sp.
GCGGCGTCCACCAGCTCTACAGCCATCAGCGCGCGGCCTGGGAAGCCGTACGCGCCGGTCGGCATACGGTGGTGGTTACGCCCACCGCCTCCGGCAAGACCCTGTGCTACAACCTGCCGGTGCTGCAGGCGGCGCTCAGCGAGGGCGCGAAGGCCTTGTACCTGTTCCCGACCAAGGCGCTGTCCCAGGACCAGGTGGCCGAGCTGATGGAGCTGAACCAGGCCGGCGGGCTGGGCATTCGCGCCTTCACCTTCGACGGCGATACCCCCGGGGACGCCCGCCGGGCGGTGCGCACCAAGGGCGATATCGTCGTCTCCAATCCGGACATGCTGCACCAGGGGGTGTTGCCGCATCACACCAAGTGGGCGCAGTTCTTCGAGAGCCTGCGCTACGTGGTGATCGACGAAATGCACACCTACCGCGGCGTGTTCGGCTCGCACGTCGCGAACGTGATCCGGCGGCTGCGCCGGGTTTGCCGCTTTTACGGCTCGGACCCGGTCTTCGTGCTCTCGTCGGCCACGATCGCCAATCCGGCGGAGCTGGCCGAGGGGCTGGTGGGCGGGCCGGGGCAGGCGATCACCGAGAGCGGGGCACCCAGCGGCGAACGCCATCTGCTGTTCTGGAACCCGCCGGTGATCAACGCCGATCTCGGCATCCGCGCCTCGGCCCGATCGCAGGTCACGCGCATTGCCCGGATGGCGGTCAAGAGCGGGCTGAAGGCCATCGTTTTCGCGCAGTCGCGGCTGATGGTCGAGGTGCTGACCAAATACATGAAGGACGTCTTCGACGCCGATCCGCGCAAGGGGCCGCGCGTGGTGGGCTACCGGGGCGGTTACCTGCCGACCGAGCGGCGCCAGACCGAGCGCGCGCTGCGGGCGGGGCAAGTCGATTGCGTGATCGCGACCTCGGCCCTGGAGCTCGGCGTGGACATCGGCAGCCTGGATGTCTGCGTGCTGAACGGCTATCCGGGCACCATCGCCGCCACCTGGCAACGGCTGGGCCGGGCCGGGCGGCGCCAGCGTCCGTCGCTGGGGGTGCTGGTTGCGACCAGCCAGCCGCTGGACCAGTATGTAATCCGCAACCCGGAGTTCTTCCTCGGGCGTTCGCCCGAGCATGCCCGGATCGACCCGGACCAACTGCTGATCCTGCTCGATCATGTGCGCTGCGCGGCCTTTGAACTGCCGTTTCGCCGCGGCGAGCATTTCGGGGAGGAGAACCTCGAGGAGTTGCTCGACTACCTGCAGGCGGAAGGCGTGCTGCATCGGGAGGACGACACCTGGCATTGGACCGAGGACAGCTACCCGGCGCAAAGCGTCAGCCTGCGTTCAGTTGCGGAGGGGAATTTCGTGGTCGTCGACACCACCGCCGGGGCGCAGCGCATCATCGCCGAAGTCGACTACTCGAGTGCCGCAGAAACCCTGTACGAAGGCGCCATCTACATGGTGCAGGCCGCGCCCTACCAGGTGGAGCGGTTGGACTGGACCGGGCGCAAGGCCTTCGTCACCCAGACCCGCGTCGACTATTACACCGATGCCATCGACTACACCCGCCTGAAGGTCCTGGATCGTTTCGATCGGCACCGGGACGGGCGCACCGAGACCGCCCACGGCGAGGTGCACCTGGTGCGCCGCATCGCCGGCTACAAAAAGATCCGCTACTACAGCCACGAGAATATCGGCTACGGCAACATCACCCTGCCCGACCAGGAGATGCATACCACCGCGGTCTGGTGGGAGATCGCCCCCGACGTGCTGGCAGCATGCTTTCCCAACCGGCAGCAGGCGCTTGATGGCTTTCTCGGTGCGGCTTACGCGATGCACCACATCGCCGCGCTGACCATGATGTCCGAACCGCAGGATCTCGGCCGCGCGGTGGGCGATGGCGATGCGCGCTGGTTCGCGACCGTCGGCGCGAACGGCCGCGGCCAGATGCGGCGCCCGGAGGGCAGCGAGTGCGATCCGGAGGCCGAAACCCGGTTTCGCCCGGCGGTGTTTTTGTACGACAACTATCCGGGCGGTGTGGGTCTGGCTGCGCCGTTGTACCAGCGGCGCAGCCGGGTTCTCGAGGATGCCGGTCGGCTGATCCGGGACTGTGCCTGCCGAGGCGGGTGCCCGGCCTGCGTCGGCCCGATCCTGGCCTCCGAGGAACAACGCGGGTTTTCGCCGAAGGACGCCGCGCTGATCGTGCTTGCCCAGTTTGATCTCGACCCGTTTGATCTCGGTCCGTTGCATCGCGATGGCACTGAAGCATCGGCTTGACATCTTGCGGCGCCAAGCGGGCGCAACGCCGGCTTCGGTGGCGGTTCCGGGTTCGGCTTCGGGATCCGTTCCGGAATCGGATTCGGAATCGGATTCGGATTCGGAATCGGATCCGGGACCGGCTCTGGGACCGGCTCTGGGACCGGCTCCGGATTTGGGGCGACCCGAGGCCCTGTCCGTGCGCCTGCAACGCCTGGGTGGGCGGGCCCGAAACCCGAAGCGGTCGGCTTCGGGTCGCGCCGCGACCACGCCCGCGCGGATCGAGGTACAGGTCGAGGCCCAGGTCGATGCGCGGGCCGAGCCTCGGGCTGAAGATCGGGCCGAAGGTCTGGCCAAGCGATTGGGCGGAACGGCGGTTGGCGAACACCTGATCCGGATTGATACCCAGCTTCCCCTGGTCAGCGGCCATGGTACCCGCTGCCTGGCCGAAGCCCAGGAACCGATCTGGCCGTTGACCACCGTGCCGGGACCCATCGTCGGTCTTGATACCGAGACCACCGGCCTGGCCGGTGGGACCGGCACCCTGGCCTTCATGGTCGGCATCGCCGAGGCCAAGCGGGACCACGTCCATCTGCGTCAGTGGTTGCTGACGGCCTTCTCGGGCGAGGCCGCGATGCTGGACGACGTGGCCGAGGCCCTGGTGGGCGCCGGCTTGCTGGTCAGTTACAACGGCAAGGGCTTCGACCTGCCGCTGCTGCGCGATCGGCGGCGTCTGCGGCGTGGGGTTCCGCTGGTGGAGCCGCCGCACCTGGATCTGTTGGTTCCGGTGCGCCGCTTGTTCCGCAAGGTCTGGCCGGATTGCCGTCTGGTCACCGCCGAGCAGCGTCTGCTCGGCCTGTTCCGGCATCAGGATCTGCCCGGGTCCGAGGCGCCGCGGGCGTGGCGCGATCATCTGGCCGGGCGCGGGGGCGATGGTCTGCAGCAGGTCCTGCGCCACAATGCCCTGGATGTACTGAGCCTGCTGGTGCTCGGACCCGTGCTGGCCCGGGCGTTGCACGATCCCCTGGCCTACGGGGCGGATCCGCTCGCGGTTGCCGAAACCTGGACCCGGTGTGGGGAAGAAGCGCGCGCGCTGGCCCTATTGGAGCGCGGCCGGGATCGACTCGACACGCGGGGTCGCCTGGTGTTGGCGCGGGCGCTGCGGCGTGCCGGCCGCTGGCCGGATGCGGTAGCCGTGTGGGAATGCCTGGCGGGCGAGGGGTGTGCCGAGGCCGTGGAGCATCTGGCCAAATACCATGAGCACATCCGCGGCGACTGGTCGCGCGCCTTGGTCCTGGCGAACCGTCTGGAGGAGGGGCCGGAGGCCCGGCGCCGCCGCACGCGCCTGGTCCGGCGCCTGGGCCCCCAGCGGCGCTTCGATTTCTAAGTCATACGGGGGTCGATCATGCGGTGAGGTCCCTGCGCCTGGCCGAAGTTAGGCCTCTCCCTTCAGCACCGCCATCATCTCCTGCACGCCTTCGTGCTCGAGTTCCAGCTGTGCCAGGTCGAGCCCGGAGTCCGCTGCGGCCCGATTCAGCTTGGCGAAGGCGGGGATCTCGTCGTACCGCGGCATCGGCAGGTCCGGTTTCGACTGGTTCTGTTGATAGAGCTGGGCCACCAGGATCAGATCGCAGTAATCCGCCGTGGGGCCCGGATCGCGATACCAGTTGCCGGATTCCCGTACCACTTGGCTGAGGTCGGAACTCATCCCCCAGGAGCCGATGACCAACTCACCCACCAAATGGTGCAGCTTGATGACGATGGCGTCGAGTTCCTGTGCGGACACATCGACATGATGGCGGCCGAGGTAATCGAGAATAGGGACCACGCCGATCCGGTGCAGCAGTCCGACCAACAACGCGTGCTCCGGATCGAAGCCCTTGCAGTGGCGGGCGATCACGAAACTGAGGACCGAGACGTGCACGCTGCGATCCCACAGCTCGCGCATGTGTCTCTTCAATTCGGGAGATCGGGCGCGAAAGACCTGCTGCATGGCGATGGTCAGCACCAGGCGCCGCGTCGCATCCATGCCCAGCCGAACGATCGCCTCGCGAACGCTGACCACCGGGCTGGAAGCGCCGTACAGGGCGCTGTTCGCGGCGCGCACCAACCCGCCGGTGATGCCGAGATCCATGCCGACGATACGCGCGAGTTGGCGGGCATCGCTATCGGGGTCCTGCATCGCCGCCTGGATCCGAACCGCCGTCTCGGGCAGCGCGGGCAGGTCGAGTTTGCCGGTCATGCAGGCCTGGTAGAGCGAGGTAAACACCGCCTCCTCGGTCCCGGTCAGTTCCACGTCCCCGACCTCGTAGACCGAGCGGTTGTGCTCCCTTTTCAGACGCTCGTAGAGCTGGCGATCCAGCCGTAGCAGGCGGACAGAGGTCAATGCCACTGCATGATCAAGGAGTTGCCCTTCGGCGAAGATCGGCTGGCGGGCACGGGCTGAACCGGCGTCCACACCCTCGGGCTTTCCCTGCGTGGACAGGCCCACGCGACCCTCCAGCACATACAGCAGCCAGTGATGCTCCTGTGCAGCGGTGAACCGCTGACCAGCCTCGAACTGGGTCACGTGACCTCTCGTGGCGAGCGTGGTTCGCTGCTCCGAGGCCAGTGTGCCCACGGGCTGGAGCCCCTTGAGCAGCGTGACCTCGGGGGCGGTATCAGCCATTCGCCGGCTTCCCCATGTTCGTCGCCATCGGGTGGGTCGCCAGTGGCTTCTTCGCCCTCGGGCCTGTCGTCATCGGGTTCGTCGCCATCTGGATCTGCCTGTTCTGGATCTGCCTGTTCATCCCGCACCGCTTGAGTGACCCCCTGTGTAGAGTAGCCCCTGCGGCCAATAATTGTGTAGCCCTGCGCCGGGCGGAGGCGGTGGGTGAGGGCGCCTCAGGCGCTGACGACCACGGGCAGCGTCAGGGCCTCCAGCAAGGACTCTGCCTGCGTGTCCTGCAGCAGCCGGCTCTGGCGGCTGACCACCAGCTCGCAACCGCGTTCCTCGCGCAGGGTGCGCACAATGGCGAGCGGGCTCAGGGACGGAAGCCGGCGCTGACGCACGTCGACCTGCGCCTGCTCCAGCCACTCCGAGACGGCGTGATCGCGTGCCTCGGTGGCGCCGGGCTCCGGCAGCGTCAGCAGCAACAGGGTCAGGGGGCGCTGGCGTTGACGCGCGAGCACGAGCGCCGTCGTCAGCGCCTTGCGGCTCGTCTCGAAGTCGTCGATGACCACCAGCACGGGGCCTTCGCGCCGAACCGCGCCGAGGTCCCACAGGAGCACCGATCCCGGTGCTTCCCGGGCCAATGCCCGCGCCGTGGAGCCGAGCGTGCGCCCCGGCGTTCCGGACCAGCCGACCTTCCCTAGCACCACGAGGTCGTTGGGGCCGGTCAGGCCAAGGATCTCCTGCACCACGCTGCCCCGGCGCACACTGAAGGAGTAGGCGACGCGGTGCCCATCGACCGCTGCTTCCAGCGCCTGTCGAACCCGCCGGATCTGTCGACGCAGGCGGGCCTCGATCGCTTCGATGGAGGCTTGCCGGCTGGTCCCCGAAACGGCTCCGACCTCCCGGGCGAAATCGAAGCCGGCGCTGCGCAGCAGGCGGATGTCCTCGACGAACACCGCATGCAGTTCCGCCTGTCGGCTGACGGCATGCGCCACCGCGGCCTCGAGGGCGGCGAGGCTCGCCCGAGAGGCGTCCAGCAGTACCAGGATCCGCTCGCGGGGCGGGGGGGCGAGGGCTTCACTCATCGTTCGTGGAGGTCTCGCCGTCGTCCCCCGTTTCGCCGTTCTCTTCCGTTTCCCCGTTGCCCCGGCGGTTTCGCTTGCGGCTGATCTCGGCGAAGGCCGCCAGGCGGTCGGCGACGCGGCGATTGAAGGTGTCCGGGGGGAATCGGCCTTCCGCATCGGCTGCACCGGCAGGGAGTCCGGTGAGCAGGGCGATGGCCTCGTCCAGGCTGCGGATCGCATAGACGCTGAAATGCCCCGCGGCCACGGCCTCCCGGACGTCGCGCCGCAGCATCAGGTGCTCGACATTGCCCGCCGGGAGCAGCACGCCGTGGTGGTTGACCGCGCCGGCCTCGCGGCAGACCTCGAAGAAGCCTTCGATCTTCTCGTTCACGCCGCCCACGGCCTGGATTTCGCCATGCTGATTCATCGAGCCGGTCACCGCCAGGGACTGGCGCAGCGGAACCCGGGTGATGGCCGACAGCAAGGCACAGGTTTCGGCCACCGACGCCGAATCGCCCTCGACGCCCCCATAGGATTGCTCGAAGGCGAGGCTTGCCGACAGCGAGAGGTCGCCTTCGCCGGCATAGCGGCTGGCGAGAAAACGCGACAGGATCATCACACTCTTGCTGTGAATCGGGCCGCCGAGCTTCGCCTCGCGCTCGATGTCGATCACCTGCCCCCGGCCGGGTCGGGCGGTCGCGGTGATGCGGCTCGGCCGGCCGAAGCGGTAGGCACCGAGTTGGATCACCGACAGGCCGTTGACCTGTCCGGTCCGCTCGCCCTCGGTCGCGATCAGCACCGTGCCCCGGCGGATCTGCTCCAGATTCTGCCGGCGCAGGCGGTCGGCGCGCGCCAGCTGCTCATCGATGGCCTGCTCCACATGCAGCGCGCCGATGTGCGGCGCCCCGGCCTGCTCGGCCCAGTGTTCGGCCTCCATCAACAGATCCCGCAGCGCGCGGTCGTGGCCGGTAAGTTTTTTCTGATCGTCGGCCAGGCGGCTCGCGTGTTCGATGACCCGGGCGACACCCCCGCGGTCCAGCGGCCGAAGCCGGGTCTGGCGTGCCAGCGTGCCCACCATGCGGGCATAGAGGCCATAGCCGTCGTTGGTGCGATCGATCTCGTCCTCGAAATCCGCCTGGACCTTGAACAGCTCGAGAAAATCCGGATCGTAGTGCGCGAGCAGGTAATACAGGATGCGGTCGCCGAGCAGCACCACCTTCAGATGGACCGGAATGGGCTCGGGCTGCAGGCTGACGGTACTGACCAGGCCGTAGAGGCGCTCGAGCGATTCGATGCAGATCTCGCCGGAGGACAGCACCCGCTTCAGGCTTTCCCAGGCCATCGGCTGCAACAGCACGCGGCGCACGTCGAGCATCAGGTAGCCGCCATTGGCCCGGTGCAGGGCCCCGGAACGGACCATCGAGAAGTCGGTGTACAAGGCGCCTTGGTGCACCTGGTGTTCGATCAGGCCGACCAGGTGCTGGTGGTTCGGAAGATCCTCGTAGATCACCGGCGCCCCGTTCTGGTTCCCATTGTCCACCAGCAGGTTGACGCGACAGCGGTTGAGCAGGCCGTCGGGGGGGCCGCCCCCGCCGCCCCCCTCGCTACCGGGCCCGCCTTGCTCAGTGAAGAACCGCGCCTGTTCGACCAGATGTTCACGGATCGCATCGAGTTGGTTGACGATGGCCTTCTGCTGTTCCCACGTGTCCTTCAGTTCGTTGATGGGTCCGCCGAGGGTGAAGGACACCATCTCCTCGTTCAATTCACGGATTTTCTGCTGCAGTTCCTTGCGCAGGCGCGGCACCTGCTGGATCGTCTGCTGTAGGTGCTGCTGCAGTTCCTGCATCTTGTTTTCGATCCGCGTGCGTTCGTGGTCCGACAGTTTCTGGAAATCGTCGGGATCGAGCACGTCGCCATCCCGGGTCGGCGCGAAGGTGAATCCGCTGGGTGCGGTGATCAGCGCGATTTCGTTGCGATTGGCCTCTTCCTGAATCGCGCGGATGCCCTGGTGCTGGCGTCGCGCCATCTCCTCCTGGAGTTCCTGCAGCCGGCTCTGGTATTCCTCGCTCTCGAAGGCGGCCGGAATGCTGCTGCGCAATTCCTCCACCAGCCGGTCCAGATCCTCCTTCAGGCGCCGTCCCTGGCCGGCGGGCAGCCGGGCGGCTCGCGGCTTGTCGGGCGACTCGAAGTTGAACAGCAGGCACCAGTCCGGCGGGGTGGGCTCGCCCTCGGCGCGTCGGTGCAGGAACTGGCGCACCACTTCGTGCTTGCCGGCGGCACTTGGACCGAGCACGAACAGGTTGAAGCCATGGCTCTGGATCGCGGTTCCGAATTCCAGTGCCCGGAGCACCCGATCCTGCCCGTAGGGTAGATCCAGTTCTTCCAGGGCCCGTGTGGTGTCAAAATCCAGCTGCTCGGGTGGGCAGCGGTGATAGATCTGGTCCTCGGTCAGTGGCTGGAGTTCCGTCATGCCGATCCTCCTGGTGATGGGATGGATCCGTGATCGTGGGCAAGGCCCCGCTCGGCGCGGCGCGCCGACGGCCTCAATCCCGGACCAGGCCGTGACGCTGGTGCCAGGCCAGCAGCGATTCGTCCGGGTACTCCGGAAAATGGCGCTCCCGCGGACCCTCCGGGACGGGCACCCAGGCGGCCTTGGAATCGAGGAGGATATGCACGCGTTCCGGCGCGGGCTCCAGCGGCGTGTCGATCGCCGAGGCGAAGGGGTGCATCAGTTCGGGCCAATCCGGATCCCAGGCCCACAGGGCGCTGCCGCAGTGCCGGCAGAAGCGGTTTTCGCCGCGGCTGCGGCGCTTGCGTTCAGGGTGATCGAGGAAGGGGCGATAGACGCTGATGTGGGCCTCGCCGTCGATCTTCAGCGTGCGCCGATCCGCGTGCAGGTTGATCGCAAAGCCACCGGCGCCGGCGGTCTTGCGGCAGATGCTGCAATAGCAGTGCATGAACGGAAACGGCGCCCGGGACTCGCAGCGAAAACGCACGGCGCCGCAATGGCAGGATCCCTCGAGTTGCATCGTGGCACCTCCTGTCCGGACCGGGGTTCCGATGGTGTGCGGGCTTGCTCCTCGTGGTCTTCAAAGCCGAAGGGACATGCGCCTTCGGACCTCATTCCATTCTGCCCTGCATCAGGGTATCCGCACAATGCCGCGCCGTGCCGGTACCGCCCCCATGCTGGTGTCGTCCATGTAGGAGGTGAGCCCCCTCGGCGACGCCCTTCGTGGCGCAAGGCAGGGGCTACTCACCACGAAGAAGATGTCGCCTAGTCCCGATTCGCCACCGGTCGAGGTGTCACGTGCACCGCCTCCTCGCAGGCCCGAAGCATCGCCGCCAGGGATTCCGGATCGGCCAGGCGGTGATCGTGCCCCATTGGCCGCAGCGTGTCGGCGGCCAGGCCGCTGCGCTCGACCAGATCCTCGGAGTGGGCGAAGGGAATCACCGCGTCGGCCGGCGCGTGGAGGATCCGGGTGCCGGGCGCAATCGTGGTCGCCGCCCCCCAGTGCCTCCAGGCGGGGCAGAGCAGCACGCAGGGCGTGACGCCCACCGCGATGTTCATCGCCACCGCACCGCCGCGGGACGATCCCACCACCACGTCGGGCGGGTCGGCATCGAAGGCCGACTGGGCGGCGGCCATGGCCTCGTCGAAGACGTCATCATCGAGCGCGGGGTTGATCACCGTATGCCCGTGCGCGGCGAGATAGGCGGGCTTCAGGCTGCCGGGCACGGAATGCCAGCCATGCAGGAACAGGATCTTCATGTCGAATCACGCAGATCGATCATAGCGGGCAGTCCTGTGTTGTTGATCACCGTCTTCGGCATTGGCGCGCCGGGCGATGGATTCGTTCAGCACGTGCAAGTACCACGACAGGTTGTCCGACACTGGGGACAGGGTCACCAAGGGCGTGTCTGGTTAGATCAGACCGGAGCCGAAACGAAATGAGCGTTGATCGAACACACGCAGGATCTCGATATGGCCGTCGTGGATTCGATAGAGAAAGCTGAACGGCGTCCGCGCGACCGGAAACTCACGAAGGTCTGGATCGTCTCTCAGCACAGGGCCGACGAAAGGATTTTCGGCAATCAAGGCCTCCGTCTTCAGCAAGCCGGCACGAGCATGCCCGCGCCCCTCCGGGAAAACCTCAGCGTAGTAGCGCCGAACCCATGGCATGTCCTCCAGGGCCGTTGCGAGGTACACGACCTCGATGAACTATCTGCGCTGCAAGTGAACATCGGGTGTGGGAGGGGAGGTTTCATGCTCTGTATCCCAGGTCCCCATCCAGGTGTGTACGGTCCGTTGCGACACGAACGAGCCCTGGTCTGCGCTGGCAACCGCCTCGCGGATCATCAGGCGTTTCGCCTCTGTGCTCCGCTTCAGGCCCTCGATCGCCTGTTTGGCCAGCCAGGCAGTAGAACGGTCCTGCCGACGAGCCTCTTCCTCAAGCCAGCCCTTGAGTTCAGGGTCAAGACGCATGGTGAACCGGCTGCTGCTGCTCATGAGGACCACCTTTTTCCAAGGAACGACACCGCCTGCCAATGTAGGACATGGTACGACATGGCCGCACTGGGCACCATCAAGGCGCACCCGGATTCCCACCACGATCGCGTCCCGTTCCGTTTCTGCTGACCCTGTAGCGCAACTGCGCTACATTCGGCTGGCAGTCATTCGGGAGGAGGTTCCGTGTCGACGACCACGATGCGCCTGTTGGACGAGCTCAAGGCACGGGTGTTGCGCGCGGCGGAACGCGCAGGCACCACACCGCACGCGTTCATCGTCGAGGCCATTGCCGAAAAAGCGAAGGAAGCCGAGCTGCGCAGCACGTTTCACGACGAGGCGGAACGACGCTGTGCCGAGATCGTCCAGTCCGGCGAAACCATTCCCTGGAGCGAAATGCGGATCTACCTGAACGAGCATGCCGCAGGACGCGACGCCCCGCGACCCAAGGCCAGAAAGCTGGGGCGTTGAGACCCGCGGACAATGGCGCGCATCGAACTCGACCCGGGCGTTGGTGCCGACCTCGGTTGCATTCCGGAACACCTGGCTCGCCACGAGGTGGATGACACGCCGGTGCGGGTGCAACAGATCATCCAGACCATTTCCGTACTCGAGTGGAACCCGCTGATCGGCCGCCCGACTCGAGGCGAGCTTCGGGAACTGGTGATCGGGCGCCGCTCCCGGGGAGATGTCGCACTGTACCGCTACGTGGCTGACCTCGACGTCGTCGAGGAAGTCAAAGGGTGAGTGCAAGGCCGACCTAGTCGATCACCACGAGAAGGGTCTCCATCCAGACCTTCCCGTTCGCGCAGCAGGAGGCGATGAAGTTGGGCTGGAGGAGATCATGCTGGGCCCGCGCGAACCCGTGGCGCCACTGCGCCCGCAGGCGGTTCGGTGATCCGAGCCGGCAGCCGGCGTGGGGCGCTTACCGACCGAGCGGCGGGGGAAACCGGTTCGGTGGTGAAGGATGCGAGGGTGGGGCGCTGCCGGTCGCGCTGCAGATTCTTGTATCCGGGACGAACCCGAAAAAACAAGGCCCGGTTGCCCGAGCCCATGTCCTGGAATTCATTGGTCGGAGTGAGAGGAATCGAACCTCCGACCCCTGCCTCCCGAAGGCAGTGCTCTACCAGGCTGAGCTACACTCCGAACCGAGCGCCGTATTCTGCACGGAAAGCCCGGGGCTGTCCATGCCCCGGTGCACGATTTCGTATCCGACTCAGTATTCCCGTTGGACGGCGAAGCGGGCCAGCTCGATCAGCGCCTCCCGGTGGGCCGATGGCGGCAGACACGACACTGCGTCGATCGCCTTCAGGGTCTCCTGCTCTGCCTGGGCGCGGGCATAGTTCAGGGCGCCGGTCTGCTCGATGATCGCGAGTACGGCGTCGACCTGCTCGCGGCCGCCGGATTCGATCGCGCCGCGAATCAGCGCCTGGCCCGGCGGTTCGGCCTTCTGCAGCGCGTGGATCAGCGGCAGGGTCGGCTTGCCCTCGGCCAGATCGTCGCCCATGCGTTTGCCGGTGACGTCGCTGGCGGAGGCATAGTCGAGGACGTCGTCGATCAGCTGGAAGGCGGTGCCCAGATGCATCCCGTAGCGCGCCAGCGCCCGTTCCTCGACCTCGGTGCGCTCGCCGAGCACCGCGCCGAGTTGACAGGCGGCCTCGAACAGCTTGGCGGTCTTGGAGCGGATCACCTCCATGTAGCGTTCTTCGCCGACATCGGCGTCGTGGCAGTTCATCAGCTGCATCACCTCGCCCTCGGCGATCACGTTGGTCGCGTGGGCGAGGATCGCCATCACCCGCATCGAGCCGACGTCGACCATCATCTCGAAGGCGCGGGAGTACAGGAAATCCCCGACTAGCACGGCGGCCTCGTTGCCGAACAGGTGATTCGCGGTCTCGTTGCCTCGGCGCAACTCCGAGGCGTCGACGACATCATCGTGCAAGAGCGTCGCGGTGTGAATGAACTCCACCACCGCGGCCAGGGTCTGATGGTGCTCGCCCTGGTAGCCGCAGGCGCGGGCGCACAGCACCGCCAGCAGCGGGCGCAGGCGCTTGCCGCCACTGCCGATGATATATTGGCTGAGCTGGTTGATCAGCACGACCGGCGAGGCCAGGCGTTCGCGGATGCAGGCATCCACCGCCTGCATGTCGTCGGCAGCCAGGGTTCGGATCGTGCTAATGGACATGATGCAGGCCGGGTGCCGAGGAAGTGAGGGCGCTTGCATGCTAGGTAACGGCTCGTCGGGGTGTCAAGCACTTCCCGCCGGGCAACGGCTTACGGTCCTCTGATGGCCCCGTGATCGCCGCGTGGTAACCCGGTGTGATCCAGTGGTGGATTTTCCCCGCGGTGGATCCTGATTGTTGCGGTGTCGTTACCGGATGCAGGGTTTGCCAGGGTAGGGCCAGGGTAGGGCCACGGGAGTGCGGAGCTGCGTTTTTGCAACCGGACCAGGCCGGGTCCTGGCGCCGGGTCCGACCCACGGCGAGAGGGTCAACGCAGGTTAATCATTGACCGGGAGCGGATCGGTTGCTAGAATTCCGCCCCTTTGCGCCAACGGAGTCTGAGGGGATCATGTACGCGATCATCGCAACGGGTGGAAAACAGTATCGGGTGGCCGAAGGCGACTTGATTCGCATCGAGAAGCTCGAGGCCGACGTGGGCTCGGACATCGATTTTGATCAGATTCTCATGGTCGGCGAGGGCGAGGACGTGCGCGTCGGCGCACCGCTGGTCGAGGGCGGCAAGGTCACGGCCACCGTGGATCACCACGGTCGCGGCGACAAGATCCACATCATCAAATTCCGTCGCCGGAAGCACCATCGCAAGCAGATGGGGCATCGGCAGTACTACACGGCCGTGCGCATCAACGCGATCGCCGGGTAAGGAGAGAGAACCATGGCACACAAGAAAGCAGGCGGCAGTACCCGCAACGGGCGCGACTCCGAGAGCAAACGCCTCGGCGTCAAGCGCTTCGGCGGCCAGAAGGTCCCGTCCGGCAGCATCCTCGTGCGGCAGCGGGGCACGCAGTACCATCCGGGCGAGAATGTCGGCCTGGGCCGGGATCACACCTTGTTCGCCAAGATCGATGGCGAGGTGGTTTTCAAGATCCGGGGACCCAACAACCGACGCTACGTGAGCGTACAGCCCCTGGCCTGAGCCATGGCCCGTACCGCTCCCGCAAAGCCCCGATCTTCGGGGCTTTTTTGGTTCCGGCCCCGTTTCGGCCAGGTCCGTCCCGATGAGCCTTGGCTCGGTGAGTCTGGTACCGATCGGGCCGGTTCCGGTTCCGGAATCGGCCCGGTGTGCAAGAGATAACGACATGAAGTTCATCGATGAAGCGGCGATCACGGTCAAGGCGGGGGACGGCGGCAATGGCTGCGTCAGCTTCCGGCGCGAGAAGTACATTCCCTTCGGCGGCCCGGACGGCGGCGACGGCGGCGATGGCGGCAGCGTGTGGCTGATCGGCACCGACGGCCTGAACACGCTCGCGGACTTCCGGTTCCGGCGCCGCTTCGAGGCCGAGCGCGGCGAGAACGGCCACGGCCGCAATCGCACCGGCCGTTCCGGGGCCGACCTCGAGGTGCCAGTGCCGGTCGGTACGCAGGTCTTCGATGCCGACACCGGCGAGATGATCGGCGATGTCACGCGCGCCGGTCAGCGCCTGTTGGTGGCCCAGGGCGGATTCCACGGGTTGGGCAATGCCCGCTACAAGAGCTCCACCAATCGCGCGCCGCGCCAGAGCAAGCCCGGCAGCCCCGGGGATCTGCGCACCCTGAAGCTGGAGCTGAAAGTGCTGGCCGATGTGGGGTTGCTCGGGCTGCCCAACGCCGGCAAGTCCACCCTGCTCGATCAGGCCTCCGCGGCCCGACCGAAGATCGCCGATTACCCCTTCACCACTTTGCATCCGCAACTCGGGGTGGTGCGCGTCGGGCCGCTGCAGAGCTTTGTGATGGCGGACATTCCCGGGCTGATCGAGGGCGCGGCCGAAGGCGCGGGTCTGGGTATTCGCTTTCTGAAGCACCTGGCGCGCACCCGCCTGCTGCTGCACCTGATCGACGTGGCGCCGCCCGAGCCGGATCTCGACCCGCTGGACGCGGTGGATACGGTGGTGGCGGAGCTCGAGCACTACAGTGCGGAACTGATGCAACTGCCACGCTGGTTGGTTCTGAACAAGACCGACCTGCTCGATGCCGAGGCCCTGGCGGCCCTGCGCGAGCGCGCTCGGGAACGGATCGAGCCGGATCAGCGGGTGTTCTGCATCTCGGCCGCCACCGGAGCCGGTGTCGGCGAACTCATGCAGGCCATCATGCGCGATATCGAGGAACGCGCGGAAACGCAGGCCGGTAGGTCGAACGGGTCGCCGGGCGGGTCCTCGGGCGGTGCGGTGGAATGAGCATGGCACGCAGCGGGGCGCAAACGGGCCTTCCGCGCAGCGGGTTTCCCAAGGCGCACCGGGTGGTGATCAAGATCGGCAGCGCGCTGATCACCGCCGACGGCGCCGGACTCGACGGGCCGGCATTGACCGGCTGGGCGCGCGAGATTGCCGGGCTGCGCCAGCAGGGCCACGAGGTGGTGCTGGTATCCAGCGGCGCGGTGGCCGAGGGCATGCACCGGCTCGGCCTGATCGAGCGTCCGCGGGCGCTGCACGTGCTGCAGGCTGCCGCGGCGGTGGGCCAGATGGGTCTGATCCAGGCCTACGAGCGGGAGTTTGCCAGCCACGGCCTGCATGCCGCGCAGGTGCTGCTGACCCACGACGATCTCGCCGACCGAGCCCGTTACCTGAATGCGCGCAGCACGATGCAGGCGCTGCTCGGACTCGGCACCATTCCGGTGGTGAACGAGAACGACACGGTGGCGAACGACGAGATCCGCCTGGGCGACAACGA
>PWGH01000262.1 GCA_003555285.1 Thioalkalivibrio sp.
GTCGCTGAGCGGGACGGTGCGCGGGTCGCGGAAGATCTCCTCGAACCGGGCGCGCGCCTCGAGGAAGCCGTCGTCGCCGGGGTATCCGACGCGGTAGTTCCACTCCAGCCCGTCAGTGAGCGCCTGGCGGCTGATGTTGCTGGAGCCGATGAAGGCGGTGCCGCGCAGCTGGTGGTTTGTGCCGAAGCGGGCGAACAGGTAGGCCTTCAGGTGAAAGCTGGTGTCGGCGGAAAGGAATACGCGCACCTGGGCGCCACGCTCCTGCAGCAGCATCAGCAGGCGCAGGGCCTCGGGATCGGTCACATCCAGATAGTCGCTGGTGACGATGCGGACGCGGGCTGGCGGGCGGGTGCGCCCTTCGTTCTGGCGCAGGGCCGTCTGGAGGTCGGGCAGCAGCAGGCGCAGGCCGGTGACCTTCACGAAGGCGACGGCGAGGTCGATTTCATCGGCATGGGCAATGGCGTCACACAATTGCGGGAGAAACGGGTTGTCCGGGTTCCCGGTCAGGAGTTTCGCGCCCGGAGCCGTGTTCCGGTGCACGAGGGCGTTCAGCCAGGTGTCGGTCCGCTCCGGGCGTTGATCCGGCGTGAGCCAACTCTCGATCGCGGCGACCTCGGGCAGCGTGGCCAACCAGTGGCGCAGGCGTGGTTCTGTGGCATCGGTAAAGTGGCGGCCCCGATCAAAGCGTTCGGCTTCGCCGTGCTTCAGGCTCAGGTACAGGACGCCGGCGGGTTTGAGCGCGGCCCAGAGCCGCTGTAGCGCGGCAGGGAGATCAGCCTCGGGAAGATGCAGCAGGCTGGCGCAGGCCCAGATGCCATCGTAGGCGGCGCACTCGTCCAGTTCCTCGAACCGCTGCACCGCCACCGTTTGGCCGATGCGCTCTGCGGCCAATCGTGCCACTTCGCTGGAGGCATCGAAGGCGCGCACCCGGTAGCCGTGTTCGAGGAAGGCGAGGCTGTCACGGCCCGAGCCGCAGCCGGCATCGAGAATGAATCCGCCGGCCGGCACGTGAGCCAGAAACCGCTGGCGCAACGCCGACAGGTCGACCCCAGCGGTGTCCGCCACGAAGCACGCGGCGTTCCGGTTGTAATAGTCGACCGTCTCGGTCATCCAGCGTGGTGCTCCCTTACCTCGAACCGGAGTATAGGCCAAAGGCTCAAGGAAGCTTCCTCGCCGTTATCCGAGCCGGGGGCACAGCGCTGTCCGGGATGACGCGGTGAGGGCCCGTCGGAATGGCGAGGTGTGAACGCATTCCGCCGGTATGAACGGGGGAAGTGGATCGCGATGGCACCGCTGTATTACGGGTTATCGGGAAGAACCTGGATCGGCCTCCCGCAGCATTGCCCGAGTGCACGCCTCCAACGAGAGAAGGTGCCTGTCGATCACTGAAGCGACCGTCAGTGGATCAATGTCGCCGAGGTAGTTGTGGACCAGGATGTTGCGGAAACCGCTGATCTCCCGCCAGGGAATATCGGGGCACGCGGCCTTCTGCCTGCCGGTCCGGCAGTTGTTGCGTGGCCTCGGCCAGCGTTTGGAGATTGCGCAGGGCCGCATCGTAAAGGATGTCGTCCTGCGTGATGTCGCCACGGGACTGGATTCGGCGAATCTTGGCGACCGCATCCAGCACGTGCAGTGCATAGGGTTGCCAAGGTTTGGTCACAACGACACGGCCTCGTCCATTACCCGATCCCTGATGTGACGGTTCAACTCGTGCTCGGGGACCACTTCCACGTTCCGGTGCAGCAAGTCGGCCAAACCCTCCGTCAGCGGCAGCCGTTGGGCAAAGAGGTCGTAGCCGCGAGGAAAGTCCACCAGAAAATCCACATCACTGTCAGGACGCTCCTCCCCCCGTGCAACCGACCCGAACACGCGGATGCGGCGGGCACCGTAGCGCTCGCCCAGGGCATTGATTTCAGCACTCCGGTTACGCAGCTCATCGAGCAGCATCTCGAACTCACCTCCGCCCACGGACGGGCTGACTCGAAGCATACGAGGACCGGCCATCTTCGGCAAAGGCGGAGCGCCTCCAGCCCCGGCACGAAGAATGAGGCCGGTGCGCGGGAGGAAGGATCCAGCGGCGCCGACGAGACGCGCCCTGGCGAGCCGCGCGGCCTGGTCGTCGAAGCTCAGGAAGGCCAAGGATCAGGCCCCGAGGAGCCGGGTCGGCCGGCAGCATGTCGAACTTCGCCGTCGCCGTCGCCGTTCGTCTTACGTGTAGGAAAATCGGGGTCAGAGAGCGACCGAAACGGACTCCGCGCAGTAATGGGGACGGCAAGAGGAGGTGGGTCGAGAAGCCTTGCTTCCAGTCGCCCGCACCGGGTAGGATCTAGACAAGTAATCTAGACAGGAGCGTTCCGATGCCGTCCTCCACGTGGTCCCTGCACGATGCGAAGAACCGATTCAGCGCGGTCGTGGACGCGGCATTGCGGGGTGAGCCGCAGTGGGTCACCCGACGCGGCAAGCCCGTCAGTGTCGTGATCTCCGCAGAGGCGTACGAACGGCTGCAGCGCCTGGAGCAGGCGGCCGCGCCGTCGTTTGCTTCCCTGCTCCTGGACATGCCTCAGGACGATCAGCCGTTCGAGCGGCTACCCGTGCGTCAGCGGGACGTCGAGTTCTGATGTTTCTCCTGGACACGGTCGTCCTGTCGGAACTGCGGCGCAGGGAGCGCAACCGGGGCGTGGTGCAATGGATCGGCGCCCAACGGTCGGCCGACCTCTTCCTGAGTGTCGTGAGCGTTGGAGAAATCGAGCGCGGCATCGTTCTCCAACAGATCAGGAACCCGGCCTTCGCAGCGGCATTGGGGGAGTGGCTGGATACGATCCTTAGCCTGTACGCCGACCGCATTCTGGATATCGACACCGCCGGGGCGCGGCGGTGGGGTCAGTTGTCGGCACGGATCGGAAACGACAGCGCGGACCTGCTCATTGCCGCCACAGCGCTGGAACATGGGCTGACCGTGGTGACCCGCAACATTCGCCATTTCGAGCCGGCCGGCGTGCCCGTACTGGATCCGTTTCGCTGAGGGAAAACCGGGGTCAGAGAGCGAAAACCGGGGTCAGAAAACCGGGGTCAGAGGGCTGCGAAGATCGCGGTGGGATCGGCGGCGCGTACCATCGCCCCCGATCGTCGAAGGCACCGCAGCATTCGTGTTCGTCCAGCGGATGCCGCCGTCGGGGCGGACCACGCGCAATTGGATCGAGTCATGGCGTTGGCGGCCTTGCGGCGACCGGGGATGAATTGCATCTTGTGTGATAAAGTAATTCACTCGATCAGCACTCCCGGAGCCTGACATGAGAAGCACCATCACTGCACGCGGCCAAACCGTCATTCCCGCCGAGGTGCGTCGCCGTTTTCGCCTGGGTCCGGCCGATCGCCTCGAATGGATTGTTGAACCACAGGGCATCCGTGTCGTGCCGGTGCGGGCAGACCCCGTGGAAGCATTTCGAGGTCAGGGCAAGGGTCGCGCGACCCAGCGATTGCTCGACGATCGGCGTCTGGATGCGCGTAAGGAATGAAGCGCTGGCTTCTTGATACCTCCGCGCTCCTGACTTTGCGCGA
>PWGH01000258.1 GCA_003555285.1 Thioalkalivibrio sp.
CCCGGGGCGAATACAAACCCGGGGCGGACAGGGCTGCGGACTAGACCCCCGGGGGTGCCGGGGCCGCGAGTTTGGCCTCGATCTCGAGCAGACGCTCGCGCACCGCCGCGAGATTCAGGCGCCGCATCGGTCGGCCATCGATGGGTGAGGGCGGCGCCTGGCGCAGGCCCTCCGGTGGAAAGATCGTCAGTTCGATCTCCAGGCCGTCGGGCCCGGCAAAGGCTAGAAACGGGGCGCGCACACCGGCGCCGGCTCCCCCGCCCCCTCGATACTGCCGCTCCCCGCTACGCGTGCGGACGCCGCGGTCGCCGAGCGCGATAATCACCTCTTCGACGGTCTCCGCAAAGCCATGCAGATTGATCACCGGCTGCGGCTCGACGATGCCCAGCAGCAAGGGGCCGACCAGCCGCGGCTCCAGCCATTCCAGACGCCCCATCACCAGCGCCGCGGCGCGCAGCCGATCGCGGTATTCGGCGCGGGTCGCGGCGGTCGCGAACAGGCGGCTGCGTTCCAGCACCGCGCTCTCCACCTCGGTATTGGCCGGCAGGTCGCGGCGGCCCTGAATGCCCAGATGGTCGGCGGCCTTGCGTTTCGCCAGGCCGTAGTCGCGCACGCCCTCTTCCAGAATGATGCGCGCGGCCTCTTCGGCCAGGCGCTGTCGGGTACGGGATTCGGGGTTCGGCATGGCGTGGTTCAGAAAATGAATTCAGGCTGAGTATCGATCCGATCACTGCTGTCGGCCTCGCCCTCGGAGCCTTGGGACGGCATCAGCGCGCTGCGTTCGGGGATTTGTTCGGGCAGCAGCCATTCGCGCCGGCCGCGGGGATCGTCGTCGGTCGTGCGCTGACCGCTGTCCGGGAGCAGGGCCACGGGGACCAGTTCGTCGGGTCGCGTCATCGGCGCCTCCGGTGTCCCGGCCAGCGTCTTCTGCATGAATTCGACCCACATCGGCAGCGCTGCCTGCCCGCCGGTTTCGCGGCGGCCGAGTTCGCGGTTATCGTCGAAGCCGATCCACGCGGTGGCGACGACCCGAGCGTTGAAGCCGGCAAACCAGGCGTCGCGGTAGGCGTTGGTGGTGCCGGTCTTGCCGCCCAGATCACTGCGGCCGATCTGCAGCGCCCGACGTCCGGTGCCGGAACGAACCACCTCACCGAGCATGCCGCTCATCTGCCAGGCGATGCCCGGGTCCAGCATCGGGACCGGATCGGCGAATTGCAGCGGCCCCTGCCGGGTGGCCAGAATCCGTTCCTGGCCCGCCGGGCGCAGGCAGGGTTCGGGGCAGGCGCGGGGCGTGGGGGCCTCGTAGAGCACGGTGCCATCGACTTCCTCGATCCGGGCGATCAGCCAGGGCGTGGTGAGCGCGCCGCCATTGGCGAACACGCCGTAGGCATTGTTCAGTTCCAGCGGGGTGATGGTGCCGGTGCCCAGGGCCAGCGACAGGCTGCGGGGGTGCTGGTCCAGCGCCAGCCCGAAGCGACTCAGGCCGTCGTGGGCGGTGCGGATACCTATGCTGTTCAGCAGCCGGATCGAGGCCAGGTTGCGCGACTGGGCGAGGGCCTCGCGCAGGGTCGTCGGCCCCTGGAAGCGGCGCGAATAGTTTTCCGGGCGCCATTCGGCCCCCAGCGAGGGATCGCTGAACACCAACGGGGCGTCCACGACCGTGCTGGTCGGATGCATGCCGTGTTCCAGGGCCAGCGCATAGATCAGCGGCTTGAAGGCCGACCCGGGCTGGCGCTGAGCCTGCAATGCGCGGTCGAAGCGGTTCTCGAAGAAATCGAAGCCGCCGGCCAACGCGAGAATGGCGCCGTCCTCCGGGGCCTGCGCGATCACCGCGCCGCTAACCTCAGGCCGCTGGCTCAACTGCCAGCCGGCGTCCGGATGGGCGCGGATGCGCACGACATCGCCCCGCTGCAGCCGGTCGGAAACCCGGGTGTTGCCGCTGCGGATCCAGGACAAGGCGTCGCCTTCGAGCACCTTTTCGCCGAGGGTGCCGGCGTCCAGATGCAGACGCTCGTCCGCAGCCGCCAGGACCACGGCGGGGAACAGCATGCGCCCGCTGATGCCGATGGCGTTCAGGGCTTCGCGCAGCGCCCGCGGGTCGTCGACGATCTGCGCGTCGAGTTGCTGTTCGGCGCCCCGATAGCCGTGGCGCCGGTCGTAGGCCAGCAACCCGTGACGCAGCGCCAGGTTCGCGGCGGCCTGCGGTCTGGCCTCGATGGTGGTGTAGACCCTCAGGCCACGAACATAGGCCTCGTCGCCCCAGAGGTTCACCACGATCTGGCGCGCGGTTTCGGCGACCCAGTGGGCATCGAGTTCGGTGGGGTTGCTGTGCCGTTCCGAGAGCACCGGCCGGGCCACCGCCTCGGCGTGTTCCTCGGCATCGATCATGCCCAGGTCCAGCATGCGCCGCAGCACGTAGTTGCGCCGGTGCCCGGCGCGCTCCGGGCTGGTCACCGGGTTGGTGGTCGACGGGGCCTTGGGCAGCGCGGCGAGAATGGCGATCTGGTCGAGCGTGAGTTCGTCCAGCGGACGGTTGAAATAGACCCGGGCGGCCGCGACCACGCCGTAGGCGCGCTGGCCCAGATAAATCTTGTTCAGGTACAGCTCGAGGATTTCGTCCTTCGACAACTCGCGTTCCATTTGCAGGGCCAGATAGATCTCCCGCAGCTTGCGTTCGTAGGTGCGCTCGCGGGTCAGGAAGAAATTGCGGGCGAGCTGCATGGTGATGGTGCTGCCGCCCTGCGCGCGCGAGCCGGTGCTGAACAGGTTGATGGTGGCGCGCAACAGGCCCACCGGATCGACGCCATGGTGGCTGTAGAAACGTTCGTCCTCTGCGGCGATAAAGGCCTGCAGCAGGCGTTCGGGCATGTCCGCGATGGCCGCCGGTTCACGTAGCTGTTCGGCGAATTCGCCGATCCGCTTGCCATCGCCGCTGTAGATCTGCAGCGGCGTCTGCAGCCGGACCTCGCGCAGTGAATCGACCGCGGGCAGGGTGGGCGCAAAATACAGATAAAGGCCCAGAAAGCCCGCAATGGCGGCGATTGTGCCGCCAAAGAGCAGGGCCAGCAGGGCCAGGATGCTTCGTACGAACAGGGACATGATTTTGGAGTTTTTTCCGTGTCGGAAATAGTTCGACTCGCAAGGCGGTTGCAGCCTTGTGTTCGAGCGGACTATTATCAGAGGTGAGGGACGGGGGTCGTGAATTGCATTATAAGCAATCCGACCCGCAAACATCAGGGGGTCGTGTGCTAGGTTTGGGGAAAAAGCGCCAAGCGCTGCTTGGGGTCGAGTTCAGCGCCGCTTCCATCAAGGTGCTGGAGCTTGGCGAGGCTCGTGGGGGCTATCGGGTCGATGCCTTTGCGGTCGAGGCCTTGCCGGACGGTGCGGTCGTGGACAAGGAATGCCGTGACGTCGCTGCCGTGGCTACGGCCTTGACGCGCGCACTGAAGCGCTCCGGTACCAAGCTCACCCACTGCGCAATGGCAGTGCCGTCCTCGACGATCATCACCCGCACGCTGCAGCTCTCGAACAAGCTTTCCGAGGCCGAGCTC
>PWGH01000033.1 GCA_003555285.1 Thioalkalivibrio sp.
CATGGCGGTGCAGGCCGCCATCAGTGCCGAGCGGTTGCAGGCCCGCATCGGGCGACGGCAGACCGTGCTGGTCGATGGCCGAACCGACGATGGCGCCCTGATCGCCCGGTCCGCGGGCGAAGCCCCGGAGATCGACGGCGTCGTCTTCGTCGAGGGCGCGCAGGCGAACCCGGGAGACTTCCTCGAGGTGAAAATCACCGAGGCCCTGGAACACGACCTGATCGCGCGGCCAGCGTGACGCCGAGGCCGCTGGGTCCTTGACCTTGACCTGTAGCAAGCGCTCATGGACGACTTGAGCGGTTCCGGATCGGGCGCACCTCGCATGGCTCGGGCACGGCCACAGTGGCTCCGCTGCGCTTGACTCACCACGTGTACGCGGTGCCGGGCAGCGGACCCTGCATTTTCTGGTGATTCCCGCCGATGGTGCGGGTCTCGCGTAGGATCGGGCTGCGCGGGCTTGGAAGTCCGTTCGAATCCATCCGTTCGAATCCACCGGAGAAGGGGGCACGATGAACATCGAAAGGCTCGACGATCAGCATTTTCGTCTTAGCATCGACCTGAAGCAGGGGCAGAAACTTGCCAAGGCCATCAATGGCCAGGCGAGGGCGATGCGCAACGCGGCACTGGCCCTGTCCTCGATTCTGGGAGAGGCCTACGCGCAGGCGAACAACGACTTTCGTCAGCCGCCACATGCTTTCGACGAGAAGGCGCCGCGGTTGCCGAGCATGGAAAACTGAAAGACCAGGAGCCCGCTGATGAACTTGGAAGAGATCGCCAACAAGCAGGCCCATATCCGCATGGACACCCACGAGGCCGCGGACCTGCTGACCAGCCTGAAGCAGCACGCAGAGGCCCTGGGCGACGCGGGGCAGGACCTGATCGCCGCGCTCGAGGCTCAGGGCGTGCAGCCCATCGAGGCGGACGCACAGCCGCGGTTTGAATACGGCGCACCCCGCGACCTGCATCGCCCCTAAGCCCAGCGAAGCTCTTCAATCGCGCAGATCCGGACCCCAAATACGGGGCCCGGGCCTCGCCGTCAGCCCCCGGGTGGGCTGCGGCAGATTCAGCCCTCGGCTTGCTTCGGGCAGGGCGCCTGCACCGGGTCGGGAACGGCATCCCAGACTTGTTCGGCGTAGTCGCGCACGGTGCGATCGATCGAGAAATAGCCCATGCGCGCGACGTTGAGCAGCGCCGCCTCGGACCAGGCCTCGGGATCCTGGTACAGCCGATCGACCTGATTGCAGGCGTCGCTGTAGGCGGCATAGTCGGCAAGGACGAAGAAGGGGTCGTCCTCGAGCAGGTAGCGGGCGAGCTCCTGGTGCAACTCGCGGCCGCCATTGGCGAAGAACCCGGTGCGCAGGGCCTCGACGATGCCGTGCAGGCGCGGGTGGGCACCCAGGTGCGTACGCGGCGGGATGCCGACGGCCCGATGGGCGCTGACCTCGGCCGCGGTCATGCCGAAGATGAAGATGTTTTCGCCGCCGACGGCGTCGCGGATCTCGATGTTGGCGCCGTCCAGGGTCCCGATTGTCAGCGCGCCGTTCAGCGCCAGCTTCATGTTGCCGGTGCCGGAGGCCTCGAATCCGGCGGTCGAGATCTGTTCGGACAGGTCGGCGGCCGGGATGATGATGCTCGCCGAGCTGACCTCGTAGTTCGGGAAGAACACGCACTTCAGCCGGTCACCGATCGCTGGATCCTGGTTGATGATGTCGGCAACCTCGTTGATGACCTCGATGGTGTGCCGGGCGCGCTCGTAGCCGGGCGCCGCCTTGCCGGCGAACAACACCACGCGGGGCAGCACCTCCTCGCCATCGCGGATGCGCTGATAGAGCTCGATCATGTGCAACAGTTTCAGCAGCTGGCGCTTGTACTCGTGGAAGCGCTTGATCTGCACATCGAACATCACGTTCGGGTCGATGCTGACTCCGGTGCGTTTGTGCACCAGCGCGGCGAGGCGTTCCTTGTTCTTCAGCTTGACCGCGCGGAAGGCCGCGCGGGTGGGCGCGTCCGACGCGTAGGGCTCGAATTCGCGCAGACGATCCAGATCGTACTTCCACTCGCTGCCGATCCGGGAGTCGATCAGTGCGGTCAGGCCGGGGTTGGCCTGAATCACCCACAAGCGCGGCGTGACGCCGTTGGTCACGTTGATGAAGCGGTCCGGCCAGACCCGATCGAAATCGGCGAACAGCGTTTGTTTCAGCAGATCGGTGTGCAGTGCCGCGACCCCGTTGACCTTGTGCGAACCGACCACCGCCAGATGCGCCATGCGCACGCGCCGTTCACCGCTCTCGTCGATGATCGACAGGCGGCGCAACAGCGCGTGGTCGCCCGGAAAACGGTGCCGGACCTCTTCGAGGAATTCGTGGTTGATCCGGTAGATGATCGTCATGTGCCGTGGCAGCACCCGCTCCATCAGGTCCACCGACCAGGTCTCCAGCGCCTCGGGCATCAGCGTGTGGTTGGTGTAGGAGAAGACCTGACGGGTGATCGCCCAGGCCTGGGCCCAGCGCACCTTGTGCTGATCGACCAGCAGGCGCATGAATTCCGCCACGGCGATGGCCGGATGGGTGTCGTTGAGCTGGATTGCCGCCCGTTCCGGCAGCGTGTCCATGGACAGTCCCAGGTGCATGTGGCGGTCCAGGATGTCCTGCAACGAGGCGCAAACGAAGAAATACTCCTGTTTCAGGCGCAGTTCCTTGCCGATCGCCTTGGCGTCGTTCGGGTAGAGCACCATCGAGATCGTTTCCGATTCGTTCTTGTCCGCCACTGCGCGGATGTAATCGCCTTCGTTGAAGTAACGCAGGTCGAAGTCGCGGGTCGCCTTGGCGGCCCACAGACGCAGGTTGTTCACGTTGCGTCGCTCATAGCCGGCGGTGGGGTAGTCATAGGCCATGGCCAGGACCGCTTCGCCGCCTTCCCAGGCATAGCAGATATCGCCGTCCGCCTCGTGGTGCTTGATCACATTGCCGTAGAAACGCACCGGGAAGGTCTTTTCCGGTCGCGGGAATTCCCAGGGATTGCCAAAGCGCAGCCAGTTGTCCGGATGCTCGACCTGGCGAAAGTGTTCGATGTGCTGCTGGAACATGCCGTATTCGTAGCGGATGCCGTAGCCGTAGCCGGGGTAGCCCTGGGTCGCCATGGACTCCAGGATGCAGGCCGCCAGGCGCCCCAGACCCCCGTTGCCGAGGGCGGCATCCTCTTCCAGTCGGGCGATATCCTCGAAATCGACACCCAGATCCCCCAGGGCCTCGCGGGTGACGTCGAGAATGCCCATGTTGCGCAGGTTGGCCTCCAACATGCGGCCGATCAGGTACTCCATCGACAGGTAATAGACGCGCTTGACCTCTTCCTCGGCAAACTGGCGGCGGGTGCTGACGCGCCGCTCGATGATCCGTTCGCGGATGGCGAAGGAGACCGCGTGCAGCCAGTCGCGGGGGGTCGCCATCTCCGGGTCCTTGCCGACGACCCGCACCAGGGCGTTGCGAATCGACTTGCGCAACGTGGCGCTGTCGCAGGTCTGCGCGGGCGCCGATAGTGAATCCGGTGTTTTTTGGGGCGATGCGGTCATTGCAGTGACCTCCATGAAGGTCTTTGTGGGAGGCCAGGAGCCTGAAAGGGACGCCTAGCGATCGGGTGTGAGTGCCCGATGGCCGATGTCCGTGCGGCAGTATAACGCCGAAAAGTCGATCTTTCGTGCAGTGCGGTACGCATTTTCCTGGGCCGCACGCAGGTCGTCGCCGAGCCCGACCACGCACAGCACCCGCCCGCCATCGGTCACGATCTGTCCGTCCTCCCGCAGGCGGGTGCCGGCATGAAACGCGCGCGCGGTGTCGCTGTTCGCGGCGTCGAGCCCGCGGATGACCTCGCCCTTGGCATAGGCCCCCGGATAGCCGCCGGCGGCGAGCACCACGCCGAGCGCGAAGCGGGTATCCCACGTCACGGTAATCCGGTCGAGGTGGCCATCGATGCCGGCCTCGATCAGGTCCGCGAGATCGCTGTTCAGGCGCATCAGGATCGGCTGGGTCTCCGGATCGCCGAAGCGGCAGTTGAACTCCAGCAGCTGCGGGTTGCCGGCGGCATCGATCATCACGCCGGCATACAGGAACCCGGTGTAGGCCTCGCCCTCGGCGGCCATGCCGCGCAGCGTCGGTTCGATGATCTCCTGCAGGATGCGGGTGTGCATCTGCGGGGTGACCACGGGGGCCGGCGAGTAGGCGCCCATGCCCCCGGTGTTCGGGCCGCGATCGCCGTCGTCCCGGGCCTTGTGATCCTGGGAACTGGCGAGTGGGAGGATGTGCTCGCCGTCGATCATGCAGATGAAGCTTGCCTCCTCGCCGGTGAGGAAGGCCTCGATCACCACCCGATGCCCGGCGGCGCCGAAGGCGTTGCCGGCGAGCATGTCCTGCACCGCGGCGCGGGCCTCGGCCTCGGTCTGGGCCAGGATCACGCCCTTGCCGGCCGCGAGGCCGTCGGCCTTGACGACGATCGGGGCCCCGTGGGCGCTGATGAAGGCCTCGGCCGCCGGGATGTCGGTGAAGCTGCCATACGCGGCGGTCGGGATCCCGTGGCGCTGCATGAAGTCCTTGGCGAAGGCCTTCGAACCCTCGAGTTGCGCGGCCTTCGCGGTGGGGCCGAAGATGCGCAGGCCCTGCGCCCGGAAGGCATCGACGATGCCAGCGACCAGCGGCGCCTCCGGGCCGACCACGGTGAAGGCGACGTCGCGTTCCCGGGCGAGATCGAGCAGACCTTCGAGGTCGGTGGCCGCGACGGCGACGTTCTCGCAGTTCTCCTCGAGCGCGGTGCCGGCATTGCCCGGGGCCACCAACACCCGGGAAACCCGCGGCGATTGAGCCAGCTTCCAGGCCAGTGCATGTTCGCGGCCGCCGCCGCCGATTACCAGTACGTTCATCTGCTGCTTGTCCTTAAAGACACGATAGGTATGGCCCGGAGCCGAATCAATGTCGATCGGCGATTCGGCGATGCACGGCCGGCGCTTTCATGCGCCCGTTCATGGCGCCCGGTTCAGTGCCGGAAGTGCCGCATGCCGGTGAACAGCATCGCGATGCCGTGTTCGTTGGCGGCGGTGATCACCTCCTCGTCGCGCATCGAGCCCCCGGGCTGGATCACCGCGGTGATGCCGGCCTCGGCGGCCGCATCGATGCCGTCGCGGAAGGGAAAGAAGGCGTCCGAGGCCATCACGCTGCCGGCGACCCCCAGGCCCTCATCGGCGGCCTTGATGCCGGCGATCTTCGCCGAATAGACCCGGCTCATCTGCCCGGCGCCCACGCCGATCGTCTGTTGGTCGCGGGCATAGATGATGGCGTTGGATTTCACGAATTTCGCCACCTGCCAGGCGAAGCGCAGGTCGCGGGTTTCCTGTTCGGTCGGCGTGCGCTCGGTCACGCAGCGCAGTTCGACCTGGGTCAGATCGCCGGCGTCGGCGTCCTGCACCAGCAGGCCGCCGCCGATGCGCTTGAAATCAAGCTGCGGCTGCGGCGCGGCCGGCGGGATCTCCAGCACGCGGACGTTGCCCTTGGCCTCGGTGGCCCGCAGCGCCGCCGGTGTGATCTCCGGAGCGATGATCACCTCGACGAATTGCCGGCTGACGATCGCCTGAGCGGTGTCGGCATCGAGTGGGCGATTGAAGGCGATGATCCCGCCGAAGGCCGAGGTGGGGTCGGTCTGGAAGGCGCGTTCGTAGGCCATCAGCGGTCGTTCGGCGACGGCCACACCGCAGGGGTTCGCGTGCTTCACGATCACGCAGGCGGGAGTGTCGAACTGGCGTACGCATTCCCAGGCCGCATCGGCGTCCGCCAGGTTGTTGTAGCTCAGGGCCTTGCCCTGGAGTTGGCGATAGCAGGCCAGACGGCCGCGGCCGCCGCGAGTGTCGCGATAGAACGCGGCCTGCTGGTGGGGGTTCTCGCCATAGCGCAGATCCTGGACCTTGGTGAAGCTCAGGTTCAGCTGGCCGGGGAAGCCTTGGGTCGCACCGGTTTCGTCCAGGGCCGAGAGGTAATTGCTGATCGCGGCGTCGTAGCGGGCGACATGGTCGAAGGCGGCGATCGCCAGGCGCAGGCGCAGCGTGGCCGGGATCGCCCCGAACTCATGCAGGGCCCGCGTAAGTTCCGCATAGTGAGCCGGCTCGGTGGCCACCGTGACATCGCCGTGGTTCTTCGCGGCCGCTCGCAACATCGCCGGTCCACCAATGTCGATGTTCTCGATTGCCTCCTCGAGCGTGCAGTCGGCGCGGCCAATGGTGGTCTCGAAGGGATAGAGATTCACCACCAACAAATCGATGGGTGCGATGCCCTGTTCCGCCATCACCGCTTCGTCCTGGCCGCGTCGGCCGAGCAGGCCGCCATGGATCTTCGGGTGCAAGGTCTTTACCCGCCCATCCATGATCTCGGGAAAGCCCGTGTGTTGGGAAACCTCGGTCACCGGAAGCCCCTGTTCTGCGAGCAGCCGGGCGGTGCCTCCGGTGGACAGGAGGGCGACGCCGTGGGCGTGCAACTCGCGGGCCAGGTCGACCAGGCCGGTCTTGTCGGAGACCGAGAGCAGGGCTCGGCGCAGGGTGCGGGCTTCGGACATGGCGACGCTCTCAAAGTGCGAAAGATTGCAAGTATAACGGACCGGGGATTTGAGGTGGCCCAGGCTGGGGATCGGGTCCGGGGGGCGCGGCCGCGAGGCCGGTGGGGAATCGGCACCAGCCGGCGGCCCGAGGAGGCAAAAACCGGGTAGCGGTTCCGGGGCGCCGGTCCTGGATTCCCCACCGGAATCCCCGTAAATGGGGTAGAAAAACGCCTCGATCTCCACCGGACACGGGAAATCACGCCTTGAAATTCGGAGAAAGAACCGGCAGGGTAGAAAAGGAACAGCGATTCAGGGGGTGAAGCCGCCCCCTTTTGTGGCGTTCCTGTCTTCGGTTCGCGAGCAGCAGACCCATTTGCACGGCCGGATCCATCGCCCGCTCAGGGCCCATCAAGGCGCGACCGTAGGGATCGCCATCGCCCGGACTGCACCAGCGGATCGGGAGGCTCGCTCCGCGAGCGACAGCACGACCACCATGGCCTCCCCGGCATTCCGAGGAGTCGGCTTGGTTATGTGCCTTCGTGATGACCGGGAATGCCACCGACGTCGCAGCGGTCCCAAGCCGGGCCGAACCCGAATTCGTTATGCGGATGGTCTTCAGGTCCGCCGCACCCATCAAGTCAGTGAGGAAAACCATGGTAGCCACGATCAAGAAACAGGATTTCGGTGATCAGCCGATCGAACGACGCGAGACCGATAACTATCGTGAGGAGTACGTCAGTTCCTTCGTCGATAAATGGGATGACCTGATTGACTGGGACAGCCGCAGGAAAAGTGAAGGCGATTTCTTCATTCAAGTCCTGAAGGACCGCGGCGCGCGCCGGGTGCTCGACGTGGCCGCCGGCACCGGCTTCCACTCGGTGCAGCTGATGGAAGCCGGTTTCGATGTGGTCAGTGCGGATGGCAGTCCGGAGATGCTCGCCAAGGCTTTCGAGAACGGCCGCAAGCGGGGCCACATCATGCGCACCACCCAGGCCGACTGGCGCTGGCTGAATCGCGATATCTATGGCCGCTACGACGCTGTCGTCTGTCTGGGCAATTCCTTTACCCACCTGTTCAAGGAGAACGACCGTCGCAAGACCCTGGCCGAGTTCTATTCGGCACTGAATCACGATGGGGTGCTGATCCTCGATCAGCGCAACTACGACGCGATCCTCGATCATGGCTACTCGAGCACCCACACGTACTACTACTGCGGTGACAATGTCTCGGTGGCCCCGGAGCACGTCGACGAGGGATTGGCCCGCTTCAAGTATGACTTCCCGGACAAGTCCACCTACCACCTGAACATGTTTCCGCTGCGCAAGTCCTACGTGCGCCGTCTGATGCGCGAGGTCGGCTTCCAGACCATCAATACCTATGGCGACTTCAAGGAAACCTACCGCGAGGCCGAACCCGACTTCTTCATCCATGTCGCCGACAAGCATTATCCGGAGGAGACGTCCTGATGAGCGCCGTCCAGTCGAGCCCCGCCCATTCGAACCCCGCCTATTCAAGCCCCGTCGCCACCGCGCGCGACTATTACAACAGTGCCGACGCCGACACCTTCTACCACCGGGTTTGGGGTGGCGAGGATATCCACATCGGTTTGTACGAGGATGATGAGGAAGCCATCGTCGATGCCAGCCGCCGTACCGTGGCGCACATGACCGATATGCTCGGTGAGCCGCAACCCGATTGGCAGGTGCTGGACATGGGCGCGGGTTATGGCGGTTCGGCGCGCTACCTGGCGGAGAATCACGGCTGCCGGGTCACGGCGCTGAACCTTAGCGAGGTAGAGAACGAACGCAATCGGGCGATCAACCGCTCGCGCGGCCTCGATTCGCTGATCACCGTGCTCGACGGCAGCTTCGAAGACGTCCCCGGTGCGGATGACCGTTTCGATGTGGTCTGGTCGCAGGATGCCTTTCTGCACAGCGGTGCGCGCGAACGCGTGCTGCAGGAGGCCGCGCGTGTGCTGAAACCGAACGGCGTGCTGATTTTCACCGATCCGATGCAACACGACGACTGCCCGGACGGGGTGCTCGATCCGATCCTGGAACGTATTCACCTCGAGAGTCTGGGGTCGCCGCGTTTCTACCGCGAGGCCTGCGCCCGCGCCGGCCTGCACGAGATCGGCTTCGAGAACCACAGCCACCAGCTGCCCCGCCATTACGCCCGGGTTCGCGGCGAGCTCGAGGCTCGGGAGTCCGAACTCACCGGTACCATCTCGCCGGACTACATCACCCGCATGAAGACCGGTCTGGGGCACTGGGTCGAAGGGGGCAAGGCGGGCCACCTGACCTGGGGCATCTTCCGCTTCCGCAAGCCCCGCGCCTGACGCCGGCCCGTCGTTCGCGGCCGGGCTGTTGCCGGATCCCACGCGTCTTCGCCGCGCTCCGGCGCGGGGCACGCTCGGGGATCCGGGCATCCGGGCGCCGTTACGACCCGCTGTGACCCTGAGGTCGCGGCCATCCGTACCTGATTTCAAAACTGAACCAAGGAGCACCATCGATGAGCAACCGTTACCTGTTTACCTCGGAATCCGTTTCCGAGGGCCACCCCGACAAGATGTGCGACCAGATCTCCGATGCGGTCCTGGACGCCTTTCTGGCCCAGGATCCGAAGGCCCGTGTCGCGGCCGAGACCTTCACGCAGACCGGCATGGTCCTGGTCGGCGGTGAGGTCAAGTCCAGCGCTCGGGTCGAGATCGCGGACATCGTGCGCGATGTGGTGAAGGACATCGGGTACGACAGCTCCGACAAGGGCTTCGATTACGCGACCTGCTCGGTGGCAGTGACACTGGGCAAGCAGTCGGCCGACATCAACCAGGGCGTCGACCGGAGTCGTCCCGAAGAGCAGGGCGCCGGCGACCAGGGCCTGATGTTCGGCTATGCCTGCAACGAAACCGACGTGCTGATGCCGGCTCCGATTCACTTCGCCCACCGTCTGGTCCGGCGCCAGGCCGAGGTGCGCAAGAACGGTACCCTGCCCTGGTTGCGTCCCGACGCGAAGAGCCAGATCAGCTTCCGTTACGAGAACAACCGCGCGGTCGCCGCCGATGCGGTGGTGTTGTCGACCCAGCACGCGCCGGAGATCGAGCAGGGCGCGCTGATCGAGGCGGTGATGGAAGAGATCATCAAGCCGGTGCTGGGTCAGGAGTGGCTGCACAAGGACACCAAGTTCCACATCAATCCGACCGGCCGCTTCGTGACCGGCGGACCGCTGGGGGACTGCGGCCTGACCGGGCGCAAGATCATCGTCGACACCTACGGCGGCATGGCGCGTCACGGCGGCGGTGCCTTCTCCGGCAAGGACCCGTCCAAGGTCGACCGTTCCGCCGCCTATGCCTGCCGCTACGTGGCGAAGAACATCGTCGCCGCCGGTCTTGCGGACCGCTGTGAGGTACAGGTGTCCTACGCGATCGGTGTGGCCGAGCCGACGTCGATCGCGGTCGAGACCTTCGGGACCGCCAAGGTCGAGGAAAGCCAGCTCACGGCGCTGGTGCGCAAGCACTTCGACCTGCGTCCCTACGGCATCCTGAAGATGCTGGATCTGGAACGGCCGATCTATCGCCCCACCGCCGCCTACGGCCACTTCGGTCGCGAGGATCTGGACCTGACCTGGGAGCGCACCGACAAGGCGGAGGCCCTGGCCGACGATGCCGGTCTGCGTCTGGCCAAGGCCTCGGCCTGATCGAAAGGCCCCGGTGGCGTGGATCCCGAGCGTAAGCTCGGGATCGATCCATTCCGGGGGTCTCGGCGCCGAAGTCCGCTCCCGATGCTCAAAACGCGGTACCCCCGATCGCCGGTGTTCAGGCCTCGGTGAACCCCGCGTTGGCAGCGTGAGGGATCGGCTGCCAGATTCCACCGATTCGCCCTTCAAGGGTATGGAAGCGAGTCTTGTAGCTCATCTTCTGTGAACCGGGGATCCAGTAGCCCAGGTACAGATGCGGCAGCCCCCGGTCCCGGGCCGCCTCGATCTGGCGCAGAATGGCAAAGGTACCGAGGCTGCGGACCGGACGGTCGGGATCGAAAAAGGTGTACATCGCCGACAGCGCCTGGGGCGTTTCGTCAGTGACCGCCACGGCCAGGAGCTCGTCGCCCTGCCGGTATTCCAACACGAGCACGCCACAGTTGCGTGCGCTCAGCATGCCGGCGTAATCGGCGCGGCTGGTGTCTTCCATGCCGCCGTCGGCATGGCGGGACCGCAGATACCGGCGAAACAGCTGCATGTGCTCGTCGAGATCGGGATTCGTCACCGCGCGAACTGTGAGATCGGCGTTGGTCTTCATGCAGCGGCGCTGGGTGCGGTTGGGCTGGAAACGGGTGACGGGAATCCGGACCGGCACGCAGGCCTGACAGACCGGGCATTGATGCCGGTAGACGAACTGTCCGCTACGTCGGAAGCCCTCGGCCAGGAGTTGGCCATAGTGGTCGCTGACCAGTCGGACGGCCGGATCGACCAAGACGGTCTGCATCTCCCGGCCCTCCACATAGGGGCAGGTCTGCGGTGCCGTGATGTACCAGTTGATGGGGTGGGTGCGCATGGCCCTATCGTGACACTTCCCCGCGCCCATGCAAGATCGGCCGCTGGGCTTGCCGGATTGACCGGCGAGCCGCACCGGAGAACGCCCGCGTCGTGCAGGGATGCGGCGGAGCGGGGCTGCTCTTATGGTAATTTTTCACAATCATCGACACGGGTTTCGTAATGACAACCAGACACCAACAGATCGAACAGGCCCTGGCCGAACGCATCCTGATCCTGGATGGCGGCATGGGCACCCTGATTCAGGCCTACCGGCTCGAGGAGGCGGACTACCGCGGCGAGCGCTTCGCCGACTGGCGGAGCGACCTGAAGGGCAACAACGACCTGTTGGTGCTGACCCGGCCGGACATCATCGAGGCGATCCACAACGATTATCTGGAGGCCGGCGCCGACATCATCGAGACCAATACCTTCAATGGCACCCGCATCGCGATGGCCGACTACGCGATGGAGGAACTGGTCCCGGAACTGAATCGCGAGGCCGCGCGTCTGGCGCGCCGAATGGCCGATGCCTGGACCGCGAAGACCCCCGAGCGCCCGCGCTTCGTCGCTGGGGTGCTGGGCCCGACCAACCGCACCGCGAGCATCTCGCCGGATGTGAACGATCCCGGCTATCGCAACGTCGACTTCCACACGCTGGTTGAGAACTACAAGGAAGCCGCAACGATGCTGATCGAGGGCGGCGCCGATCTGCTGCTGATCGAGACCGTCTTCGACACCCTGAACGCGAAGGCCGCGGTGTTTGCGGTCGAGACGCTGTTCGACGAGACCGGGCACCGGCTGCCGGTGATGATCTCCGGCACGATCACCGACGCCTCCGGACGCACGCTGTCCGGGCAGACCACCGAGGCGTTCTGGAACAGCCTGCGCCACGCCCGGCCGATTTCGATCGGGCTGAACTGTGCGCTCGGACCGAAGGAACTGCGCCAGTACGTGCAGGAGCTGTCGCGGATCGCCGACACCCACGTCTCCGCGCACCCGAACGCCGGCCTGCCGAACGAGTTCGGCGAATACGACGAGACGCCGGAGCAGATGGCCGCCGAGATCGGTGAGTGGGCCGCCTCGGGGCTGTTGAACATCGTCGGCGGCTGTTGCGGGACGATGCCGGAGCACATCAAGGCGATTGCCGAGGCGGTGGCCCAGCATCCGCCGCGGCGCATTCCGAAGCTCGCACCGGCGTGTCGCCTGTCCGGTCTGGAGCCGCTGAACATCACTGAGGAGTCGCTGTTCGTGAACGTCGGCGAGCGCACCAACGTGACCGGCAGCAAGCGCTTCGCCCGGCTGATCCGCGAGGAGGACTATGAGGCGGCGCTGGATGTCGCCAAGGAACAGGTCGAGAACGGCGCCCAGATCATCGACATCAACATGGACGAGGGGATGCTCGATTCCCTCGCGGCGATGCAGCGGTTTCTGAACCTGATCGCCGGTGAGCCCGACATCGCCCGCGTGCCGATCATGATCGACTCCTCGAAGTGGACGATCATCGAGGCGGGGCTGCAATGCGTGCAGGGTCGCAGCGTGGTGAACTCGATCTCGATGAAGGAGGGCGAGGCGGCCTTCATCGAACAGGCCCGGTTGGTGCGTCGTTACGGCGCCGCGGTGATCGTGATGGCCTTCGATGAACAGGGCCAGGCGGACACGCAGCAGCGCAAGCTCGAGATCTGCCAGCGCGCCTACCGTATCCTGACCGAAGAGGTGGGCTTTCCGGCCGAGGACATCATCTTCGACCCGAACATCTTTGCGATCGGTACCGGCATCGAGGAGCACAACAACTACGGCGTCGATTTCATCGAGGCCACCCGGGCGATCAAGAAGAGCCTGCCGCACGCGCTGGTGTCTGGCGGGGTGTCCAACGTGTCGTTCTCGTTTCGCGGCAACGATCCGGTGCGCGAGGCGATCCATGCGGTCTTCCTGTACCACGCGGTTCGGGCGGGGATGGACATGGGCATCGTCAACGCCGGCCAGCTCGCGGTCTACGACGACGTCGACGCCGAACTGAAGGCGGCGGTCGAGGACGTGGTGCTGAACCGCCGTGACGACAGCACCGAGCGCCTGCTCGAGCTCGCCGACCGCTATCGGGGCGATGGCGTGGTGGCGAAGAAGGAGGACCTCGAATGGCGCGGCTGGCCGGTCGCCAAGCGCCTCGAGCATTCGCTGGTCAAGGGCATCGACGCCTACGTCGTCGAGGACACCGAGGAGGCGCGTTTGGTGTCCGATCGCCCGATCCACGTGATCGAGGGTCCGCTGATGGACGGCATGAACGTCGTCGGCGACCTCTTCGGCGAAGGCAAGATGTTCCTGCCGCAGGTGGTCAAGTCGGCGCGGGTGATGAAGAAGGCCGTCGCCCACCTGATCCCCTACATCGAGGCCGAAAAGAGCGGTAGCGGGAATTCCAACGGCAAGATCCTGATGGCGACGGTCAAGGGCGACGTGCACGACATCGGCAAGAACATCGTCGGCGTGGTGCTTCAGTGCAACAACTTCGAGGTGATCGACCTCGGCGTGATGGTGCCGCCGCAGAAGATCCTCGACGCGGCCCGCGAACACAACGTCGACGTGATCGGCCTGTCCGGGCTGATCACCCCGTCGCTGGAGGAGATGGCCCACCTGGCCGCCGAGATGCAGCGCCAGGGCTTCGACACGCCGCTGCTGATCGGCGGCGCGACCACCTCGCGCGCGCACACCGCGGTGAAGATCGAGCCCCAGTACGCGGCCGGTCCGGTGGTCTGGGTGAAGGACGCCTCGCGCGCGGTCGGCGTGGCGCAAAGCCTGATCAGTCCCGAATTGCGCGCGCCCTATGCGGCCAAGACGCGCGCCGAATACGTCGAACTGCGCGAGAAGCTCGCCGGTCGCAAGCAGCGCATCCACTGGCTCGGCCTTGAGCAGGCCCGCGCCAACCGGCCGGTGATCGACTGGAATGCCCACACGCCGACCCGGCCTCGGGTGCTCGATCCCGACTATCCGCTGCCCGCGGGAGTGACCCGGCTGCAGCCGCACGGGCCGGATGCGGTGCTGCTGCGGTTTGACGACTACGACGTCGCCGAGGTCGCTCGTTTCATCGACTGGACGCCGTTCTTCCACGCCTGGCAGCTGCATGCCGCCTATCCGCGGATCCTGGACGACGAGGTGGTGGGCGAGGAGGCGCGCAAGCTCTTCGCCGACGGGCAGAAGATGCTCCAGCAGATGATCGACGAGCGCTGGGTCCGGCTGCGCGGGGTGGTTGGTCTGTTCCCGGCGAACACCGTCGACGATGACGACATCGAGGTCTACGCCGACGAGACGCGCGAGCAGGCCCTGATGCGCCTGCATCACCTGCGTCAGCAGACCCAGAAGCGCCGGGGCGCGCCGAGCCATTCGCTGGCCGATTTCCTGGCGCCCAAGGCGACCGGGATCCACGACTACCTCGGTGCTTTCGCGGTCAGCGCCGGTGGCGAGGTCGACGCCCGGGCCAAGGCCTTCGAGGCGGCACACGACGACTACCACGCGATCCTGGTCAAGAGTCTGGCCGACCGCCTGGCCGAGGCCTTCGCCGAGGCCCTGCACCTGCGCGTGCGCCGGGAGTTCTGGGGCTATGCTGCGGACGAGACCCTCGAAAACGAGGACCTGATCCAGGAGCGCTACGCCGGGATCCGTCCCGCGCCCGGCTATCCGGCCTGCCCGGAGCACACCGAGAAGGGCCTGTTGTGGACGCTGCTCGACCCGGTCGAGAACGCCGACATGACGCTGACCGAGAGCTACGCGATGCTGCCGGTCTCGGCGGTGTCGGGCTGGTATTTCGCGCACCCCGAGGCGCGTTATTTCGGCCTCGGCAAGATCAACCGGGATCAGGTCGAGGACTACGCCCGGCGCAAGGGCATGAGCCTCCCCGAGGCGGAACGCTGGCTCGCCCCGAACCTCGGCTACGACCCCGCCGAAGCCCTGGACAAGACCGCCTGACCGACCCTTGCAAGGGGCGATCCCGCCCACGCCAAGCCACTAACCCGTAGGCTGGGCCAAGCGCAGCGGGTCCACCATGGCCCTCCCCGAAGCGCCGATCCACGCTGGGTGCCGTGCCCAAGCCGTGCGGGGTGCGCCCGGTCCGGACACGCTCAAGTCGTCCCTGAGCGCTCGAAGATGGCCATCCATGGCCATCTACGGTCCGGACCGGGCACACCCCAAACGGCTCTTCAGGTTGGGTGTAAAACCTAAGGG
>PWGH01000082.1 GCA_003555285.1 Thioalkalivibrio sp.
AGGGGACATTGTTCAGGCGCAGCGTGCTGTTCCCGGTCACCGTGTCGCTGACCACGATGTTCAGGTCGGTGAAATCCGCGAGCAGCTGCAACACCGAGCGCACCTCGATGTCCTGGAAGTTCAGCGACAAACGCTCGCCGATGAATTCCTGACGCTCGATGCGCTGCGCCTCGCGCTGGGTTTCGGTCAGCGGCGCCAGCTCGAGCACGTAGGTGCGGTCCATCTGGTACGAGAGCACGTCGTAGTCACCGGAAGCGTTCACGGTCATGCGCACGCGCTCGTCACCGTCTTTCGAGGTCTCGATGGAGTTCACTGGGGTGGCGAAGTCGGTCACGTCCATGCGCCGTTCCAGGTGCTCGCCCATCAGCACCCGGGGGAAGGTCAACTCGACACGGCCGGCCTGTTCCTTCACGTCCACGGTCACGCCGGGGCGGGACAGCTCGATCACCCCCCGCCCCTCGCCCTCGATCCCGCGGCGGAAATCGACATCGATGATCTCGGTCGGGCGTGCACTGCGTACGCCGGCCCGGGGGGACGGTGTCGCCATCGCTGGTGCTGAGGCCGTGACCACCGGAGCGGTTGCGGTCGGAGCCGCCGCCGCGGGTGCCGCCGGCGCACCGGGTGCCGCCCGATTCACATCGGCGACCCCCGAGCCCACGGTCAGGATCAGCTGATTGCCGTCCACATGGCTGCGGTAATCGGCGTTGTGCGCCAGGTTCAGGATCACCCGGGTCCGATCACCGGCCTCGACCGCGGTGACCGACAGTAGCGGCCCCTGGTTCACGTCGGTGGTGCGTGCCACCACACTCGACACCTCGGGCAAGTCCAGTGCAATTCGCGGCGGCGAATCGATGGAAAAGATGCGTGCCTCGGGCGGGACCTCGGAGAAACGCAGGCTGATCTGAGTCTGTCCCGGGCCTGCGGTGGCGGTACGAATCTCCTGCAGCTCGGTGGCCTGCAGCGTGCCCGATCCAAGGAGCAGCAGCGCTGCACACCAGATCAGCAACCGACCCACCAAAGCCGATGGTCCGGCGCGCAGGCCGACGGCCCTCGTGTCGGACTGCGAGTGTTTATCGAAATGCATGACTCTTTCCCCCAGGAAACTCATTCCGTCAACGCGACCGTGTTTTCGCGCTCGACGTAGCCGCCGAAGGCGTCGGGCACCACTTCGACCAACGTGATCTTTTGCATCGAGATATCCTCGATACGCCCCCAGCTCTGCCCCATAAAATTGCCCGTCCTTACGCTTTGAATGGTTCGATCCGGTGTCCGTACCAGGGCATACCGCACCCCGCCCTGTTCCAGCGAACCCACCATGCGCAGGGAGTCCAGCGGAAAGCGCTCCAGCGGTTCGGGAGGCCGGTTGAAGTCGACATCCACCACGCCCGGAAGCCCGGTGGCTGCAGGCGGCAACGGCCGCGCGATCACCGAGGAATCGAAGGGCGAGCGCGCATGCCCCGGATACAGGTAGGGCTCGTGTGGATCGATGGACGGTAGCGGTGGAATATCGCCGCCCGGACGCTCATTGATTTCGGCGATGTACTGCTGCAGGTCCCGGGTATCCCCCTGGCAGCCCATCAGCAACAGCGCAACAACGCCCGCCAGCAACCCGAAGGCCCAACCGCGACGAATGGCCATCAGCTCTCCTCCCGATAGCGGTAGGTGCGGGCCACGGCATCCATCAGCAGGTCCGCGTCCGAAGCGCCCGGACGGATGAAGACATCATGGATGGTCACGATGCGCGGCATCGCCGAGATGCCACTGACGAAGGCCGCCATGTGTTCGTAATCGCCGCGCACCCGCAGTTGGATCGGCACCTCGACATAGAAGTCCCGGTTCGCCTCCGGGCGCGGCTGGAAGAGCTCGATCTCCAGCCCCGCGGTGAGTGCGGTCTGGGAGATGTCCACCAACAGGCTCGGGATCTCGGCGGTGCTCGGCAGCAATTGCAGCAAGGAAGCGAACATGCGTTCCATCTCTTCCAGCTGCGCCTCGTAGGCGGGCAGGTTGGCCGCGCGCTCCTGCTTGTCCCGGAACTCCACCCGCAGTTGCTGTTCTACGCGCTCGGCGCGCTCCAGCGCCTCGCGCTGATCCTTGATGAAATACCAGTACCCGGCCCCGAGCAGCGCCAGGATGATCAGCCCGATGATGCCGGCCTTCACCCCCGCCTGCGCCTCGCCGAGGTTACGAAAGTCGATCTCGTTGATCGCCTGCAGGTTCATGATGAGGCTCCCTGTTCCGCCGGGTCGGCACTGGCCGGACGCGTCTGGACGGCCTCGAGGCGGAAATCACGCACCTGGAGCCGGCCCTCCTGGCGGGTCTCGATGATCTGCAGGGTCGAATCGGCCAGCCAGGGGGAGGCATCCACCCGCCGCATCAGCGCCGAGATTCGGGCATTGGATTCGGCGCGCCCGACCAGACGGATGCGGCTGCCTTCCTGGCGCAGTTCGCGGAAGAAGGTGCCCTCGGGCAGGGTCCGCACCATTTGGTCGAACAGATGCACCGCCTCCGGGCGGCTCGCCTGCAGGGTTTGAATCACATCGATGCGATCGATCACGTCCTGACGCTGGCGGTCGAGTTCGCGGATCCGGGCGATCTTCCGATCCAACTCCCGGATCTCGGTCTGCAGCATCTGGTTGCGCGCGCCCTGGTGGTCGATCTGCGCGTTCATGAAGCTGTAGGCGGCAAAGACCAGCACGGCGCCGACCAGGGCCGCGCCGCCCGCCATTGCGTAGAACTGCTGTTGACGCTGCGCACGCTGCTTGAGCCGCCAGGGCAACAGATTGATGTAGATCATGTCGCGAACCCTCGCAGCGCGAGGCCACAGGCGGTCAGCGTCGCCGGCGCGTCGTTTTCGAAGCGGACCTGATTCACCCGTCGACCCAGCGGCATACCGTGGAAGGGGTTCGCGGTGGCAACCGGTGTACCGGTGGCCTCCTCGAGCATTTCGTCGATCCCGGGAATGGCGGCACACCCGCCGCCCAGGAAGATCTGGTTGATCGAGTCGTGCGGGCGGGTCACGTAGAAGTACTGCAGCAGCCGCTGCACCTGATCCATCATGTTCTGCTTGAAGGGCTCGAGGACCGCCGCCGCATAATCGGGCGGCAAGTCGCCATTGATCTTGCCGTTGCCCGCCTGCTCCATGTCCAGGCCATAGCGGCGCATGATCTCCTCGGTCAGGATGCGCCCGCCGAAGTCCTGCTCCCGGGTGTAGATCACGCCCTGGCTCTCGCTCATCACATAGACCTTGGTGACCGAGGAGCCGACGTCGATCACCGCGACCACCGGCTTGGCCTCGCGATCCGGAAGTTGATTGAGCAGCAGGCGGCTCGCGTGCTCGACCGCATAGGCCTCGACATCCATGACCTCGACGGTGAGCTTCGCGGCCTCGGCCACCGCCACGCGGGATTCGACGTTCTCCCTACGCGAGGCCACAACGAGCACATCGAGCAGCGCCGGATTGGCGACGTTATTGCCCAATACCTGGAAGTCCAGGCTCACGTCCTCGATGTTGTAGGGGATGTACTGATCGGCCTCGACGATCACCTG
>PWGH01000008.1 GCA_003555285.1 Thioalkalivibrio sp.
CCCGGAGGTTCGCGCCCGCGTGGATCGCTTGCTGACCCACCACCCCACCCTGCGCCAGAGCCGCAAGCCGTGACCGCCGGCACGCGGATCAAATGGGGTTGCTGAGATCGCCGTGGCGCGGAGCGCCGAGCAGCGCCTGGAAGGTTTCGCCGCGCAGGTGGACCAGGGATTCATGGTCTCCGGCCTCGAAATAGATGTCTTCCTGCCAGGCCAGGCTGTCATCCAGCACGGTATCCAAGCCATAGGCCGGACCGATGGCCGGCACTGCCCCGCGCGCGCAATCGGTGAAGACCTCGGCGACTTCGTCCTCGGTGGCCAGGCTGACGAAGTCACCCTCCAGGTGGTGCAGACGGCCCAGGTGGAGGCGCCGTGTGGCGGGCAGTACCGCGAGCAGGTAGTGCCCTGAATCCTCCAGCAGCACCGCCTTCGCCAGGCGGTCGCCGGGAATGTGCGCCGCCTCGGCGGTGCGGTTGGCCGAAGGGCTGGGGCGGTGGCTGATCAGTTCGTAATCGACCCCGCGGTTGTCGAGAAATTGTTTCAGGGTGTTGGCGATACCCATGAGCATGCTCCACGCTGCGCAGTGATTTCGGGGGATCGGCCGGTTCGCGATTCGAGATCGGCGATCCCGGGTTCGAAACGATTCTTATCGAGAGACCTTATCGATATGGACCTCGGTTTCGAGGATCCGATCCCTGCGCCGGGCGTCTCAGTCGTCGCCGGGGGGCTCCGGCGGGTGGGCGGGACCGTTGTAGATCATGCCGCCGCGTTCTACATAGAGGCGCAGGATGGCCTGGCCCTCCCGACGCAGCAGCGGCCCCCGGACCGCGATGCCGCGTCGGGACAATTCGTGCTGCCAGCGCGGGGTGGCCGGACCCTCGTCGAAACCGATGGCCTCCACATCCTGGCGGCTGGTGGAAAACAGCAGCGCGCGCACGCCGCTCCAGGCTGTGGCGCCCAGGCACATGGTGCACGGGGCACTGGAACTGACCAGGATGCACGGCGTCTCGAGGATATGGCTGCCGCCGCGTTGTTGGGCGAGCGAGAGGGCCTGCAATTCCGCATGCGCGGCGGAGCAGTGGCTGTCGATGGTGGTGTTGACCGCCGCGCTCAGGCGCTCGTCGCCCTCCAGGGCGTAAACCGCCGCCGCGAAGGGACCGCCGACGTCACGCTCCACGTTTTCGCGTGCCAGAGCCAGCACCTCGGTCAGGCGGGCGTGATCATCGGCGGCGGGCGGCGGTCGTCGGAGCCAGGCAGCGACCCATTCCGGTTGGGCCAGATGAAGCGTGCTGCAGGGGGGGCTGTCGGGCATCCCGTGGATCCTGTCGATTCGGGATCTCCAGCCTACCCGGGATTGCGGTCGGGGGCACCCCGGGCCTACGAAGACTCGGGCCTATGGGGATTCGGGGCTACGGAATTCTCCGGTCAGGACGCGGCGATCTCCCGGGCCTGCTTCTTCATCAGGTCGACGATCGCGTAGACGCCGACGTGCCGATTCGGCGACAGGTGTTCATCGAGCTGCAGGCGTTCGAAGAACTCGTCCACGTCCAGCTGCTCGATCTCCTGCACGCTGCGCGCATCCACCAGTTGGATTAGCAGTGTTAGTACGCCCTTGATGATCGTGGTGTCGCAATCGCCGTGATAGCGGATGCGCTGCACGGCCTGTGGATCCCGATAGGCGCTGACCCACACCTGGCTCATGCAGCCCTTCACCCGATTGTCCTCCAGACGCGTCTCTTCCGGCAGGGGAGGCAGCTTCTCGCCCAATTCAACCAGGTATTGATAGCGCTGGTCCCAGTCACCCAGCAGTTCGAAGGTGTCGACGATTTCGTCCAGGGTCATCAGGGGTCTTCCGTTGCAAAAGGGGCAAAGCGAAGCATGGTAGCAACCGCACCAACGGGGTGTCGCATCCACGGCCGGGGTGTAATGAATTGCCCATGGGCTGAGACCTTTGTGCTCAGGCTCATGTGCTGCTGAGGCCCGTGGGTCTGGGCCGGTGGGTTCAGCTCTGTGCGCCCAGGCCTGTGCGCTGAGCCCCCGTGTTGTGAGCCCCGTGTTTCTGAGATCCGGGTGCTCAGAGCAGCTCGGTATCGTCGTGGCTGTAGGCGGGGGTGCAGACGCATAGCAAATACAGCGGCTGATCCCCGGTGTTGCGCACCTTGTGGGCGGTTCCCGGCGGGATGTGTACGGTATCGCCGGGACCGATCACCAGACTCTCGGCGCCGAGTTGCATGCGTCCGTGGCCGGTGCTGACATGATAGATCTCTTCGCTGCAGGCATGCCGGTGCAAGCGGGTCTCCTGCTGCGGCGCGATCACCGCCTCGGCCAGGCTCTGCCCCCGATTGCCGTGCACCGCCGGGTGCATCAGTTCACGGATCGACGAGCCATCCAGGGTTTCGTAGGGGGTGATGTCGGTATAGCGCGTGTGCATAGGGGGTTCCTGGAGCAAAAGGGCTGGGGACCAAGGGGCTGGTGCGGATCTCTGCGCCGTGTAGGGGCGACCCCAAGAACAACCGGTCGGCGCGGCGTTCAGGCGGAGCGGGTCTTCGCGTGCGGGTGGCCCGTTGCTGGAGGCTCGGGTTTTGATGGGCCTTCTGGCTGGCTTGCCTTTCGATGATTTCGAGTCATTTCGTCGCTGACCCGGGCGACCAGTTCGCTGGCCAGGCCGAGAACATGATCGCGGGCGAACCCGACCTGCTTCATTTCCCGATACAAGGTATGCGCGATCAAGCGGACCAGGCGATCGGGATCTCCGCCGATGGCCGCGGGTTGCGGCCCCGTCGGGTCTGGCGCCGCATCTGGATTCCGGCCAGCATGCGTATCGGGCATCGTGCGCGCGAGAATCGATTGCAGGAAGCAGGTCTTCAGCAGGCCCTGTAGCCGGTGGATTCGCATGGCCTGCCCGACCGTCAATGCGAGTGCGGTGGCGGCATTCAGGTCTCCCGTCGTCAGGTGCTCCCGTCCCTGGGGTGAGTCCAGGTTGATCACCCCGACCACCGCGCCATCCAGTTGAATCGGCACCGAAATCAGGTCGTCGGCGCATTCGGTTTCCCGCCGCGCCAGGTGCACGAAGCCGGATTGGTGCAGGTCGTTGATCAGCAAGGGGATCCCGGTGGCCGCAACGTGGCCGGAGATTCCCGCGTCCAGGGAAACCGCTGTGGCATACGCCTCTGGCGGGAGGTGGCCGTGATGGGCCTCCACCCGCAGCATCGGATGGGGCGCGCCCTCCGGATGCTTGATCAGCATGATCGAGCAGTGCCGACAGCCCAGGATATGGGCGACCCGTTCGGCCAGCATGCCCAAGCTTGCCTCCATCGACACCGCCTCTTCGACGAACCGGGACAGGTCCGATAGGTGCTCTGCAAAGTCCGGGTCGGTCATGGTGAACGGATCGTTCATGGTGAAGAAGCCTGCATCGATGAGAGCCAAGCGGTGAGACGGCAGGGGCGGTGCGCGATCGCCGGGGCCGCCGGTCAGGGTGGCGCTGATCCGCTATTCCTACCGTATTTGGGCAGAGAGCACCAGAGGGGCGACGGCCGGCCGTGGGCGGGGATCGGTGGCGGGGCGCGTCGGGGGGCCGCTGGCGTGTTCGCGATCCGATGCGGGAGCGGGCCTACATGGTTCCCGGATTTTTGGCACAATCGGGACACAAAGTTGCGGGGTCCGGTATGCGCAGGGTGGTGTTCAACCAGAAGGGTGGGGTCGGTAAATCGACGATCACCTGCAATCTCGCCGCGATCAGTGCCCATCGTGGCCTTCGAACCCTGGTCGTGGATCTGGATCCACAGGGCAACTCGACCCGCTACCTGCTCGGGGCGGCCCCTCCAGCCACGGCGCTGACCCTGGTCGATTTCTTTGATCAGGTGCTCAATTTCAAGCTGCATGCCCGAGAGGGCGTCGATTTTGTGACCGAGAGTCCGTTTCCTGGGCTCGATGTGATGCCCTCGCATCCCGGTCTCGACGACCTGCAGGGGAAGCTCGAGTCCCGGTACAAGATCTTCAAGCTGCGCGAGACCCTCGAACGCCTGAGCGGGCACTATGATCGGATCTGGATCGACACTGCGCCGGCGCTGAATTTCTACACACGATCGGCGCTGATTGCCGCCAACAGCTGCCTGATCCCGTTCGATTGTGATGATTTTTCGCGTCGTGCGCTGTACACCCTGCTCGAGAACGTGCAGGAGATCCGGATGGATCACCACCGGAGCCTGGCGGTGGAGGGGATTATCGTCAATCAGTTTCAGGCGCGCGCATCGCTGCCGCGGCGGATCGTCGACGAACTTACGGCGGAAGGCCTGCCCGTGCTCACGCCCTATTTATCGGCCTCGGTGAAGATTCGGGAGTCGCACGAGCAATCGCGTCCGATGATCCATCTGGATCCGCGCCACAAGGTCACCGGCGAATACGTCGCGTTGCACGATGCGCTGCAGGGCTAAGCGGATGTGGCCGGCGACGTCCCGGCATCAGGAGGTGGCATCATGACGAGCGCAGCGGACAGCACGACGGACGCACCAGGCGTCGCCCGTATCGGCATCGTGACGGTCTCCGACCGGGCCAGTCGCGGCGACTACGAGGACCTAGGCGGACCGGCGATCCGGGCCTGGCTCGAGGCGGCGCTGACCTGCGACTGGATCGCCGAGGCGCGCGTGATTCCGGACGAGCGTGGGGAGGTGGAGGCCGCCTTGCGATCCCTCAGCGATGAGGCGGGCTGTTGCCTGATCGTGACCACCGGCGGCACGGGGCCGGCGCCGCGGGACGTGACCCCGGAGGCCACCGAGGCGGTCTGCGAGAAGCTCCTGCCCGGCTTCGGGGAGCAGATGCGGGCGGTGTCGCTGCGCCATGTGCCGACCGCGATCTTGTCCCGTCAGACCGCAGGCATTCGCGGCGCGACGCTGATCGTGAACCTGCCCGGCAAGCCGTCCGCCATTGCCGAGTGTCTGGATGCGGTGTTCCCGGCGATCCCCTATGGGGTCGATCTGATCGGCGGCGCCTACCTGGAGACGGATCCGGCGCGGGTGCAGGCCTTCCGCCCCGCCCACGCCCGGCGCCCGGGCTGAAGCGCCGGTGCGTCATCCGCCGGTGGGATGAGTCCGATCCCTCAACCGGATCCTGGTGCTGAGACCCGAATTCTCTGCGGCCGCTCAGAAGGCCATGGCGTTGTCGATGATGCGCTCGATCAGGTCCTCGACGTCCTGCAAGGCCTGTTGCGACGCCGCATCGCCGATGATCGGAACGCGTTGATAGCCGATGTGGATCGTGCCCGGTTCGGCCGTGAGTTCATAAACGGCGATCACATAGGGGCAGAACACGATGCTGTGGGGGTCGGCCTCCATCATGCGGCGTGAATAGGTCGCGCTGCAGAATTCCAGGGACTCGCCGTTGCGATACAGGCCCGCACCGGGCTCGACGCCCCCGGTCCGGTCGAGCATGGTCGCGATGTGACCGACATAGTTGACGACCAGCCCCTGGTCGGTAATGGCCGACTCGACCATCTCCCGGTAAAAACCGAACTCGCCGTCGATGGCGTAGATGCGCCGCTCGTCGGTGTCGATCACCGGATCCTGCGCCTGGGCCGACGGGATGCCCAGCAACAGGGCAGCAAGGAACAGCAGGACGACACGGAACAGGGGCATGGTGGATTCCTCGTGTGACAATGAACGTTTTCAGGGGTGTGCGGGGTTATGGGGAGGGCTGCTCGCGATAACTACCCGGGATACGGAAGAGCTCCGGGCTGACGGGGTCGGTGGATACCCCCACCAGCCGGGTGGTGACGCCGTCCTGATGGTCGCGCACCTCCAGCGGGATGCCGTCCAGCGGCGGCATGACCTGAGGGCCCATGGCCTGCGCCATCGGCCCACCGGTGTCGAGTGCCTGGCGCGACAACGCGAACAGGCGTTCGGTCAGGGCGTTCAAGGTGTCGAATTCGGCCGGGGACAGCCCGACGTCCTGCGCGCGGGCCACGCAGACGCGGCTCTGGACGTGTCCGTTCACCACGATCTCCGCCTCCACGCACCGCAACCCGCCGATGTCCTGTTGGCCTGCGCTGCGGCGGACTTCCACCGTCATCGGGACCTGGCGCAGTCCCAGGCCCATTTGAGCCTCCATTTCGCTACGGAGCTCGGGGGGTAGGAACTGCAACTCGGCACGCATCTCGTCGATGATCTGGCCCATCGCCTGCATCTGGGCGTCGATCATCGCCTCGTTGAAGGTGGCGTAGGTGCCCGTGGTGTCGTCGACGAGGTACAGCGATTGATTGTCGGCATGGAATAGCAGGTAGCCGGCACGGCCCGCACCGGGATGGACGATGTCCATGCGGGCGTACGCGCCCTTGATCAGGATCTGCGAGGATTCGCCGTCGCTATCCACGAACTGCAGGAGCGCATCTGCCTGTACGTTACCGAACAAGCAGATCCACAGCATCAGGCCGATCGCCAGCCACCCATGGCGCGAGACGCCAAGGCGGGGCTCGAGTTGCCGGTCGGCGACGCAGTACAAACGAATCATGGATTGCAGTCTAACCAGCGCATCGTGATCGATACCATTGAGGGGGTGGTCATCGGGGGATTGTGCATTTCGATGGCCTCCGTTTGCCAGGATCGGCAGCGACGGCTCGGAAGGGTCCGGTGGAAAGGCTCGTTGGAACGGGCCCGTTTGCAAGAATCTGATGGCAAGGCCTGATTGCAAGGAACTGGCGGGCCTCTTCAGCGGTTCCCGGCCACTAGGCGACCGGGCTGCAGCAACCGGTCGAGCGCCATCCAGTCCAGCGGGTGTTGCGGATCGGTGGTCACGGCCGGTTCATCCGGTCCGGGGGGCTCGAGGCGCGACTGCTGTTGGTGCAGGACCGCGACATCGGCGTCGGAGGCATCGCGGTTGCCGGCATGACGTTCGCGCAGGCGTTGTTCCAGGATGGCCTCATCGGCGGTGCAGGCGACGATCGCAAGACCAACGTCCAGGCGTCGCGCCAGGTCCGAAAAGGGCTGGCGTTGCTCGCGCGTCAGGAAGGTCGCATCGACGATCACCAGGCGATCCAGTTCCAGCACGCTTTCTGTCCGGGCCAGCAGGTGTTGGTAGACGGCGTGGATGCCCTGGGGGCTGTACAGCCTCGCCTGTTGGGTCGGGCTCGGCCGTGCCTCGGGCGGCAATCCCAGCAGGCGCTTGCGTTCGACGTCGCTGCGCAGCCGAATCGCCCCGAGCCGCTGCAGGATCGCGGTGCTGACCCGCGTCTTGCCGCTGCCGGCGAGGCCGTGCATCAGGATCAGCCCCGGGCGTCCGGGGCTTCGCAGGGTTTCGGCGAGGGTCACATAGTGCTCGACCTGCGCCTCGTGATCGGCGCGCTGCTGCGCATCGATACCGGGTTCGCGGGCGTGGATGGCATTGACCTTGGCCCGCACCAGTGCCCGATAGACCTGATAGAAAGGCAGCAGGTGCAGCAGGCCCAAATCGTCGCGCCGTTCCAGGTAGATGTTCAGGGCCTGATGGGCGTGGGCTGGGGCGCCTCGGGCCTGCAGATCCATCGTGAGGAAGGCCACCTCCGAGGCCACGTCGATCCAGCGTAACGACGGGTCGAATTCGATGCCGTCGAAGATCGCCAGACTGTCTTCATCCTGGTGGTCGCTCAGATAGACCATGTTGCCCAGATGCATGTCGCCATGGCAGGAGCGGACGCAGCCGTGATCGTGCCGCTCCTTGCAGGTTTCTTCGAGCCGAGCCGTGGTGTGCTGGGTCCAGGTCTTCAGCGCCTGCAGCCGCCGGTCGCGTTCCGTGGCTGATTCTGGCGCTGATTCTGGCGCTGATTCTGGCGCTGATTCTGGCGATCGTTCCGAGGTTGGCTGCAGGGCCTCGAAGTTCGCGAGCATCGGCGCCAGGATGCGTTCCGGGGTCCCGTAGCGCGAATCCGGGGGCGCCCGGTCGGTGGTTTCGTGGAAGCGCGCGACCTTCATCGCGAGCGCAGTCATCGCCGTGACCGGCAGCCCCCCGCTGGCCAGCAGGCGATCGAGTTGCCGGTTGCGGTCGAAACGCCGCATGTGCACCGCGTATTCCAGCACCGGATCCTGCCCGGCCGCGTCGCGTTCTCCCGTGTCGCCCGAGCCGTCGATGTAGGGCGCCTCCGGGCGTCCGCGTACCGTGGCGATGTCCAGATAGATCGGCGCGGCCAAGGCCTGGTTGATCTCGAGTTCGACGGCGCAAAAATGCCGCCGCTGTTCCAGCGTGGAGAAGTCGAGAAAACCAAGGTCCAGCGGCTTCTTGAACTTGTACGCATGGTCGCCGACCAGCAGTAGCGTGGAGATGTGAGTCTCCACACGCTCGACGGACCGCGCGGGATGCGGGAAACCCGTGGATTCGGAGAGTCGTTGGAGCAGGCGTTGCTGGTGTTCGAGGGCGTCCATTGGGGAGCCTCTGCAGGGAGGGTGGCCAGTCCGGAGAGCGGACTGGCCTGAAAGGCAGCTTCGCTCAGGGTACCATTGCCCTTTGTCGAAAATCGAAACCGATGCCACCCAGACGCCGTGTGCCGCCCCGTGCCCGTTCCCGAGTTCGCCGCATCCTGCGTGCGGGATCGTGGTTCGTTGCGGGGCTGTTGGTGGTGGCGACCGGGCTCGCCACGCTGTACGTGCAGCAGTTGGATCGGGAGATTCAGTTGCGTTTCGAGGGCAAGCGCTGGTCGCTGCCGGCGCGCGTGTTCGCGCGTCCGCTGGAACTCTACATCGGCCGGCCGTTGACGCTGGAGCTGCTGCGACTGGAACTCGAGGCCCTGAATTACCGGGAGGGCGGCTCGGGGCCGGGTCACTTCACGCTGCAGGGCGATCGGGTGACCCTGACTACTCGACCGTTCGTCTTCAGCGATGGCCGTGAGCCGGCGCGTTCGGTGATGCTGCGGGTGCAGGGCGGGATGATCACCGAACTCTCCGATCACGCCGGGCGCGATGTCGACCTGATGCGCGTCGAGCCGATGCTGATCGGCAGCATCTATCCGACGCATGGCGAGGACCGGGTGCTGGTGCACCTGGAGGACGTGCCGGCGGGTTTGGTCGCCGCGTTGCTCGCGACGGAGGATCGGCGCTTTCTCGCGCATCGGGGCCTCGATCCCCTGGGCATTGCCCGGGCGGCCTGGGCCAACCTGCGCGCCGGGCGCACGGTGCAGGGGGGCAGCACGTTGACCCAGCAGCTGGTCAAGAACTTCTACCTGACCCATGAGCAAAGCCTGAAGCGCAAGATCAACGAAGCGGTGATGGCGGTGTTGCTGGAATACCGCTACAGCAAGGAAGACATCCTGGAGGCCTACCTCAACGAGGTCTTCCTCGGTCAAGCCGGCGCCCGCGCGATCCATGGCTTCGGGCTCGCGGCGCAATTCTATTTCCAGCGGCCCCTGCGCGAACTCGACCTCGACCAACTGGCGCTGCTGGTCGGTCTGGCCCGCGGGGCCAGCTACTACGATCCCCGCCGGTTTCCCGATCGAGCGCTGGCGCGGCGCAACGGGGTGCTCGAGCGCATGCGGCGCGAGGGGCTGGCCTCGGCCGAGCGGGTGGAGACGGCGCAGGCGCGCCCGCTCGCGGTGTCGCCGCGGGTCCCGGGGAGCGACAGCCCGTTTCCGGCTTTCCTCGACCTGGTGCGCCGGCAACTGCAGGCCGAATACCGGGAGCAGGATCTGCGGACCGAGGGCCTGCGCATCTTCTCGACCCTGGACCCGGGGATGCAGCTCACCCTCGAGCAACAGGTGAGCGCGGGGATGCGCGAGCTGGTCGAACGCGGCGGCAGCGATCCCGCACTGCAGGTCGCCGCGGTGATCACCGACCCGCTGGCGGGTGAGGTACTGGCCCTCGTCGGCGACCGCAACCCGCGGTTTCACGGCTTCAACCGGGCGGTGGAGGCGCGCCGACCCATCGGCTCGTTGATCAAGCCCTTCGTTTACCTGGCGGCCTTGTCGAACCCCGAACGCTATACCTTGGCCACTCTGCTCGATGACAGCGAGTTGACGCTGCCGCTGGCGCACGGCGAGCCCTGGTCGCCCCAGAACTTCGACCGGCGCTTTCACGGCCAGATCACCGCCTGGGAGGCCTTGGTGCGTTCCTACAACGTGGCGACGGTGCGCCTCGCCCAACAGATCGGCATCGCCCAGGTGATCCGGCTGCTGCAGACCCTCGGCCTCGAGCGTACGCCGGCGGTGTTGCCGTCGCTCGCGCTCGGCGCGCTGGACCTGTCGGCGCTCGAGGTGGCCAACCTCTACCAGGCCCTGGCGAACGGCGGCTACGCGACCCGCAGCCGGTCGCTGCGCGACGTGCTCGATGCCGATCACCGGGAACTCTCGCATTACAGCCTGGAGCTGCGGGGGGCGGTTCCCGATGGCGCGGTGCGCCTGGTGAACCACACGCTGCATGATGTCACGCGCGAGGGTACCGGGCGGGTGATCGGGCAGGCCTTTCCCGACCGCGTGCTGGCGGGCAAGACCGGTACCTCCAACGACCGGCGCGACAGCTGGTTCGCCGGCTTCGACGACCGGCATCTGGTGGTGGTGTGGCTGGGACTGGACGACAATCGGCCCACCGGCCTGACCGGTGCGACTGGCGCCCTACCCATCTGGATCCGTACCATGGCCGCACTTCCCGGCGGTTCGTTGAACCTGGGGCATCATCCGGAGATCAGCCTGCAGTCGGTGGATCGGCGTTCCGGCCTGCGGGTCGACACCGAGGCCTGCCCGGAACGGGTCCTGCTGCCCTTCTGGCGCGACTCTGCGCCGCGGACGCGGGCGGGTTGCGATGTGCCTTCGGGGAACGAACCGAACAACAGGCCGGATTGGCGTGAGAGGTGGTTTCAATGAGTGATCGGATGCGGCCCGCAGGGGTTCGGGCGAGCGGGTGGCGCGTCCTGCCGAGGCCCGTGTGGGCGCTGACGCTGATCGCCTTGATGGTGACCGCCTGCGCGGTGCCGGCGCCGCGTTCCGGAGATCCCTCGGCACCCCTATCCACCGGTCAGAGCGAGGGCGAGGGACCGATGATCGTCGCCCCTCCGCCCGAGGCCGCGCCGCCAGCCGTCACACCGGCGCCCTCGGCCGCGACGCTGACCCTCGCGGCGCAATCCGAGCAGTCGCGGGCCGCCGGGGACCTGCGTCTGGCCGGTCTGCAACTTGAGCGGGCGCTGCGGATTGCGCCGCGTGATCCGGAGCTCTGGTACCAGATGGCCCGGATCCGCCTGGAGCAGGGTGACCCCGGGCAGGCCGAACGCCTGGCGGAGCGCTCGCTGCAATTGGGCGCTCGGGATCGGGTCCTGGCGCTGGCCAACTGGCGCTTGATCGCGCGGGCCCGGGAGGCGCTGGGCGACGCCGAGGGGGCGTTGCGCGCCCGCGAGGCCATTGCGCAACTGGAGTCGGCCCTTGGCTGAGAACGTCGCAGACGCCATCGCACGGGTGGCCACGGCCCTGTCCGCGGACGGGGCCCTCGCACGCGCGCTCGACGGCTTCCAGCCGCGGGCGCAGCAGCAGGCGATGGCGGCGGCGGTGGCCGAGGCGATGGCCACAGTGCCCTCGACCCTGCTGGTCGAGGCGGCCACCGGGGTGGGCAAGACCTTCGCCTACCTGGTGCCGGCGCTGCTGTCCGAGCGGCGGGTGCTGATCTCGACCGGCACCAAGACGCTGCAGGATCAGCTGTTCGACAAGGATCTGCCGGTGGTCTGCGGCGCCCTCGGACGGACGCCGAAGACCGCGCTGCTCAAGGGCCGGTCCAACTACCTGTGTCACTACCGCCTGGAGGTCGCGGTGGCCGATGCCGCCGGGCGCGGCCGGCAGCTGCACAGCCTCGAGGCCTTGCAACGTCTGGCGGCGACCTCGGTGACCGGCGATCTGACCCAGGCCGACATTCTGGCCGAGGACGCGCCGTTGTGGCCGCAGGTGACCTCGACCGTCGACAACTGCCTCGGCGGCGAGTGTCCTCGGTTCAATGAGTGCTTCGTCGTGCGTGCAAGGCGCCGGGCGCAGGATGCCCAGATCATCGTGGTGAATCACCATCTGCTGCTCGCGGACATGGCGCTGAAGGACGAGGGCTTCGGGGAATTGCTGCCGGAGGTCGATGCGGTGATCGTCGACGAGGCGCACCAGTTGCCGGAGATCGCCGGCAGCTTCTTCGGTCTGGCGATCGGCACCCGGGCCTTGCGCGACCTCGGCCGCGATGTGCTCCGGGAACTGGCGGAGGGTGCGCCCGAGGTGGTGGATCTGCGCGATCGCATCGCCGCGCTGCAGCAGGCCTCGGCCACCCTGTTGCAGTGTTCCGAGGCCTGGCCGATGCGGGCGAGTTGGGCCGAGGTGGCGACCACGCCGGGGGTGGACGAGGCGCTGTCGGCGCTCGATCGCGCCCTCGGCGAGGCGGAACAGGACCTGGGTGCGGTGGCCGAACGCAGTCCCGGTCTGAGCCAGGCCTGGACCCGGTGCGGCCTGCTGCGCGGCCATCTGCGCCAATGGCGCGAGGACAGCACCGAAACCGTGCCTTGGGTCGAGCGCTTCAAGCAGAGCCTGATGCTGCACCGCACCCCGCTGGACGCCGCCCGGCCGCTGGCCGAGCGGCGCGCGGCCCGACCCGCGAGCTGGATCTTCACCTCGGCGACGCTGGCGGTGGGCGAGGACTTCAGTCACGCCGCCCGGCGCCTCGGCTTGCCGGCCGACGTGGCCGCCGAGCGCCTGGACAGCCCCTTCGATTTCTCCCGGCAAGCCTGCCTGACCCTGCCCGCGCGTGCGCTGCAGAACCCGAACACGCCGGGCTACACACGCGCTTGCATCGACTGGGCGTGGCCGTTGTTGCACGGCAACCCCGGGGGTGGTTTCTTTCTTTTTACCAGCCATCGGGCGCTGCAGGAGGCGGCCGCACTGTTGCGCGATCGCCTGTCGCCCGAGCGCCTGCTGCTGGTGCAGGGCGAGCAGCCGCGCAGCGAGCTGCTGGCGCAGTTCCGGGCCTCCGGGACCGCCTGGCTATTGGGAGCGCACAGCTTCTGGGAAGGGGTCGACATCCGCGGCGACGCGCTGTCGATGGTGATCATCGATCGCCTGCCCTTTGCGGCGCCGAACGATCCGGTGTTGCAGGCCCGGGCGGCCGCGATCGAGGCCGCAGGCGGCAGTCCGTTCATGGAGATGCAACTGCCCCAGGCGGTGCTGGCGCTGAAGCAGGGGGTCGGACGCCTGATCCGCGATGCGAGCGACGCCGGCATCCTGGCGCTGTGCGATCCGCGGCTGACCCAGAAGCCCTACGGGCGCCGTTTCTTCCACAGCCTGCCGCCGTTTCATCAGACCCGGGATCCGGTGCAGGCCCTGGCCTTCCTGCAGGAGGCGCGGCTGCGTCGGGAGCCGGCAGCATGCGGTTGATCGCGTTGGAGACCGCCACCGAGGCCTGCTCCGCCGCCCTGTGGCTGGACGGCGAGGTGCACTGGTTGCAGGAGCGCGAGGCGGTGCGGCGCCATGGCGAATTGATCCTGGGTCTGGTGGATCGCTTGCTGGCCGAGGCCGGGCTGGTCCCGGGCGATCTGGACGCGGTGGCGGTCGGCCGGGGTCCGGGGGCCTTCACCGGCGTGCGGCTGGGGCTCGGTGTGGCACAGGGGCTCGCCTTCGCCATCGATTGCCCGGTGCTGCCGATCTCGACCCTGGCGGCGCTGGCGCAACAGGGTGCGGATCGCGGTGCGCGCGAGGTGCTGGCGCTGCTTGATGCGCGCATGGGCGAGGTGTACTGGTCCCGGTATGCGGTCGATGCGCAGGGACGGGTCCGGGCGGCCGAAGCCGAACACCTGTCGGCGCCACCGGCGATTCACCCGGGCTGGTTGCCGGTGCCGGAGGACGCTACCGGCCGGCGCATGGCCCTGGGCAATGCCCTGGCGGTGTATCCGCAATTGGCGGCGGCGCTGGGCCTTCCCGCCGAAGCGCTCGATGCCACCGTTTTACCCTGCGCGCGGGAGGTCGCGATCCTGGGTGCTACGGCCCAGGCCCGCGGCGAGGGGGTGTCTGCCGAGCGGGCCCAACCGCATTATTTGCGCGATCAGGTGGTTCAGGTGCCCCGGTCGATGGCGATCACACCGGAGGAAAACCCATGACGGAAGCGGACCCGATGCCTGAAAGCGAACCGACCCTGGGCGGCGCGCCGGATGGTCCGGTCTTCCCCTGGGTGGTGCCGCTGCGTGCCCGGATCAAGGTGCAGCCCGAGGACTTCGTGGTCGAGGAACGGCCGGCGACCACGCCGGACGGGGAGGGGGAACATGTCTGGCTGCACATTGCCAAGACCGGACACAACACCGAGTCGGTGGCCGAGTGGCTGGCCCGGGTTGCCGATGTGCCCCGGGTGGCGGTGGGCTATGCCGGGCGCAAGGATCGCCATGCGGTGACCCGTCAATGGTTCAGCGTGCAGTTGCCGGGGCGGGAGGAACCGGATTGGGCCGCGCAGGCCCCGGAGGGCGTGGTGGTGCTGTCCAGCGCGCGGCATTCGCGCAAGCTGAAAACCGGGCATCTGCTGGGGAATCGCTTCCAGGTGCGTCTGCGTGAGGTCCAGGGGGATCGCGACGCGGCCGAGACCCTGCTGCTGCGCATTCAGGCGCGCGGCTTGCCCGATTATTTCGGTGAGCAGCGTTTCGGTCATGCCAACCTGGAACGCGCACAGGCCTGGTTCGCCGGACGCCTGCGCCCGAAGGGGCGCAATCAACGCAGCCTGTACCTGTCGGCGGCACGCGCCGCGATCTTCAACGCGGTGCTGCGGGAGCGGGTGGCCGACGGCACCTGGGAGCGCCTGCTGCCGGGCGATGTAGCCAATCTGGACGGCCGGGGCAGCGTCTTCCCGGTCACGGCACTCGATGCCGAATTGCAGGATCGCTGCGAACGGCTGGAGTTGCACCCGACCGGGCCGCTGTGGGGCCGGGGCGGGCCGGACAGTTCGGGCGCGGTGCTGGAGCGTGAGACGCGTGTGGCCAGCGCCTTCGGCGCCTTGGCCGCCGGACTGGAGCGGGAGAAGGTCGACGCCGCCCGGCGACCGCTGCGCATGCGCCCGCAGCATCTCGCCTGGCACTGGGAGGCGCCGGATGTGCTGGTGCTCGAGCTCGAGCTCGGCCCCGGTGAATACGCGACGGGGGTGGCCGGGGCCGTCGCCATTCTCAACGAAGGCCCGATCCAATAGCCCGCGATCCAAGGCCCCGTAGGAGGCGAGCCCTCTCGGCGACCGGTTTTCCAGCGTAAGGGCGTCGCCGAGAGGGCTCGCCTCCTACA